>JBATXP010000496.1:0-10095 GCA_049673465.1 Litorimonas sp.
TCGCCGAGCTGACGAAGGAGGTGCAAGCCGCCCAGCGCCTAGAGGAGGAGCTGCAACGCGAATCGGACCGGGCCAATAGCTTGCAGGGCGGGATCGAGGAGCGCGATGCGTCGCTGCGCGAGCTCGGCGACGCGCTGACCAAGCTTCGCCAAGAGCGCAGTGCCTTCGAAGGTGGCGTGGCGGAGCGGGATGCGCGCATCGCCGAACTCACGGAGGCCACCGACCGGCTGCAGGATGTCGTGAGCGCCGCCGAGACGGATCTGGCGGAGCGCGAGGCCGGGCTGGCTCAGCTGACCGCCGAGCTGTCGGATAAGGGCGACGCCATCGCCTATCTGGAGACCGCCAAACGGGAGCGTGACCAGCGCATCGCGGCGCAACAGACGGAGATGGAGTCCATCGCCGCCGAGCGAAAGGCGCTCGACGGGCGCGTGACCGAACTCACGCGCGAGGTGAAAAAGAGCGCGGCCCACGCCTCCAAGCTGAAAAAAGACATCGAGGCGCTCGAAAAAACCCATCAAACCCAGACCAAGGAGGCAGAGGCGCTTGCCTCCGCCCTAAGGCTCGACTACGAGGCCGAGCAAGAGCGGGGCAACGCACTCCAGAACGAAATCAAGGTAATGGCGGAGCGTCAGAGCGCTCTCCAAAGGCAGTTTGACGTGGTCGAAGACGAGTTGAAGAAGAGCCGGGCAGCGGCCAAGTCCAAGCAGCGCCAGCTGACCAAGCTCAAGAAGGAAAAGGCCGCGACCGATCACCGGCTCGAGCACGCCGAAGCCGCGCTCGATTCCACGCGCCAAGCCCTCTCCCAGGCCAATCTCGACCTCTTCAACGCGCGCGAGGAAGTCAAGAACCTCTCCAAATCGCTCGACGACGTGAGCCGCATGAAGGACATGCAGGACGTTACCATCGAGATGGAGGCCGCCCGCTCCAAGATGGTCGAAAGCGAGCTGTCCGACAAGATTCGCGCGCTCCAGGACCAGGTCGATTTCTATACTCGCGCCCCGCTCAAGGCGGGCGTGAAGACCGCCATGTTCCGGACCTTGCGCGGCATCCGCAACAGCCTGCCCATGCCGGAGGACCGGCGTACCGAAGTCGCCCGCAAGTTCACTGGGCTGGCACAGCGCCTCCAGCCATCCGCGACACCCCTCGGCCTGCCGGCACCGGAGCCGACGGTCGCCAACACCAGCATCGATTTCGCCTTTCCGGTGGTCGAGAACCCGGTGATCTCCATCGTGATCCCGGTCTATAACGAGATCAGCCAGACCATCGCCTGCCTGCGTTCGATCTACCAGCAGCAGGTCAGCGTTTCCTACGAAGTCATCCTGGCCGACGACAAGTCGCCCGACCCGTTCCACAAGATCCTGGAGACCATTCCGGGCCTGCGCTACTTCCGCAATCCGGAGAACCTGCACTTCCTGCTGAACTGCAACCGCAATGCCGAGCATGCGCGCGGCGACTACATCGTGTTCCTCAACAACGACACGATCGTGAAGCCGGGCTGGCTGCAGGCCCTCTACGACACGTTCCAGGAGCATGGCGACGTCGGCGCGGTCGGCTCCAAACTGATCTTCCCCTCCGGCGAGTTGCAGGAAGCGGGCGGCATCATCTGGGAGGACGCATCGGGCTGGAACTGGGGCCGGGGTCAAAATCCGGACCATCCGCTCTACAACTACGTTCGCGACGTGGACTACGTCTCGGGCGCGTCCCTCATGGTGCCGACCAAGATCTGGCGGGAGATCGGCGGCTTCTACGAAGGGCTGGAGAAAGCCTATTACGAGGATACCGACCTCTGCTTCCGCCTGCGTTCCATGGGCTACCGCGTACTCTACCAGCCCGCCTCCGAGGTCATCCACATCGAAGGCCTGTCTTCGGGCACGGACCTGGGTGCCGGGGCCAAGCAATACCAAGTGGTCAATCAGGACATCTTCAAGACGACTTGGGCGGACGCGCTGGCGGGCAACCTGCCCAACGCCCAGACGCCGCTGATCGCCTCTGACCGCTACCGCCGCGGCCACGTGCTCTATGTCGACGCCGTCACGCCGGAGCCCAAGAAGGATTCCGGCTCGCTCGACGCGATCTACGCCATGCGCATCCTGATGGAGATGGGTTACCGCGTGCATTTCGTGCCGGGGTCCAACTTCGCCTATTGGGGCGAGGCGACGCGCGAGTTGCAGCGCATGGGCGTCGAAGCGATCTACCACCCCTTCTACAGCAACATGGAGCAGCTGCTCGACGACCGGGGCGACATGTTCGACTATGTCGTGCTGTCCCGTCCGGAATCGGCGGATCGCTTCTTGGATCAGATCCGCGAGCGCTGCCCGAGCGCCAAGATCATCTACAACACGGTCGACCTCCACTTCATGCGCATGGAGCGCCGCGCCGAGACCACGAACGACCCGGAACTCGCCGAAGCCGCCGCCGACATGAAGGACAAGGAGCTCGGCTATATCGACCGCTCCGACGCCACGATCGTGCTCAGCTCCGTGGAGCGCGAACTCCTGTCCCAGGACGAGGAGCGGGCGGAAAAACTCTGGACCATTCCCCTGATCCGTGCCGAAAGCCACCGTCTGGTGGAATACGACACCACGTCCGACATCGCCTTCATCGGCGGCTATCGCCACCCGCCCAATATCGACGCGGTCGACTGGCTGGTCGGGGAAATCTGGCCGGAAATGCGCAAGACCCTACCGGGCGTGCGCCTGCATATTTGCGGCAGCGCCATGCCGGACCGGTTCGCGGACTATGCGTCCGAAGACGTCCTGATCCGGGGCTTCATCCCCGACCTGGATGAGCTTCTGTCAGGTCTGCGCATGACCATCGCGCCCCTGCGGTTCGGGGCCGGGCTCAAGGGCAAGGTCGCGTCCTCCATCGGGGCGGGCGTGCCCTGCATCGGTACGTCGATCGCCTTCGAGGGCATGGCCGAGGAGGGGCTGGACGTCATCCGGCTGGAGGCGGAAACGCCCAAGCGGTTCGCCGAACTCGCCGGTCAGGTCTATCACGACGAAGCGCTCTGGACGACGATCTCGGAAGCGGGCGTGACCTACCACAACGACAATTACGCCTACCGCACCGTCCTGAAGACCTATCGCGACATGCTCGAATCGATCGTACGCTCATGAACCGATCCCGAGCATGATCTGGGCGCTGCGCAATATCGGTTCGGGCCTGGCCCGGGTTTCGCTCTGGTCGCGCCTGGCTTTCGTGGACATCGAAGTGCTCTACAAGCGCAGCCTGTTTGGGCTGGCTTGGGTTGCGCTCGCCTTCGCGCTCTTCATCTTCGTCAAGATTCTGATCTTCGGCTCCATCACCATTGTGGACGAGCGCTTTTTCGCCATCTGGCTGGGCACGGGCTTCTGGCTCTGGACCCTGTTCCAGAGCCTGGTCGTGGATGGCTCGCGGACTTTTTTATACGCTCGGGGCTGGATTCTTGGCACGCGCATCCCGTTGTCCGTCTACGCCATCAAGGTCGCCGCCCGCAGTCTGATCCGGTTCAGCTTTTCCCTGCCCGTGATCATAGCGCTGATTCTGGTGATGCGCTGGACGCCGACGACGGACTGGCTCTGGTCCATCGCCGGTCTGCTCGTGATCATTCTCAACGGTCTCTGGGTGACCCTGTTCTTCGGCACCGTGTCCAGCCGATATAACGATCTGATCCACCTGACCCAGTCGGTTATGCAGGTGACCTTCTTTCTTACCCCAATCCTCTACGTGCCCGAGCAACTTGGCGAAAACGCCTACCTCCTGCAGTACAATCCGTTCACCCACTTCCTTGCCATCATCCGCGACCCGATCCTCGGAAACGGTCTGCCGATCTTGTCCTGGCAGGTGGTGGGCGCGATCACGGTGGTCGGCTGGGTCCTCACCCTGATCGCCTTTTCGCGCATGGGCCGCAAGATCGCCTTCTACATATCATGACGCGGCTGGTTTCGCTCAGGGACGTCACCCTTCGCTACCCACCGCCCCAAGGTGGGCTGGGATCCGTCTTTGGCCGCCGGAAGCGCATGAGCAATGCGCTGAATGCCATCCGCCTGACGCTGAACAGCGGCGACCGCCTCGCGCTGGTCGGGTTGAACGGGTCCGGCAAGTCCACGCTGCTACGGGTCATGGCGGGCGTCTATCCGCCGCAGAAGGGTACTGTGACAGTCAACGGAACCACGGCGGCGCTATTCAATCTGGGCATCGGCATGCAGATGGACCTGTCCGGCCGCCGCAACATCGTCCTGCAAGGCATGGTGCACGGCCATTCGCTGGAAACCATCCGGTCGATGATGCCGGAGATCATCGGCTTCTCCGAACTGGAGGAAGTGATCGACGACCCGATCAATACCTATAGCCAAGGCATGGCCATGCGCCTGTCCTTCGCGACCGCCACGGCGATGCAGCCTGACATACTCCTGCTGGACGAATGGATCGGAGCCGGAGACCGGGTGTTCCGCGAAAAGGCCAAGGCGCGCTTGCTATCCCTGGTGGCCGACTCGCGGGCCATGGTCTTGGCCAGTCACAACACCACACTCGTGCGGATGCACTGCAACCGCGCCGTCTGGCTCGACCGCGGCATGATCCGTATGGACGGCACGGTGGACCAGGTCATCGACGCCTTCGAGGAGGAGACCGACGGAGGGTCGGTGCCAGCCCCGATGGCGGCAAAGAGCGCGGAAGCTGAGCCTCAGTCCCCGCCGAGCCTCTTGGAATAGGTGTCGTTTTCGGGATCGAGCTGCGCCGCCCGCTCATAGCACTCGCGCGCCGCCTCCTCATCGCCCACCAGGCGCAGATACTCCCCCCGGAAGAAGTTCGTCTGCGCGGCCTGGATGTCGAGTTTCGTCTTCTGCATGGACTGGGCCTTCGCCAGGGCGGCCTTGTCCTCACGCACCGATTCGAGCCGCTTCAAGAGGTCCGCTTTCTCCGATAGCCAACCATCCTTGCCCGTCTGTGCCGCTGTCTTCGCGGCAAGAGCCGCATCCCGCTCCTTTCGGGTCTTATTTAGCATCGAAAGGAGTTCGGACTTGTCGGCATGGGCCGCGTCTAGCTTGCCCTGAACGGCGGTCTGCGCTTTCGCGAGCTCCAGCCGTTCCTCGCGCACTGCTTTCAACGCGTCGAACAGTTCGGCTTTTTCCGCCTGCGAAGCCTCCAGCTTTTCGCGAAGACCGGCGAGGTTTGAGCGTCCTTCCTCCAGCATCGCCCTCGAGGTAGTCTGGGCGCTTGACAGTGCGTCCTTCTCCTCGCGCACCTTGTTCAGAGCCTCCAGCATGTCGGACTTGTCGGCCTGCGACGCTTCGAGCCGTTTCTGGAGATCGGTCAAGTCCGACCGGTGCTTTTCGAGCGCCGCCCGAGACGCCGTCTGGGCGGAAACCAGGTCGGTCTTCTCCTCGCGCAACTTTTCGAGCGTCTCCACGAGGGTCTCCTTGTCGTACTTATGCGCTTCCAGCCGGTTCGTGAGATCGGCCAGATCGGACCCCGCCTTTTCGCGAGCTTCGTTGAGGGCGGCCAGCAGCCCGGCCTTTTCCTCGTGCGACGTCTCGAGCTTCTTCGCCGTTTCCGACTGGATTTCCGCAAGACCGTCTTTTTCGCCCCGAACCTTGTTCAGGGCGTCGAGGAGCTCGGCCTTTTCCGATTTCGACGTTTCGAGTTTGATGCCCAGTTCGGCAAGGTTGGATCGGGTCTCCTCCAGCGTCGTCCTCGAAGCGGTCTGGGCGTCTGCAAGCGCATCTTTCTCCTCGCGCACCTTGTTCAGGGTCGCAAGCAGGTCCGCTTTGTCCGCCTGCGAGGCTTCGAGCCTTGTTTTAAGGTCGGTCAGATCGGATTGGGACTTGTCGCGCGCCGAATTAAGGGTTTCCAGCAAAGCGTCCTTCTCCGCGTGAAGGGCTTTCAGTCTTTCCTGAAAATTCGTTTGAGTGTCGGTGAGAGCGGCCTTTTCCTCTTGAACCTTCTTCAGGGTCTCGAAGAGATCGGCCTTCTCCGCCTGGGACGTATCGAGCTTGCTTCGAACCTCCGCCAGATCGGACCGGGTCTCTTCTAGCGCCGTTCGCGCGGCACTCTGGGCGTCGGCCAGTGCGGCTCTCTCGTCCCGGACTTTATCGAGCGCGTTCGACAGCGTGTCCCTTTCCGTCTTGGAAGCGTCGAGTCGTTCATTGAAATCGTCGAGATCGCTGCGAGCTTTCTCGCGAGCTTCGTTGAGAGCGGCCAGCAGCCCGGCCTTTTCCTCGTGCGACGTCTCGAGCTTCTTCGCCGTTTCCGACTGGATTTCAGAAACACCCTCCTTTTCGACCCGGACCTTGTTCAAGGTGTCAAGGAGTTCAGCCTTTTCCGATGCCTGTCTCTCGGCGAGCGCCTTGGATTTTAGACGGAAATGCTTGGCCTTGTTCCTCTGCTCGGCGAGCTTTTCGGCCAAGGTCTTGCGCTGGGAATAAAGCGAATCCGCCACCGCCTCGTCGCTGCGGAAAAGGTGGGCGAGGAAACCGAGCATATAGATGGACTCGGCATCGGCCGCTATATCGGAGTCCGAGGACGAGACTGGCTTTTTGGGGCCGAACCCGTTGGGGGTTTCCACATAGGTCTCGAAGAACGCCTTGTCGTGCGGGGCGGTCAGCCGCGCCAGCGCGTCCGAGCGTGACGGGGACAGCCTGAACTTGCCGGATCCATGCGTCACGTCGTGTGCCATCAGCTGATCGACCATGATCTGCCGCGACAGGCCCGGCAACTCGACCTCCCGGTCCTCGAGCCATCCGTTGAGCGTTTTCAGGACAGTCATGCCGAGCGCGGAGAGGCTCTTGTTCTTCGCCACGCCCGATGTGTCGATCCGGTCCATATCGATCCCGGCGAAGTCGAAGAAGTCGGCGACCACGTCGCCCCGGTGCAGCTGAGACGGGGAGAAGATGCGGAAGGCGCTGGCCTGCTTGCCGAAGGCCGCGACGATATCGGCGGCCTGTTCGTCATAGCGCAGTGTCCGGGGCAGCTCTCCCGCGTCGATCCTGTCGAACAGGCCGAATTCCGTGCCGCCGGCTTTCAGGAACGTAGAGTAGAGGCTCGGCACGAGCGACTGCGGATCGCGCATATAGGTGATTGGCAGCAGCGTGTCGGACAGGTTCTGGAAGAAGGCCTTGAGTGCGGTCATGTCCCCATGGGCCGACAGAAACTCCGACGAGATGATCAGCGTCTCGATGTCGCCTGCATCGGCGAGTTCGCGTCGGAGTTCCGACATCAGGTGCTCGCGCAAGGTGGCCCGCGACCCGCCATAGCGCTCGACGACTTCCACGAAGCTGCCCTTGCCCTCTGACGCGCGGTCGAAGGCGGCCGCGAACATCTTGTTGCGACCGACCGCCCCGACGACGGGGTAGAGCACACCCTGTCCGATCAGGGCAACCCGGTTGGCGTCCAGGGTCGCCTGGATGGAGGTCGTCCCGGTCTTTTCGAGACCGAGATGCAGGATGATCTTCGGAACGGTCGCTGTGTCCATGTCTCGATGGTCCTATGTCACGGGCCGGATGGGAGTTGCGTGTCCGGGTCCACGCGGCCGGATTCAGCGTCCGAACAGCCTTTGCAGGCGAGTCTTCGGCGGTAGCAATTCATGGTCGGGCGCGGCCACCCGTTCGGCATAGGTTTCATTGTCGGGGTCCAGTTCGGCTGCCTTGGCGTAGCAGACCCGCGCCGCCTCGACATTGCCGTTGAGGCACTGGAACTCGCCCCGGAAGAAGTGGACCTGCGCGATCTGTTCGTTGGTTTTGTCCTGCCTGGACGCGATCTGATCCATCAGGCGCTGATTGCCTTCGCGCAGTTTGGTGACCGTCCGCATCAACGTCTCGTTCCCCTCGCGCAGTTTGGCATTGGAGTCCGCCAGCTCTTTCTTGTCGTCATTGACCTTGTTGACGGTGTCGATGAGCGTTTCGTTTCCTTCGCGCAATTTCGCGATCGAGGCCATCATCTCCTCCTTGTCGGCCCGGACCTTGTCGGCCGCCTGCATCAGCACATCCTTGTCCTGTCGCACCTTGGCGACCGATGCGAGGAGTTTCGCATTGTCGGCGCGTAGCTTGTCGTTGGTTTCGCCCAGTTCCGCATTCCTCGTCCTCTGATCCTCCAGTTTTTCGCCGAGCTTGGAAAGACGTTCGCTCAGACGGTCCTGATTGACCTGGGCCTTGCGCAGCAGCTTGTCCTTGGCATAGGCCGCGCCCTCGGCCCGGATCGCCGTTTCCTTGCTCTTGCGGGTCGCCTCGATCAGGCGGGCTTCCAGCAGCCGACCGGCGGTCTTCTCATCGAACTGGGCGACCTGGTCGGTGAATTCGGGGCGGTCGACCGTGGCGGCTAGGCCTGTCTTGTCGAGAAAGCGGCCGATCGCGCCCAGCTGGAACAGGCGGAGCGCGTCGAGGCCCAGATGGGCGGCGATCTTGTCCATGTCCGCGTCCCAGCGCTCCAGGTCGAACAGTTTAGACCCACTCTCGAAACTGCCCTCAGTAGCGTCCGGAAAGTAGCCCTGGAGCTGCGCATTGTAGGAATATTGGCTGCGCAGTTCCGCCGACATCTCGTTGGAAACGAAGATCTTCCCGCTGAAGGAGGGATCGGCCTCGGTCGCTTCGGCGAGTTGCTCGTAGGAGAGCAGGTCCGACTGCCCAATCAGGTTGAGAAGCATCTTCAGGCCCAGCAGATTGCCCGATAGGGACGGGTTGCTTTCCACAACCACCTCGCCGCCCGCCAGCTCGGGATGGCCGATGGTGGAGAAGAAATCCTCCACGATGTCCTCTCCGACCAGCTGGGCGCGCTCATAGAGACGGAAGTCCACCCGGTCCGCATACTCCGTCCAGTCGCGCACAAAGTCACGCAGGTCGATCCGGGTATGCTTCAGATAGGTCCGAATGTTGCTGACTTCGGAGGAATAATGGACGCGCTGCGCGAACGCGCTCAGGAGGTAGGCGAGATATTCTCGCATATAGGCGATGACGTGGACCTCCCAGCCGTCGAAGACGGTGCGAAGCGCGTCGAAATGTCGGACGTTCTGCAAGTCCTCGCTGCTGATCAGCATGTCGGCGTCCGGGCCGGTCTCGCGCTCCAGTTCGGCCCGCAGGTCGAGCAGCGCGTCCTTGTTCCCGAACCGCAGCGTGTAGGACAGGTCGTGATGTGCTGTGCCCAGACCCCCGGCCGCGGTCCGGCGTCCCGTCTCCGGATAGATCAGGCCGGCGCGGTCGCGAAGCAGCGGCACGTTCTGCGCCAGATATTGCTGCAGGCTCGACGTCCCGGTCTTGTGACGTCCGATGTGAAGGAAGACTGTCTTGGCCATCGTGGCACCGATTACCCGCCGGGCGGGCGGAGGGGCAAACGAAAAACCCCTTCCCGTCGGGGAAGGGGTCCTGGTTTTTAAAACGCGTCTGGAAAGCGGGTCGCGGTCAGACCGCGTCGGTCTCCACGAAGGAGATGAGGCTCGATCCGCGCAGGCCGATGGTCAGCGCGCGCTTGCTCTTGTTGCGGCCGCTCTTGACGTTCAGCAGGTAGACGGCGTTGCGGTCGTCGCCGATCTTCTGATCGACTTCGATCGCCACGGAATCCCTGGATTTGGCCATCGAGGAGATGGCCTTGCGGAAGGCTTCCGGAGCCTTCTCGCCCGTGACGATCTTTGGGGTCGAAAGGGTCGGCGATCTGAAACATTCCAGCGACGTCGCCACACCCATCAATTCGTTCGTGTCCTTGGTCGTCATGCCGTGGTTGAAGATTTCCAATATCTGATCTGCAGTCATGTTTTGCACCCTGTATAGTAGACTGGTTGATAGAGGGCGCGCCCATGCCATCTGATCGGCGAGCGTGCAATCGCCAATCCGGGCGATCCCCAAAAAATTCATATATCGCATAGGGATCGTCCGAATGCCCGTTTGGAACAAGCGCGATCCGTGGCAGCTCGCCGTGTCGGGAAAATCGCTTTCCCGCTTCCGCCATCTTGCCAGGACCGTCTCGAAGTGGAAAACCGGACCGGACAGACCCGAACCAACCGGCCAGACCCGATCATGACCCAATCCCTCCACGCGCCGATCCTCGTGACGGGGGCCAACGGCCAGCTCGGCCAGGCCCTGCTCCGCCTCGTTCCCGACGCGCGCGCCGCCACGCGCGCCCAGCTCGACC
>JBATXP010000497.1:0-5983 GCA_049673465.1 Litorimonas sp.
AAGATGCGCTTCGGCGGCAAGCGCCCGAACCAGGACCGGACCACGATCCACTACAACGACCGCATCACCCTGACGGACATTCCCGAAGCGGCCTACCGCTACGTAGTGAACGGCAAGAGCGCGATCGAGCACGTCATGGAGCGCCAGTCGGTTACGAAGGACGCCTACAATCCGAAGACCAAGAAGGGCAGCGACATCGTCAACGATGCCAACCGCTTCGCCATCGAGACCATGGGCGATCCGGCATACCCCCTGACCCTCCTGCGGCGGGTGATCACGGTGAGCCTTGAGACGATGAAGATCGTGGATGACCTGCCGCCCCTCCGCCTCGAAGCAGAGACCGGAGCGCAAGCGGCAGAGTGATCGGGGAGGCGGCGAGCGCACCGCTTGCGCTCGTTTCACTTATTTAACTTATTGCGTTTATAGCGATGGAAGCCTATGTCGTGATCATCATCAAGAGGAGGCTTCCATCATGCCCGCGCTGCGCCAGGAAAGTTTCGATGGCCGGCTCCCCGACCAGATCGAGGTGCGGGGCGCCGAGCAACTGCTGACCATCCTCGCCTCGCAAGCGAAGGAGGATGGCGAGGTCGAACTCGAACTCGCCGATGCGAAGGGTCAGCGAACGCCGATCACGCTCGCGCCTGCGCTATCCGCCTCGCTGCTCGAACTCCTGCGGCTCGTCGCGGATGGTCGTGGCTTCACCCTCGTGCCGCTTGAAGCAGAGCTCACGACGAAGCAGGCGGCCGATCATCTGAACGTCTCGCGGCCCTTCCTCATCAAGCTGCTGGAGGAGGGCCAGATCCCGCACCACAAGGTCGGGCGTCACCGGCGCGTCCGGGCGGAGGACCTCTTCGTCTATCGCGACCGGCGGGATACCGACCGGAGCAAAGCCCTGGACGAGCTCGCGCGTCTGGATGCAGACCTCATCTGATGCGGCGAGGGGATCGGTTCACGGCGCTGGTCGACGCCTGCGTCCTCGGCGGCGCGCTGCGCCGCAACCTGATCCTGAGCCTGGCCGAGGCCGGGCTCTTCCGGCTGCGCTGGAGCGACGCGATCCTCGATGAGACCGAGCGGACCATCGCGAAGATCACCGAAGGGAAGGCCGACACGGTACGGCAGCGTGCGGTGATGGTCGCTGCCTTCCCAGAGGCGATGGTGCTCCATGATCGCGCGATTGAAGAGCATCTCGCCCTACCGGACCCGGGCGACGTGCATGTCCTCGCCGCGGCAATCGGCGCGAAGGCGGACGTGATCGTCACCGACAACGTGAAGGACTTTCCAACTGGCGCCCTCGAAACTTGGGAGATCGAGGCCGTCATGGCCGACGGGTTCATCGCCAACTGCCTCGACCTCGACAACGCGGCAGGGGTCGAGGCCATACGCCGGATGCGCGAGCGCCTACGGCATCCGCAGCTTGATGCGGACGGGCTCATACGCAAAATGGAAGGGCAGGGCTTGGTTCACGCGGCAGCGGCTCTAGCCCGATACAAGACACTGATCTGATGACGACAGGGATCAAGTGCGTGGGGCGGAAAGCGGACTTTCGCTGCGATCTATGCCAATAGCTTCTCCCCAGACTGAGGAGCCTCTCCAGTTCTACGTCTCGAACGTTCGCGCATCCAAATGAGCTAAACTCAGAAGATGCTTCATGCGTGGTGCGGGGCTTCAATCTGCTAACGCCGAGACCTTGAAATGTTCACTCGGCGTTCCCATTCCTTTAGAGCTAATTTAAGGAGTAGAGGCGATGAGGCAGCTGACTGTCGAGAACGAGCTTCGTGACACGGTCAGCCGCTTAGAACGGCAGGTAGAACTAGCCACCGCTCAAGGCCGGACTGACATCAATCTCGCTCTCGAGGACGCGTTCATCCCGATCCTCAAGGAAGTCTATCGACTTCCGAATCTCATCAATCTCAACCGAAAGCGGAAGAACTTCCCGGGAATCGACCTCGGCGACGATCACGACCGGGTGTCGTTTCAGATTACCGGGACCACCACGCTCGACAAAGTGAAGGCGACTATCGAGCAGTTTATGGAGCGGGCCTACTACGAGAGCTTTGATGAGCTCTACGTCGTGATGCTGACGCCGAAGCAGTCGTCGTACAGCCAGGTGGCAATCGACAAGCTGCTGACCGATCAGCTCGCCTTTAACTGCAGGAAGCATATCGTTGACCTTGGCGACCTACTTCGGGAGGTGACCGCGCTGCGCATCACTGCGCAAGAGAGAATCTTGAGGGAGCTCAAGCACATTCTTGGCGAAGTCGATGCGTTCATCGACTATAGCGCCGAGACCGTCGCGGCACCGGCAACGATCACTTCCAACCTGCAAGCTATTGAACTCCCCGACGCCCTCTTAGTGGCCAATCTCGCGATCGATGATAAGGCCGTTGTCGCAAGGGCGAAGGCAGAACTGAACTATAGAGGCCGGTCCAAGAATCGGCGGTCCGTTGTCAAGATGGCGCTACTCCTCGAGGGCATTGAGACAGATGCGTGGGTTTACTACGACGAGAGGCTTTTCGCTTTTGAGGACATGGAACGGACCGGCGTGGCGGCCGTCGTGGATGCTGGCTCGATCGAGCGGCTAGATACGGCGGATCTCGCCACCTCTCCTGAGATCGAGAACGTCAACGTCCTTCGACAGCTTCTTCATGCTGAGACCCATGAGCGTCTGAAGCGCCACGGCGTGTGCATGGATCGGAAGGATCGGTTCTTCTTCTTCGGGCCGAGCTTCGATGGACAGCAGGAGCGCAAAGAGACGTGGGTCGGCAAGAGGTCTGCCGAGAGGTTCGTGTATAGGGTCGTACAGCAGAAGAAGGACTCGTCGAAGGTCGCGCACCATCAACACCTGTCCTTTGACCTGTCGTTCTCGCCGATCGGGGATACATGGTATGCGCAGGTCGTGCCGAGCTGGTACTATTCCTTCAATGGGTTCAGGCGCTCGAACTGGCACGAGGATTTGCTGTCGAAACAGAAGCGAATGGAGCACAACGACGGCGTCCGCAATGCAGTGCGCTTTGTTGCGTATTTCCTGTCCAGGCTCGATGGAGGGACGTCCGACGCCTCCGATGTTCGTTACGGGTCTCTGGTGAATTTCGAGATGGCTCAGGCCGTCGAGGCTGAAGACTTGATGGATGAGGAAGGGGCGGTCGAAGACGGTCACGACGCCTCGCAAGGGGCGGCAGCATGAAGCTCACGACACTCGCGGAACCTCGACTAGAGTTCGGTACGGGCACACACATCTGCCCGCGGACCGGCATCGAGCAGATGGGGGTCTACGACCAGCGGGACGAGCTGCGCCGGACCGAATTACGGATCGGCGTCGTCGGTCGCGGCGAGGGCATCGACTTGCTGGACGAATGGCTTGCGAAGTGTCGCAGCGGCATCGAGCGCAAGGCAGCATCGCCGCTCAAAAACCTGTTCCGGGGGTTCGGGGGGATCAACCCGGACTATGGATTCCTAACCCGCGTCATCAACTCTCCACAGTATACTCGCCCCCTACAGAAGTCGGAGATTACGAGCGCCTTAAAACTGAAGACCCGCCCGGAACGCATTGAGCGGGCCGTCGAACTCTTCTACGAGCAGGTTCGTTTTCTTGCCGAGAACAGGGCGGTCGACGTCATCGTCTGCGTCCTTCCCAACGACCTGTTCGACTCCGTCACAACTAAGGCAGAAGGCGAAGCGGCGAAGGACAAGTTGGAGCACAATTTTCGGCGCATTCTGAAGGCCAGGTGCATGCATTTGAGCACTCCGCTACAGCTCGTGCGTGAGGTAACGATGGTCGTCACGAAGCAGTCGGGGGACCAGCAAGATTCTGCGACGAGGGCGTGGAACTTTGCGACGGCACTCTATTACAAAGGAAATCGCACGATCCCGTGGCGGCTCGTAGAGGACAATGCCAAGCCGCCATCATGCTACATCGGTATCGGCTTTTACAAGAGTCGCGACGGCGAGGCGGTCTCGTCAAGCCTAGCGCAGGTCTTTGACGAGTTCGGCCACGGCATCATTCTTCGGGGCACGCCGGTCTCGATCGACAAGAAAAACCGCCGTCCCTACCTCTCCGAAGATCAGGCTTACGCCCTGCTGCGTGATGCGCTCGACGAATACGATCGTGCGCTGCAGCACATGCCGGCACGCGTTGTAATCCATAAGTCAAGCCACTTCCGCGACAGCGAGCGCGGGGGGCTGCGGCGGGCGCTGGAGGAGAAGGGAATCCGGTCGCGCGACTTCGTTGCTATCACCGGCACCGATATTCGCCTGTTCTCAGACAAGAACTACCCCCCGAAGCGGGGCACGCTGCTAACGATGTCAGAGTCGGAAGGCATTCTCTACACTCGGGGCACGGTGGACTTCTACAAGACCTATCCTGGAATGTACGTGCCCAGCCCCCTCAAGGTGACGGCCTACGATCAGGATTCTTCGCTGGAAAGCCTGTGCGAGGAGATCCTCGGACTGACGAAGATGAACTGGAACAACACGCAGCTTGATGGTCGGCTGCCCATCACGCTCGAATGTGCGAGAAAGATCGGCGACATTATGAAGTACGTCGACCCCAACGAGCGACCTCAGGTTAGCTACAGCTTCTACATGTAAAGTAACTATCTTGGGGTGCCGAGCACTATGTACTGCTACATCGACGAAAGCGGGAACACCGGGAACCATCTCTTCGATCCGGCTCAACCTATTCTCTACTACGGACTGATCACGTCGAAGGCGAACCTTGATGTCTCAGCCGAGCCGCTGCTCCGGGCGGCTCGTGCAAAGCTCGGGGTAAAGCGCCTCCACGCGAATGAGCTAGGCGTCGGCCGGCTCTCGGAGGTCGCGATGAGCCTTGGTCGTTTCGCGCTGAAGCGCGACGTGCGGTTCTCGCTATACAAGGTGGTGAAACCCGACCATGCCATCATCACGTTCTTCGACCAGGTCTTCGATGCCGGGCTCAACGAAGCGGTTCCGTGGCACCACTACTGGACGCCCTTGCGCTACGTTCTCGTCTTCAAGGTTGCTCACCTGTTCGATGAGGAGACCGCAAAGGTAGCCTGGGCGGCACGAGTGGAGACCAACCCGGCACGAGCCGCCGAAGCTTTGCAGGTGTTATGCACGATGCTTCGTGATCGTATTCACTGCCTGCCAGATGCTCGTTCCCGCGAGTTGATTGATGGAGCGCTGGCCTGGGCGGCAGCGAACCCCTTCGAGATTAGCTACGGCGCGGGTAACAAGGACAGCACGCTTCAGATCTCTCCGAACCTTGTTGGCTTCCAGCAAGTGCTCCAGTCCGCAGCGGCTCAAGCTCAGAAGCAATCCCGACAGGTCCGCCGGATCGTTGTGGATCGGCAGACGCAGTTCAATCGCGCGCAAGGCGAACTGGCCGAGATGTATCGTCGGATGCGGGGCCACAAGCAAAGCATGGGACCTGGAATGCCTGAGATGGACATGACGAGCATACCGGAGGCCCCGCCCGACTTCCTGCCAGGTGACGAGAGCGCTGGACTTGAGTTGGTCGACGTCGTGCTCTGGGTCGCAAAGAGGTGGCAAGAGGGGAAACCTCTGTCATCAGAGCTGCGAGAGATGTTCAACGCCTTCGCCAAGCGTGGCGGCACGGACGAGGTATCGCTTAGCGGGCTGGAGCGTCGATGGAACTTTCTTGCGACCCTGCCAGATCCCGATGGCCCGTTGCCTAGCGAGCTGACGCAGCAAATCGACAGATGGGAAGAAGAGCGACTACAGGCTGTGAAAAGTTGCTAAGGTTGCAGCATGCCAATGCATGCAAAAGTAACTGATCCCACGGTTGGGTGGGGCTCGTTTTCTGCGTTTGAAAAGCGTCCAAGAATTAGTTCTCGAACTAAGCGAAACGCTGCTGCGCGGCATTATCTACGTCCGCGAAGGCCCGCCTTGGGCCGGACGAGCCGCGGTGGCCTCCGAGCAGTGGTCGTCCGCGATCGTTCGGGGTCGTCCCTGTGCGCGCCGCTTTCTCCCCGGTACGCTCCAGGGG
>JBATXP010000498.1:0-1651 GCA_049673465.1 Litorimonas sp.
TCAGGCATGTGCGCTTGCCGTCTCCGGTTGCGTGCCTTGACGGCGACTGACTGGTTGCCCCGAGCCCTCGTGTTACCCGGGTTTACGTTTCCTTAAGTTAATTGCGGGGCGACCAAGCCTTGACGCCCACGGGCTGCGGGGTTATGTCAGCCGAACCCAATGACAGGCCGTCCTCGCGGCGCCTTTTGGCTCGCGCTTGAAACGCTGTCTGGTATTCCGATTTGAGTGTTGGCCGGCTCGATCCGCGCCTGCTCACGTTCGCGCCGACTCGACTTCCCCGCTGCGAGGTCGAGACGGTGCGCTTGTCTGTTTGGTATGCGTCGCCATGGGGGTGGCGCAAACCGCCTGAGAGGTTTGATGCCGACGATCAACCAGTTGATCCGCAAGCCGCGCGTTGCGCCGGTGAAGCGGAACAAGGTCCCGGCCATGGAGGCCAACCCGCAGAAGCGCGGCGTGTGCACGCGCGTCTACACGACGACGCCGAAGAAGCCGAACTCGGCCCTTCGTAAGGTCGCCAAGGTGCGCCTCACCAACGGCTTCGAGGTCATCGGCTACATTCCGGGCGAGGGTCACAACCTTCAGGAACACTCGGTGGTGATGATCCGCGGCGGTCGCGTGAAGGATCTTCCGGGCGTTCGCTATCACATCCTGCGCGGCGTTCTCGACACGCAGGGTGTCAAGAACCGCAAGCAGCGCCGTTCCAAATACGGCGCCAAGCGGCCGAAGTAAGGAACGGCAATGCTGAAAGCTTTCTTCTGTGCGGCACTGATGGCGGTTTCGGTGGCCTCGGTTCCCACGCTCGCCGATGACGGCGGTCCCTGGATCGCGGCTGCGTTCAACAAGGAGACACTGTCTGGCGGCTTCGCGGAGGGTGTTGCCACCCGCGAAGACGCCATCGGTGTTTCCATGGAAGCATGCGGCACGGCCAACAAAGACGGCGGTTGCGAAGTGATGCTCATCCATGAGGGCGGCTGCATCTCCGATGCACGCAACCCGGACGGCAGCTCGCTCGGCCTCGGCCACGGCGCCACCATCGAGGCCGCGCGCGCAGACGCGGTCAAGGAATGCGCCGCGTCCGGCAAGTATGCCGACTGCGCGGTCCACACCAGCTTTTGTGCAGGTCAGAATTAATGTCGCGACGTCATAGCGCTGAAAAGCGAGAAGTTCTGCCGGACCCGAAGTTCGGCGATGTCATCTTGTCGAAGTTCATGAACGCCATCATGTATGACGGTAAGAAGTCTGCTGCCGAGAAGATCGTTTACGGCGCGCTCGACATTTGTCAGGCGAAGTCGCGCACCGACCCGGTTCAGATGTTCCACGATGCGCTGTCCAACGTTTCGCCGCAGCTTGAGGTGCGCTCCCGCCGCGTCGGTGGTGCCACCTATCAGGTGCCGGTGGAGGTTCGGCCAGAGCGTCGTCAGGCGCTCGCCATTCGCTGGCTGATCATTGCGGCGCGCAAGCGCAACGAGAAAACGATGGTGGACCGTCTGTCCGGTGAGTTGATGGACGCTGCCAACAACCGCGGCACCGCGGTGAAGAAGCGCGAAGACACTCACAAGATGGCTGAGGCGAACCGCGCCTTCTCCCATTACCGCTGGTAGTCGACACACAGAGCTTAGAAGTATCATGGCCCGCACGCACAACATTGAAG
>JBATXP010000499.1:0-7071 GCA_049673465.1 Litorimonas sp.
CAAGGCCGTCAAAACCGGCCCCAGATCTGGGGACACGACCTGTGTCAACGAGATGACGACCAGCATCAAGGACAACAGGATCGACAAGTATCGGGTGAACGTGAAGATCACCTTCGAGGTCGGCGACTGATCGAACCCGACCCAGTGCGTCGAAGGCGCGCTGGGTCTCAGTCCAGCAGCCCTTCGGCCAGGGCATCCCGGAAGTCGAACTTGTCGACCACGCGGTTGGTGCCCATCAGGACCCGGTCGCGCAGGTGAGGGCCGCTCGTATCCTTTGACAGCACGATGATGGGCACGTTGAAGGCCTGGCGTTGCAGCATGGGAATGGAGTCGGCCGATGTCGTGCCGTCGCCCAGCTTGTCGTCGAGCAGGATGACATCGACGCGTCTGCTGGCCAGACATTCGCGCGCCGCGTCCATGGAGCGGGCATGGTCCACCCGGACCGCGCCGTCATAGCGGTCCTTCAGCAAATAGCTCACGAACATGTGCTCGTGCTCTTCGTCGTCTATAAGTAGTACCGTCTTCATATCAGCCACCCGTGAGGCGGACAGCAAAGCCTGCATTAGGTTTAATTTGATTTAACTCGGTTGCGACACTTTCTACATTCCAGTATCGCGATAGAAAATCGCGTTGAGGAATCGTCAACCATAGACGTTTGCACCACTTTAAATTCCGGTCTCTAATCGCTGTGGCAGGGATGACTGACGCATCAGGTCTCCGAGATCGATAGCCGGACTATCCGGTTTCCTTGCCCTCTCGCGTCACGTCGCACTCTCCCTTCAGCGGGGTCCGCTTTCAAGGCCGACCCGGCAGAGTGCCAGGACATTTCGACCCGGATAGGGCGCGTCAAACCGCCTTCATCCGTTTTTCGACGAAGCGAAGCCTCCTCGAAAACAGCTGCGCCCAGTGGCGAAGCGGTTCACCCCGCTGCCCCGAAAGGTGTGCCTGCGAACCTGTCCTCACGCCGACGATCCGTCTGCGTCCTTAACTTCACACAACCCGCTTACCCGGACGGTTTCGGCCGCCGGTCAACTTCGCCCCTGAAAGGAGCATGACATGATCTTCGGATACAAGACCCTCGCCGCACTGGCTGCCCTCGCAACCCTGTCCTGCGCTGCGACCGCGCAGGCTTCGGACGCGTTCAACAAGTTTCCGGCTATGGCGGCGACCGCCACGGACCAACCCGTGATGCGAAAGACCGCGCCGCAGACCCACGCCACGACCCGCACCGTGCAGGTCGAGGCGCCGCGCACCTCGGTTCGCACGCTGCGCGTACGACGGGTGGTGGAACCCCTCCACGCCACGCCGACCTCCGCCCCGGACTCCAGCCCGTCGGCTGCCGAAGCGCGCTTCAACAAGATGCGCGTCGACGCGGCCGGCCCCATGCCGGTCATGTTCGACCGCACGGTGCGCGACGGTCGCTAGAGCCTCTCCGGAGGTCTCCCATAGCGGCTCGCGACTCCCCACACAGTCGCGAGTCCGCTCCCTGCAGGCGGGGCCGGTCGATCCGGTCCCGCCTCTTCGTGTGTCCAAGACATTGACCCGACCGGGTCCGCCCCCACATGAGACGGACAATCGTGCTTTTTCGGAGATCCCCATGACCGATCAAACCGCCATCGTTCTCGTCGTCCTGCTCGCCGCCGTCGTCATCGGTCTGTTCGTCGTCAACAATCGCCAGAAGAAGAAGTTCGAGGCGGAGCGCGAGGAACGCCGCCGCAATCTGGAGCGCATCAAGGCCGAAGCGCGGGAGCGGCAGGCCGACTCGTAGCGCTCCGATAGGACGAGCGTGACCGATTTCGCGACCTTTGGCGGCCTGCTCGCCATCCTGTTCACGATCGCGATCATGGCCCAAATCTATGCGAGCCTTTTCGGTCGCACCGATCATCATCGCCAGCTAGAACGCGTCAGACAACGGCTTGCCGAAAAAGAGCGGCAGGCGCAGCTTAACGAGGAAATTCAGAATGGCCCAAGCCTCCACCGACCCGGTCGTCATCGTCGGCATCGCCCGCACCCCCATGGGGGCCTTCATGGGCAGCCTGTCTTCGGTCACCGCACCGGAGCTTGGCGCCACCGCTATTTCGGCGGCTATGCAGGAAGCCGGCGTCGCCGCCGATAGTGTGGAACAGGCGATCATGGGCTGCGTCCTGCCGGCCGGTCAGGGCCAGGCGCCCGCGCGCCAGGCTGCGCTCGGTGCGGGTCTGCCCCGCTCCACCGAAGCCACTACCGTCAACAAGATGTGCGGCTCCGGCATGCAGGCCGCGATCATGGCGCATGACGCGATCAAGGTGGGTTCGGTCGATGTGGCCGTCGCGGGCGGCATGGAAAGCATGTCCAACGCGCCCTACCTCCTGCCCAAGGCGCGCGGCGGCTACCGCATGGGCGACGGCCAGGTGATCGACAGCATGATGCATGACGGCTTGACCGACGCCTATGCGGGCGGCGCGATGGGCGTGTTCGCCGACGAGATCGCGACCGAATACCAGTTCACGCGCGAGCAGCAGGACGCCTATGCCATCGAGAGCGTCGCCCGCGCCAAGCGCGCGCAGGACAGCGGCGGGTTTGATCGCGAACTCACGTCCGTGACCGTCAAGACACGCAAGGGCGACGTCGTGGTGGACGAGGACGAGGGTCCGGGCAAAGCCATGCCGGAGAAGATTCCCAATCTGCGCCCGGCCTTCACCAAGGACGGCACGGTCACCGCCGCCAATGCGTCGTCCATCAATGACGGCGCGGCCGCCATGGTCCTGATGCGCCGCAGCCAGGCGGAGGAGGGCGGCCACCCGGTGCTCGCCGAGATCGTCAGCCACGCCGCCCACGCGCACGAACCGTCCAAATTCACCACCGCGCCCGTCCACGCCATGAAGAAGGCGCTCGACCGTGCGGGCTGGGATGTCGAGGACGTGGACCTCTGGGAAATCAACGAGGCCTTCGCCGTCGTCCCCATGATCGCCATGCAGGAAATGGGCATCGACCATGACCGCGTGAACGTGAATGGCGGTGGCTGCGTGCTCGGCCATCCCATCGGCGCGTCGGGCGCGCGCATCATGGCCACCCTGATCGGCGAAATGGAACGACGCGACGTGCGACGCGGCGTGGCCAGCCTCTGCATCGGCGGCGGCGAAGCGACAGCGGTGTGCCTGCGGCGGGATTAGAACCAGTTCGGCCCGATGACTGTTCCGGTGTTAGATCAACGCTATTGCCGTCGATCTGTCTATGCGCTCGCGGTCGCAGCCTGTTCGCTGCCTTTCGCCCTTTTCTCTCAACTTGTTCTGGCGAATTGGAGCGGGCATCAGTTTTGGATATCGTTCGGTGTTAACGGGCTAGGCCCTCCACTGCTTGCTGCGCTTCTTTGGCCTAGAACCGGGCGCACAGGATGGCGAATGGCGCTGACCGGCTTGCTGGTCGTCGGCGTGTCGCTCTATGGCCTCGGTTTGGTTGACGGTTACTTCACGGTTCAATCCAATCTTGCCCTGGGTGGTGACTATCGTGACCGTGAACGAGATGTCATCATGTCGACTGGAGGCTGGTTTTTGCTTTTCGGGACGGTTTTCTCTCTCGGTTCGATCTGGATAATCGTAGTGATGGGCTCCTTGTTGTTTTGTGATCCTTTAGCGTGATCGACCTTCACGCCCTCCGCGCCGACACGCCCGCCTGCGACACGCTGCTCCACTTCAACAATGCGGGCGCGTCGCTAATGCCCGCGCCTGTCTTCCGGACGGTCGCGGACCACTTGGCGCTGGAGCAGGAGATCGGCGGTTACGAGGCGCAGGACGCCGCCGCGGCGGCGCTATCCGACTTCTACGCGGCTTTCGCCGACATGCTGGGCTGCGACGAAGACGAGATCGCCTTCATGGAGTCCGCGACCAAGGCGTGGGACGCGGCCTTCTATTCCCTGCCGCTTGTGCCGGGCGACCGGGTGGTCGTCCACGCCTCGACCTATTCGTCGAACTATCTGGCGCTGTTGCAGCTCGCTCGCCGCAAGGGGTTGGAGATCGATTTCGCGCCCAGCGACGGACACGGCCAGATCGACCTGGACGCCTTGCCCGGCTTGGTGACGGCTCGCACCAAGCTGGTCCTCCTGACGCACTGCCCGTCCCAGAGCGGCCTGATCCAGCCCGCAGAAGCGGTCGGTCGCTTCGCGCGCGAGCACGGGCTGCTCTACTTGCTCGATGCCTGCCAGTCGGCGGGCCAGATGCCGCTCGACGTGGATCGGATCGGTTGCGACGCGTTGACGGGGACGGGTCGGAAGTTCCTGCGCGGGCCGAGGGGCACGGGCTTTCTCTACATGCGACGCGAGTTGGCGGAGCGCGTGGAGCCGCATGTCGTGGACTTGCAGAGCGCGACGTGGCTGTCCCGCGACCGCTACCGTCTCGCCCCCGGCGCGCGCCGGTTCGAGGCGTGGGAACGTAACGTGGCAGGCCAGATCGGGCTGGGCGTCGCGCTGCGCTACGCGCTGGAAACCGGATTGGTAGAAATTGCGGAGCGGGTGCAGGGTCTAGCGCGAACGCTACGCGACGGGTTGGCCGCGCTGGACGCGGTCACGGTCCACGATCCGGGCGAGCGCAAATCGGGAATCGTGACCTTCAGCAAGAGCGGCGCGGACGCGGTGACCGCCAAGGCATCGCTGCACGCGGACGGCATAAACATCTCCGCCATACCGACGGATTGGGCTCTGCTGGACGCCCAGGCGCGCGACCTGCCCGACCTGATGCGGGCGAGCGTTCACGTCTACAATTCGGAAGAGGAGGTGGCGCGTTTCCTGGAGGTGGTGGACGGACTGTAGTCGTTTGTGATACAAATCGGGAGAGGAGACGCCGATGGTCGAAAAGCAGATGACGGTCAGACTGTCCAAAACCCTGAAGGACAGGCTCAAGGCGGTCGCCGATGCGCAGGAGCGCAGTCCCCACTACATCGCGAAAAAAGCCTTGGAAGCCTATGTGGCCGAACAGGAATGGCATCTCCGGAACGTCCGGATCGCCGAAGAAAGGCTGGACAAGTTCCGCAAGTCCGGCGTTGCGCGTGATCCCGAAGCGGTCAGGCGGAAACTTCTGGAGGGCCGGCGTAACGGAGTGGAAGCGGCTGAATGAGGCCGAACTACCGTTTCGCGCCCGAAGCCGAAACCGACCTCGAGCGGTTGGCGGACTTTATGGACGAGGTTGCCCCCGATCTAACCGTCTCCATGATCGAAGCCCTGTTTTCGGGCTTCGAGGTCATTGCCGCCATGCCCGGCATAGGCAGGTCGGTTTCCGACATGACGGCCCTCAGGCAATGGCCCATCAAGTTCGGACGATCGGCCTACATCGCTTTGTACGAGGAGATCGGAGTGGAAGTCATCATCGCGAGAGTGTACCATTCCCGCGAAGACCGCCCCTAATGGCCTGACCCCAGCCGTCCCAGCCTGACCCCGTAATCCACGGCCAGCCCGTATTCCGGGTCGTCGTCGCTTTCCACGACCAGCTGCCCGGCGCGGGCCAGCAGGGCGTGCCCGTCCTTGGACAGGTGGCGGAGCTGGAGCGTCTTGCCGGCGGCGGCGTATTTGGCGGCCAGCGCCTCGACGGCCTGTAGCGCGCTCTGGTCCACCACGCGGCTATTGGCGAAATCGGCGATCACCGTGTTGGGATCGTCCTTGACAGTGAACAGTTCGGAAAAGCCTTCGGCGGAGCCGAAGAAGAGCGGGCCTTCCAGCTTGTAGACTTTCACGCCGTCCGCCTCGCTCGTCTGGGCGTCGATGCGGCGTGATGCGTTCCACGCATAGGCGAGCGCGCTGATGATGACGCCGACGACCACCGCCACGGCCAGGTCGTGCCAGACCGTCACGACCGTCACGACCACGATGACCAGCGCGTCGGTCAGCGGGATGCGTCGCATGATGGACAGAGAATGCCAGGCAAAAGTGCCGATCACGACCATGAACATCACGCCCACGAGGGCAGCCAACGGGATCATCTCGATCACGGGACTGGCGAACAGGATGAAGGCGAGCAGGAACAGTGCGGCCGAAATGCCCGACAGGCGCGTGCGCCCGCCCGACTTCACGTTGATCATGGACTGCCCGATCATGGCGCATCCGCCCATGCCGCCGAAGAAGCCCGTCACCGTGTTGGCCACGCCTTGGGCCACGCATTCCTGGCTCGCGCCGCCCCGCTCCTCCTTGATCTCGCCGACGAGGTTGAGCGTCAGTAGGCTCTCGATCAGGCCGATGGCCGCGAGGATGACCGCGTAGGGCAGGACGATCTCGAAGGTTTCCAGGTTGAGCGGGACCATCGGGATGTGGAATTGCGGCAGGCCGCCCGAGATGGAGGACATGTCGCCGACGCTCGGAATGTCGATGCCGAAGCCGATCACGATGGCCGCCACGATGCCGATCCCGGCCAGCGGCGCGGGCACGGCCTTGGTGATCCGAGGCGTCACCCAGATGATGAGCATGGTCAGACCGACGAGACCCAGCATCAGCAGGAGCTGCGGCGTTTCCATCCACGTGCCGTTCAGCATGTTGAACGGACCCGGATGGTCGGTGGGCGGGGCCGGTTCGGTCTGGAACTGGGTCAGCTGCGCCAGGCCGATGACGATGGCGAGACCGTTGACGAACCCGAGCATGACGGGGTGCGGGACCAAACGGATGAACTTGCCCAGCCGGAACACGCCCGCCGCGATCTGCAGGATCCCCATCAGCACCACGGTCGCGAACAGATATTCCACGCCGTGCTGCGCCACCAGCGCGACCATGACCACGGCCAGTGCCCCTGTCGCGCCCGAAATCATCCCTGGACGGCCGCCGATGAGGGCGGTGATCAAGCCGACGATGAAGGCGGCGTAGAGCCCGACCAGCGGCTCCACACCCGCCACGAAGGCGAACGCCACGGCTTCGGGCACCAGCGCCAGCGCGACCGTCAGGCCTGCCAGCAGCTCGGTGCGGGTGCGTCCGAAATCGAAGGTGAGGGGGCCGCTGCGGCGGCGTGCGGGAATGGTGATGCGGTCGGCCAGGGCCGACAGGGTCGAGGAAATCATGGAAATGGCCAGAGTCGTGCGGCCGCCACCCGGCGGCTCCGTTCGCGCGGCGCGTAGGGCGAC
>JBATXP010000500.1:0-11594 GCA_049673465.1 Litorimonas sp.
GACGCCGCGACGACGTCCCAAGGCTCGCGCATCGCGACCCTGCCGGGCGGCCTTGGGGCGACCCGTGGACGTCGTTGCGGTCTTCCCGAAGGCCACAGCATTCGGTTCAGCCCGCGCCTAGCCACGAACCGCCCCAAGGCCGTCAAAACCGGCCCCAGATCCGAGTATGTGACCTCTAAAACGCCCGTTCGATGAAGAACCGGACCTGATTGTCGTCGGACGAACTGGTCAACCCGTGCAATGTGCCCAGATAGACCGTAACATTGTCCACGATATCGAACTCTACGAAGGGACCGATCTCCGCTTCGTTGCCATCGAAGACGCGCAGATCGCCTGTGTCCCCGAAATCGACATAGCTGTGCGCGCCGAGACGGATGCCGCTATCCATCTTGCGCGATAGCTCGAACCGCCCCTGGAATTGCAGCTCGTTATTGGTGCGCTGGGCGACCTGCAGCGTATTCATCATGATGGCCCGAGCGCGCCAATTGTCCGGCAGCGACCACTGGTTCAGCCAGTTGGCGCGGACCTCCTCGGGCCGCCCGTCGCCGCGGGTTCGCGCCTCGAACCGCATCCCGGTCTGGTAATCCTGCCCATCAGGCGTGATTTGCCAGACGGCTTCGAGCCGGGCGTAGTCATAGTCGAAGTCGGACGAGGCCGTCTCCCGCAGCGCGAGAATGCCCCGGACCCGGAAGTTTCCGCTCAGGGCGCGCTCGTAATGCAATCGCTGCGCCCATTTGAAGTCGTCGCCCGGCGCGTCGAGAACGCCAACTAGGCGGTATTCGGCGGCGTGGTCGTCCTCATCGACGACGGGGCCGAACACGCCCGTGACGTTCTGGGCATGGGCAGGGGCCGCGAGGACGAGGGTCGCGAACGCGGCGAAAAACAGGTGACGCATCAGAAAATCAGTCTTTCCGGCAAGGGAATATGTTCAGTTTCGTCGCCTGGAACGGTCGGGAACTCCCCGTCTCGCCAGGCGCGAGCCGCCTCCGCGATGCGGGCCTGGCTGGAGGATACGAAATTCCACTTGATGTGACGTTCCCCCAGCGGCGCGCCGCCGACGACCGCGAACCGGCTATCCCCGACCGCCTTAACAACGCGTTCACCGGACGCCAGAATCGAGAAGGTGAACCGCCCGCTCGGCTCCCCATCCACCTCGACACCGCCATCGACCACATAGATCGCGTGCTCCTCCGCTGCGGGCAGCGTCACGGACGCCCCGTCCGGCAGGGCGATCTCGTAATAGAGCGTCTCCGAAAAGGTCTCCACCGGCGAGGTCATGCCGAAGGCGGACCCCATCATGAGGCGAACCGTCGCGCCGTTGTCGAGCCGCGTTTCGGGGATCGTATCGGCCGGATGATGGTGGAAACTCGCAGGCCGTTCCTCCTCGTCTTCCGGCAAGGCATGCCAGAGCTGCAGCCCGTGCAGCCTATAGCCTTGCTCGCGCAACGCCTCGCGCGTTCGCTCGCTGTGCACGATGCCGCTGCCCGCCACCATGAGATTGACGGCGCCGGGATGGATCGGCGAGGAATTGCCGAGACTGTCGCGGTGCCAGATCTCGCCCTCGAACAGGTATGTGACCGTCGCGATGCCGATATGCGGGTGCGGCCGGACGTTCATCCCGTCTCCGGGCTCGAACGCGACGGGGCCGAAATGGTCGAAGAACACCCACGGCCCGACCGACCGATGCGACAGGAATGGCAGGGCACGGCGAACCGAGAACCCGCCCAACGCCTTCACCTTGGGTTGAAGGGATGCCTTGATTGGCGCTGTATCGGCGTTCAACATGGTCGCGATCTAAAAAGAAAGCGTCCCATGCTCAAGCTCTACGATTGCTCCACCGCTCCTTCGCCGCGTCGGGCCCGCATGTTCCTGGCTGAGAAGGGTGTAGCGTGGGAAACGGTCGAGATCGACCTTCGCTCCGCCGAGCAGCTGAAATCTCCGTTCCTCGCCATTAATCCGCGCGCAACCGTACCCGTTCTGGAGACGGAGGACGGCGACATCATCGCCGAAAACCTCGCCATCGCAGCCTATGTGGAAGCACGCTATCCCGAGCCACCGCTGATGGGTACTACGCCGCTGGAAAAGGCTCGCGTACTGGAGTGGGACTTCCGCTGCACGACGGAGGGGCTGGCCGCGATCGCGGACGTGCTGCGCAACAGCTCACCGCACATGAAAGGGCGCGCCCTGCCCGGCCCGCGCGACCTGGATCAGATACCCGCCCTGGCGGAACGGGGCGTGAAACGGCTGGGCTGGTTCTTCGAGGATGTCGAAGCGCAGTTGACAAAGAGCGACTTCATCGCGGGCGACCATTACTCTCTGGCCGACATCACCCTGACCGTAGTCTACGATTTCTCGAAATGGGTGAAGTTGCAGCCCGGCGAAGATCACCCGCAGCTGACGGCCTATATGTCGCGCATGCGCGAACGCGCATCATACAGTCTTTGAGGGTTGAGTAGGAATTTCATGCGATTAAGTATGACATCATGACCTTCGATCCCGACTTCGATACCAGCCTCACCGCCATCGCGGTGCCGCGGCAGAAACGGCGCTGGGTCAAGGCGATGCATCACTTCCGCAAGCTGATCGCTAACAAGGAAGACACATCGCAGGTCTTCCACATCACAAATGCCCTCAACGGCACGGATCTCTACAAGGCATTCAACCGGTTTCTCGCCCATCCGGAAGGGCGCAAGCGTTTCGAGCAACGCCGCTACCTTCCGCCCCTGCTGGATGACCGCACCCGCCTTCGCGCCATGCCGGCCGGATCGTTGGCCCAGGCCTATTGCGACTTCATGGACCGCGAAGGACTGACCGCGCAGGGGCTCGTCGACGAGTTCGACAGCTTCCTAACAGATGTGGAGGACAACCGGACGGACGCGTTCAAATGGTACAATGCGCGCTCCCGCGATACGCACGACATGCAGCACGTCCTGACCGGATATGGGCGCGACGCGCTCGGCGAGACCAGCGTGCTGGCCTATAGCTACCAGCAGACCTCAGGCCTCGGCATCCAGTTCATCGCCTATATGGGCGCGCTGGAAGTCAAGCGATGGGCGCCGAAGGGCGCGCCGGTCTTGGGCGCGATCCGAGAGGCCGCGCGCCGGGGCAAGGCGGCGGAAAACATCATGCTCTACGATCTGGAGGACCTGCTGCCGCGTCCGCTCGAAGATGTGCGCGACATGCTGAACGTGTCACCGATGACGGTCTATCCGGAAGTCCACCGCCGGATGCGCGACGCCGGACTGGACCCCTACGAAGCCGTCGGCGGCGAGGTTCCGGATACTCAGGCGCTGGCGGCCTAGGTCAAGGCTTCGCACAAAGAAAAAGCCGCCCCGAAGGGCGGCCTGAACTCTTAGCTGAAACGAGCGCCTATCGGCGCGGCTTTCGCTTCTTGCCTGGGATCAGACCTTCGATCTGGGCGCGCTTGCGGGCCAGCTTGCGGGCACGACGAACGGCTTCGGCCTGTTCGCGGACGCGCTTCTCGGACGGCTTTTCGTAATGCTTGCGGGATTTCATCTCGCGCAGGATGCCTTCGTTCTGAAGCTTCTTCTTCAAAGCGCGAAGGGCTTGGTCAACATTGTTCTGGCGGACGTAGATTTCGACCATGTGTCGGTTCAACTCTCTTTCGGTGCCGGGATGCAGCGAGCCGGCGAAGGGGTTCGTATCAATAGCAAAAGGCCCCGGGTTGCCCGCGGAGCCTGCGTTCGGGGTGCGCAATAAGGACGATTCCCTCCACCCGCAAGCCATTTTTGCGGTTGGCAGGCCAGGCCGACCTGCCATGATGGGCGCATGTACTACGCCAATCCAACGTATGTGAGCGTCGACGGGTTCCGCATCGCCACCTACCCGCACGGCCCGCGCGACGGCACGCCGATCGTGCTGATCCACGGCTGGCCGGAGCTGGCCTATAGCTGGGACACGACCGTACCGGCGCTGGTGGAGGCCGGCTACCGCGTCGTCGCCTACGACCTATTGGGGTTCGGGCGCTCGGACGCCCCGCGCCAGCCCACCCATTACGGCATCGCCAATCTGGTGGCGCATCTGGAAGCGGTGCTCGATCACTACGGAATGGAGACGGCCGTGCTATGCGGTCACGATTGGGGCGGCATCGTGCTGTGGCATGCCGTGCGGATCCTGAAGGCGCGGACCCTCGCCGCGATCGGGATCAGCACGCCCCATGTCGGCCTCGCGCCTGCCGATCCCATGAAGATCTTCGAGAAGCGGTTCGGCAAGGACCACTACTTCCTCGCCTTTCGCGACCATCCGGACAGGGTCGATGCGCTGTTCAGCTCCGATCCCGACGCTTTCTTCCGGATGATGTTCCGCACGACCCCCAAGGGCACGGTTCTGACACCGGAACTGTCGCACACGCCCAAGCGGTTCCGGGACTATCTCGACGCAGGCGCGCCACCAAGCCAGGGGATGGTGGTGACGCCGGAGCAGCTCGCCATCTACGTAGAGATGTATGAGCGCACGGGCTTCCTGCCGGGCATGAACTACTACCGCAACACGACCGCAAACTGGACGTTCGCCCAGGGATTGTCCGAGCGGATCGAGGTCCCGGCCCTCATGCTCAGCCCGGAAGACGACTTCTTCCTGCCGCCCAGCAGCACGGACGGCATGGTAAGGACCGTGCCGGACCTGACCCGCGTCGTCATCCCGGATTGCGGGCACTGGGCGATGTGGGACCAGCCGGACGCGGTGAACGCCGCCATGCTGGACTGGCTGAGCGCGCGCGGCTTTTGACGCGCCGAACAAACTCGCATCGTCCGATGCGGGTTTGATTTGCAGGAGCGTCTTCCAATCAGAAGTTCGCGCGGGCGGCCACGCCGATGACGCGCGGTTCGTTCACGAAGCCGGTCAGGTTGTTGAAGTCGATCCCGCCCTTTACATTGTCCTCGTTGGTGATGTTGCGCGCGAAGACGGCAAGGTCGTACTTCCCGTCTTCCAGCAGGTAGCCGATCCGAAGGCCGCCCTCGACATTGCCATCCGAATTGAACTCGGCCGACTCGTAGAGGAAGAAGTTCGTGTCACCCTGGTAGTACCAGTCGGTGAAGCCGTACAGCTCGCCCGCCCCGACCTCGACGGCGTAGCGCGCGGTCCAGCTGAGCGTGATGTCCGGCGCCTGCGGGAACGGGTTACCTTCGATGCTGGCCAGGTCGTTTTCGTCGACCAGGTCCAGCACGGTGCAGTCCGAACCGCACGGCGCGACGAGCAGGCCGTCTTCCGTGATCTTCGTGTCGTTCCAGGAGAAGCCGAGCGTGGTCGTGAAGTTCGCGGTCGGGGCGTATTCGATGTCGCCCTCCACGCCGTAGCCGCGTCCGTCCGCATTCACGAGCTGGTTGAAGTTGCCCAGCCCGCCAATGGCGGAGAACTGCAGGTCGTTGGCGTCATAGTAGAACGCGGTCGCGTTGAAGCGCAGGCTGTTGTCCAAGAGGATCGACTTGACCCCGACCTCGAACGAATCGATCGTTTCGGAACCCGCCGTGGTCGGAGAGCCGAAAAAGGCCACGTCCCGGCCTTGGATCGTCGGCGCGCGAAAGCCCCGCGCATAGCGCGCGAACAGGTTGACGTCGGGGTTCACGTCGAAAGCGAGGCTGGCATCGTAGCTCAGCTGGTCGTCCTGCGTTTCCACCGGGGCGACCGGGAAGTTGGCGGCGAGGGCGACGAAGTCCTTCTCGTCATCCGTGTAGCGCAGGCCGCCCGTGAATGTCAGCGCATCGGTCAGGTCGTAGCTGCCCTGCCCGAAGAGCGACCAGCTCTTGTTGTCGTGGCGCACGGTGGTCGGCGGGGCGAAGCCCGGATCGGTGGAGATCACGAGCTTTGAGTCGAACAGGAACCCGCCGAGCTGGAAGTTGAACGGTCCCGCATTGTCCGAAGTCAGGCGCACTTCCTGCGTGAACTGGTCCAGATCGTCGATACCGTCGCGGGTCGCGGATGGGAACGGGATGAAGCCCGGGAACGGTCCGTCCGGCGTGAACGCGCCGCCGTCAATGTCGCCGAAGGACGTGCCGTCCGCTGCTTCCCAGCCCGTGATGGAGGTCAGGGTCAGCGTATCGGTCAGCGCGTGGGTGATCTTCGCGGACGCGCCGGTGTTGCTGTATTGCTGCTGGTTGTTGTCGCCGTCGTCGAAGAAGACCGTGTCGCGGTCGTAGAAGGCATTGAGCTCGTTGCTGCCCTTGTCGAACACGTTGGCGCGGAACAGCGACGAGGTGCCGTCCAGGTCGCGGGCGTGGACATTGAACAGCACATTGGTGCGCGGCGAGAACTCCACGTTGGCCTGGAAGCGCACGGCGAAGTCGTCGAAGCCGCCGATCACGTCCTCTTCCTGTGTGAAGCCGTTGTCGATCCAGTCGTTGCGGTGTTGCCACAGGCCCGACAGGCGGATGTCGACGTTCTCGACCAGTTCGCCCCCAATGGCCGCTTCGACCTTGGATGTGCCGTAGGTCCCGGTGGAACCCGAGATGTAGCCGCTGGTGACGTCGGACGGGCGCACCGTGTCGAACTTCACGATCCCGGCCGGCGTGTTGCGGCCGTAGAGCGACCCTTGCGGGCCGCGCAGCACTTCCACGCTGGCGACGTCGAACAGCGGGAAGGACTTCAACACCACGTTCTCCTGCACCACCTCGTCCATGATGATGGATACGGGCTGCGACGCGGCGAGGTCGAAGTCGGTATTGCCGAGGCCGCGAATATAGAAGCGCGGCGCGGCGCGACCGTTGGAGCTTTCCGCGTAGAGTCCCGGAACCCGCGTCGCCAGCGCGCGGATGTCCTCGGCAGCGGACAGGTAGGCGTCGAGCGTATCCGGCGCGACGGTGGTCACGGAGATCGGGACGTCCTGGACGTTCTGCGCCCGCTTCTGGGCGGTGACGATCACTTTGTCGATCATGCCGTCCTGCGCGAAGGCGGAAAACGGGAGCATCAGCGCCGTCAGGGACGTCGTGAGGGCAAGGGTCTTGAGGATCATGGTGGTCTGCATCGCTGGGCTGGGCTTCGGCGGAAGCGCGCGGGTTTGTGACGGGACGGCGACTATTCAGCGACAGGCAGGAAGTCGAGACGACGGACTCCGATCCGAGTACAAATCCCGCGTGTCTGTGACAAATCCGTCACATCCGCCGCGCCGCGCACTGTCCGAGGGCGCGAAACGCCTTCAAACGAGGCGCGACCGCTTCACCGCAGCCTTGATGAAGCCCTCGAAAAGCGGGTGCGGGTCGAACGGACGGCTCTTGAGTTCCGGGTGGAACTGCACGCCGACAAACCAGGGATGGTCCGGGATTTCCACGATCTCGGGCAGCACCCCATCCGGGGACAGGCCAGAAAAGAGGAGGCCCGCTTCTTCCAGCCGTTCGCGATAGTCGATGTTGACCTCGTAGCGATGGCGGTGCCGTTCGCTGATCTCCATCGTTCCGTAGGCCTCCGCGACCGTGGACCCTTCGACCAGGCGAGCCGGATAGGCCCCCAGGCGCATCGTGCCGCCAAGGTCCGTGTTCTCGTTGCGCTCATAGCGCTGATTGCCCCGAACCCATTCGGTCATCAGGCCGACCACATTCTCGCCCGTTTCGCCGAACTCCGACGAACTAGCCGAGTTGATGCCCGCCAGATGGCGCGCGGCCTCGATCACGGCCATCTGCATGCCGAGGCAGATACCGAAATAGGGAATCTTCTTTTCGCGGGCATATTGCACCGCCTTGATCTTACCCTCGCTGCCGCGCTCCCCGAACCCGCCCGGGACGAGGATACCGTTGGCCCCCCTGAGTACGGTTTCGGGGTCTTGCGTCTCGAAATCCTCGGCCTCAACCCAGCGAATCCTCACCTTGACCTGATTGGCGATCCCGCCGTGAACCAGGGCTTCGGTAATGGATTTATAGGCGTCGGGCAGGACGGTGTATTTGCCGACGACCGCGATCTTCACCTCCCCATTATCCGGATTGGAAAGCTTCCGGTCGATGTCTTCCCACACGGACAGGTCGGCCTTGGGCGGCGCGACGATGCCGAAATGGTTGAGCACTTCCGTGTCCAGCCCTTCCTGATGGTAGGCGAGCGGCACGGCGTAGATGGACCGCGCGTCCAAACCCTGGATGACGGATGATTCGCGCACGTTGCAGAACCGCGCGATCTTGCGGCGTTCCCCTTCCGGGATCGCCCGCTCCGTCCGGCACAGGAGAATGTCCGGCTGAATGCCGATGGAACGCAGTTCCTTGACGGAGTGCTGGGTCGGCTTGGTCTTCATCTCGCCCGCCACCGCGATGTAGGGCAGCAGGGTCACATGGAGAAAGCAGCACTGCCCGCGCGGCAGTTCCTGGCTCAATTGGCGGAGCGCTTCGAAAAAGGGTAGGCCCTCGATATCGCCGACCGTGCCGCCGACTTCGCAGAGGACGAAATCCACGTCACCCGCATCCGACAGGACGAACTCCTTGATTTCGTTGGTGACGTGCGGGATCACCTGAACGGTCGCGCCGAGATAGTCGCCGCGGCGTTCCTTGGCGATGATGTCGGAATAGATACGGCCCGTCGTGATATTGTCGTCCTGCGTGGCCGACACGCCGGTGAAGCGCTCATAATGGCCGAGGTCCAGATCGGTCTCCGCCCCGTCGTCCGTGACGTAGACCTCGCCGTGCTGGTAGGGGCTCATCGTGCCGGGATCGACGTTCAGATAGGGGTCCAGCTTGCGCAGGCGCACATTGTAGCCCCTCGCCTGCAGCAGCGCGCCGAGCGCGGCGGAGGCCAGCCCCTTGCCGAGCGACGACACGACGCCGCCGGTAATGAAGATATAGCGCGGGTTGGAGCCCATGAGCGTGCCACGTTCCTTGCGCCCGACCGGGCGCGAGGCGCGACGGGGCTGAGAGTTATTCGTCCGGGTCGGTGGAATCCGCTGGTGGCGAGGTCACATCCAACGGGGCCGTTCCTTCGGTCGAATCGAGGGTCTGCGTCAAGCCACCGACTTCGTCGTCCACATCCAATCGGGACGAGTTGTTGTTTTCGAGCGCGAAAACGACGGAAAGCAGCAAGGACAGGATGAGGAAGACCGTGCCGAGGATCGCCGTCATGCGGGCGATGGATGTCGTCGCGGCGCGGCCGGACATAAAGCCTGTGCCTCCGCCGCCTCCGCCGCCAATGCCCAGCGCGCCGCCTTCGGAGCGCTGAATCAGGATCAGTCCCGTCATGATGATCGAGATGATGAGGAGGATGACGAGCAGGACAGTGGACATAGGAATCGGATTGGCAGCGGGCGCGAGGGCACGGCGGATTGGAGCGCAGGCCTTAGACCGCGCCTCCCCCCTTTTCCAGACTCAATGTCGGTTGTCCGAGTCGGGCGCTAAGCCGTGTGGTTAGATCGGGCACTCCAGCAATTCGGCTCGGCCGCGCAGATAGCCACGCCGGACGAGACCGCGCTGATAGGCTTCGCGCGCTTCGCGTTCGTTCTTGGCCGCGCCGGAAATCGCCCTGACCACGCCGCGAAAGGGAATCAGGATGCTGCCCACCGCGCTGGATCCGGCGTTGAGTGCCAACTGCTCGCGGCGCTCGGCTTCGTCCTCCGGCACGTCCAGGTCCTCGCCGAGCAGCTGGTTCAACCGCGTGACTTCGGCGTCGATCAGGGTGCAATCTGTAGGGCTCGACGCGTAGGGGTTCGTCATCTGCGCCAGATAGGCCGGTATTTCGATGTCATCGAGACCGATGTCGTTCACGGGCGTTGCGACCACCTGTTCCACGTCGCGCGTGTCGTCCGCCATGAACCGCTCTTCATCTTCAGCGGTCGTGGTGGCGCAGGCCGAGAGCGCCGCACCGGCGAAGAGGAGGGTGCAGACTTTGATGCGGAAGATGTTGGATGTCATGACAGTGACCTTTGCGAGTATCCAGCTCAGATGAGACCGGCCAATGGGGAGCTTGGATCGGCATACATCTTCTTGGGCATGCGCCCCGCCAGATAGGCCTCGCGACCCGCGATCACGGCGTGCTTCATGGCGCGGGCCATGCGGATCGGGTCCTTCGCCTCCGCGATCGCCGTGTTCATGAGGACGCCGTCACATCCGAGCTCCATTGCGACCGTGGCGTCGGACGCGGTTCCGACACCTGCATCGACAATGACCGGGACGGCGGTCTGTTCCACGATCAGGCGAATGTTGACCGGGTTCTGGATGCCCAAGCCCGATCCGATCGGCGCGCCCAGCGGCATGATCGCCGCCGCGCCCATCTCTTCCAGCTTGCGGGCGAAGACCGGATCGTCGGAGCAGTAGACCATGACTTCGAACCCGTCGGATTTCAGCATCTCCATCGCGCGCAGCGTTTCTTCCATGTCCGGATAGAGATGTTTCGGATCGGACAGGACCTCCAGCTTGACGAGATTCCACTTCCCCGCCTCGCGCGCCAGGCGCAAGGTCCGCACCGCGTCCTCGCCCGTGAAGCACCCGGCCGTATTGGGTAGGTAGGTCGTCTTTTCGGGATCGATGAAGTCGGCCAGCATCGGCGCATCCGGATCCGACAGGTTCACCCGCCGGACCGCCACCGTCACGATGTCGGCGCCGGATGCCTCCAGCGCGGCCGCATTCTGTGCGTAGTCGGCATATTTGCCGGTCCCGATGATCAGGCGCGAGCCATATTCCTGCCCCGCGATGACGAGCGGTTTGTCCTCGAACTCCGACACCTAGCCGCCTCCGATGAAGTGGATGATTTCGAGCCGGTCGTGATTTTCGAGAACCAGCTCGCCATAGACCGACTTGGGCACGACCTCCCGGTTGCGCTCGATCGCGATCTTGCGCTCGGGCAGGCCGAGATGCCGGACCAGCGCGTCGAGGGTCAGCCCGTCGGGCAGATCGTCGTGATCCTCTCCGTTGATGATGAGATGCATGTCCGCCCTGTCTTGGTCGCCGGCCGATCGCCGCTTGTGGGTTGGTCGCCGCGCCGTTAACACGCGCGCGACCTCGCGCAAAGAAAACCATGTCCACCACGATCCATGTCATCAACGGCCCGAACCTGAACCTGCTGGGCACGCGAGAGCCGGAGGTCTACGGCTCCAAGACCTTGGCGGATATCGAACGCGAGTGCATCGAGGCCTTTCCCGACCTCTCCATCCGGTTTGTGCAGACCAACATCGAAGGCGAACTGGTCGATCATGTCCAGGTGGCGGGTCAGGACGCCGACGCCGTCATCATCAACCCCGCCGCCTATACCCATACTTCCGTCGCGCTCTACGATGCCATCAAGGCCGTGTCCGTTCCGGTCGTGGAAATCCATCTCTCGCAACCCGCCGCCCGCGAAAGTTTCCGCCGGAGGTCGTTCGTATCGGAAGCCGCTACGGGCACGATCAGCGGCTTCGGAGCGGACTCCTATCTTTTAGGGCTGCAAGCTGCGTTGAATCTGGTTAAGGCGGGCGGATAGTTTTCACGGGAGACCCGTTTCATGGCCACATCCAAGGGCAATAGCGACCTCACGCTCATCAAGGAACTCGCCAAAGTCCTCGAAGGCAGCGAGCTGACGGAGATCGAGATGAAGAAGGGCGACCTGAAGATCCGGGTCTCCAAGAACGGCCCTCAGGCGTCCCACACGGTCATGGCCAGCGCGCCCATGGCGGCGGCGCAGCCCGCCCCGGCCGCCGC
>JBATXP010000501.1:0-8207 GCA_049673465.1 Litorimonas sp.
CGTCCAAGACCTGGGACGACACGCTGCCCATCATGGGCTGGGACGTGGACGAGGACGGGCTGGGCGTGGTGTTCGACCGCAGCATTCCGGACTTCGTGACAGCGGAGATGCGCAGCGCCGCCGATGCCGCTTGCGACCGGATGGGTGTTTCGCGCGCCACACTCGGCCGCCTCGTCTCCCACCCCGGCGGGGCCAAGGTGGTGGACGCGCTGGAGGCCTCGCTGGAACTGGGCGCGGGCACGCTGGACGTGGAACGCGACGTGCTGGCCGATTACGGAAACATGAGCGCGCCGACCGTCCTGTTCGTTCTGGACCGGGTGCTGAAGCGCGGCGACGCGAAAGGCTCGGGCGCCCCGCTCCTGACCTGCGCGCTGGGGCCGGGTTTCAGCGCGGCCTTCGCCCCGGTCTATGTGGACTAGGCGATGACCCTGACATTCAGCGCCGACATCGCCGCCACCCTCTTCCTGCTCTACGTCATCGCCGAGCGGCTGATCGAGCTGCCGATCGCCCGGCGCAACACGAAGCGGCTTCTGGCCCAGGGAGGCGTGGAGCATTCGCCGGGCCACTACCCGCTGATCGTGGCGGTCCATGTCGGATGGATCCTCGCCATGGTGATCCTCGGCCATGACGGCCCGGTCGTGATCGGCTGGCTGTTGGTCTATGCCGCGCTGCAAGCCTTGCGCGTCTACATTCTCGGCACGCTGGGCCGCCGCTGGACGACGCGGATCATCGTCGTGCCGGGCGAACGGAAGGTGACCAAGGGTCCCTTCGCCCTCGTGCCCCATCCCAACTACCTGCTGGTGATCGCCGAAATCCTCGTCGCCCCGCTCGTGCTGGGCCTCTGGGAGGTCGCCGCAATCTTCGGCGCGCTCAATGCCGCCGTGCTGGTGATCCGCGTCAGCGCGGAGGAACGCGCCTGGGCGGGCACATAGCCGACCGGAGCGGATGTGGATCGTCGGGACGACGCCCTTGAGGGCGCCGGAGAGGGTCGCCCAGTCAACCTCTCGCCCGCCAGTCCGCTGATTCAAGAGGTTCGAAGCGCCAAGAATGTAGACTGGATTTGCGCCTGAGTTCACGGAGAAGGGTGACATCCGTGCCGCGGCAATGGCAGAGCGTCATCGGGCACCTCGTCTCCTTCCGAACGATCGACAGACAGACAGGGCTAGGTCGTATACTCACATCTGGGACGGATTTTGATCGTGATGCGCGTGTCTTGGGCTAGGAGCGGTGTCGATGACGTGTCTAGACACGTCGAGATACCGCGACGACGTCCCAAGGCTCGCACATCGCGACCCTACGGGCGACCTTGGGGCGGCCCGTGGACGTCGTTGCGGTCTTCCCGAAGGCCACAGCATTCGGTTCAGCCCGCGCCTAGCCACGAACCGCCCCAAGGCCGTCAAAACCGGCCCCAGATGTGAGTATACGACCTTAGCCCAGCATGATCTACAGAGCCGAAATCGATGGATTGTGGGCCGTCGCGGTCTTGCTCGTTCTCGCCTTCCACCTCTCCGTGCCTCCCTTTTCCGGCGGGTTTATTGGCGTCGATGTGTTCTTCGTGATTTCCGGATTCCTGATCACCGGAATCATCCTCGAACAAGGCGAGGACTTCTCGCTCCGTACCTTCTATCTGCGCCGGGCGCGGCGTCTTTTCCCGGCCCTGTTCGCGACCGTGGCCGCGACCGTCCTCGCGGCGTGGTTCATCTTAGAGCGCGCCGATCTGATCGCCATGCTGCGGTCGGCCCTGCTGGCGCTCGCATCGCTCTCCAATTTCGGGTTCTGGCTGGAGGCCGGCTACTGGGACGTGGACAGCAAGCTGAAACCGCTTCTGCACACATGGTCGCTCGGGGTCGAAGAGCAGTTCTACTTGCTCTGGCCCCTGCTGCTCATGGCGGGAATAGCCCTCAAAATTCCCCGGCATATAGCGCTCATCAGTATGGCCGCCATCGCCGTCATCGGCCTGCTCGCCGCCGAATGGGCGTTGGATCGCTATGTCGCCGCCGCCTTCTACCTCATGCCGTTCCGGATCACCGAGTTCGCCTTGGGGGGTCTGACGGCCGTCGGACTGCGTGACTATCGGGTGAACCTACCGGTCGGGCTGCGTTAGGTCTTTTTATTGGCCGGCCTCGGCGCGATCCTGAGCGCGGCGATCCTCTACGATCCGGCCACCCGTTTCCCGGGCTTGTCGAGTTGGTTGCCCTGCCTGGGGACCGTCGCGGTGATCCTGGCGGCCCGGGTTCCGGTCACGAGCCGGGTCCTGACGAACGGCGTGGCCATCCTCATCGGCAAGATGTCCTACAGCCTCTATCTGGTGCATTGGCCGCTCATCGTCTTCATGGAGTATCGGTTCGGTCCCGACTTGACGGTCGGGCAAGGCGGCGCAGTCGCGGTCGCATCGTTTCTGCTGGCCTATGCGCTCTATCGCTGGGTCGAGACCCCGTTTCGCGCGCCCTCAAAATCGGCGGGTCACGCGACGGGCGCAACCGGAGTCATGGGGGCGGGGTGGGTGACGACGCTGGCCGTGAGCCTGGCGGCGTTTTCCGTCCTGAGCGCGCCGCAGCCGGTCTCGCAAGTGTCGGTTCCATCCAGTCTCGGCATGACGGCCCAGACCCCGTGGCCGAGCCCCGAGTCGTTGCTGGCGCGTACGGACGTGAACGATATGCGCTATGCTCAGGTGCGGGAGATCTGCCCCGACATCGAAAGCATCGACTGTCTGACCGTCTCACCTGACCGGATCGACATCGCGATCCTCGGCGACAGTCTCGGCATTGACGGGTTCAACGCGGTCAAGGCGGCGCTTCCGGACGCCAATGTCATTCCGGCCAGCTTCAGGGGGTGTGCGCCCGTCTACGATATCGAGGGCTATCAGGACCGGGCCGGCATCTATACCAATCCGGACCTCGCCGCCGGATGCAGGGACTGGAACACGCAGATCTTCGCCGATGCCGGCATCCTCAGCCGGGTGGACATCGTCGTCGTCTCGATGTTCTGGCGCCCGATCCGGGTCGAGTTCTTCGACGACACTCTGACCCGGATGAAAGAGCTCAACCCCGATGTGCAAATCCTGCTGCTCGGAAACGGCACGATCCTCAATCGCCGGTTCGTGGATATCGCTCGGGACATCCCGCTAGGTCGTATCCTCACATCTGGGACGGCTTTTGATCGCGGTGCGCGTGTCTTGGGCTAGGAGCGGTGTCAATGACGTGTCTGGACACGTCGAGACGCCGCGACGACGTCCCAGGGCTCGCGCATCGCGACCCTGACGGGCGGCCTTGGGGCGGCTCGCGGACGTCGTTGCGTCTCTTGCGAAGGCCCAAGCATTCCCTGCGAGCCGCGCCGCCTAGCCACGAACCGCCCCAAGGCCGTCAAAACCGGCCCCAGATTGGAGTATACGACCTAGGTCGCGGCACGACCATTCCGGACGAGGAGATCTACGCGATGACCTTTTCTCTGGACGACGCCGTTGCCGACCTCGCGCAAGCCACGGCCAATGTCGAGTGGGCGAGCCGAAACGCCTTCTCCTGCCCCGGCGGCACATGTGCCGTCTATACGCCCAGCGGTCGCGATTTCGTGACCTATGACCGCGTCCATGCCTCGCGGGTCGCATCATCGGAGTTCGGGCGCGCCGTCCTGCGTCCCTGGCTCCATCGGCTCGTCACGAGACTGGAGACGGACTGACTCTGAAACGCGGCCGTCCGGTTTCGGCCTGTAATCTTAGCGGAGATTTATTCTCGCAAGAAAATCCGGCTTTCGCGACATCCGCGCGAAGCGGACGCGGCGACGTTTGAAGTAAATTAAGAAAAGGGCGTGTACAAACTGCTGCACAACTACTGCGCGACTCCTCGGGACGGGAGACGCTCTTTCGTCGGGACGCGAAAGGCCGCGCATGATTGCGAGGGATCACGCCATGCCAAGGGCCGAACTGCCGCCGAACGAAGAGATGCGTATCGGCACGCTGCTGGAATACGACATTCTCGACACCGCACCCGATCCCGCGCTGGACCGGATCACCCGCCATGCCGCCAAGCTGTTCGGCGTGCGGACCGCGGTGGTCTCCCTGGTCGATTCGGATCGGCAATGGTTCAAGTCCTGCGTCGGTCTGGACGCGACGCAAACGCCCCGCGACGCGGCGATCTGCGCCCACACCATTCTCAAGCCCACGATCAACTACATCCCCGACGCGACCCAGGACCCCCGCACCCGCGACAACCCGCTGGTCACCGGGCCGCCCCATATCCGCTTCTATTGCGGCGCGCCGCTGGTCGCATCGGACGGGTCCGCGCTGGGCGCGCTCTGCCTGATCGACCCGGAGCCGCGTCCCGGCTTTTCGGACGCGGACCAGGCCCTGCTGATGGATCTGGCCGGGATGGTGGTCGAACAGATAATTCTGAGACGGGACGCCCGACAGGTGGTGCGCGAGGTCGAACGGTGCTCCGCCGCCGAAGCCGCCCTGACTGCGACGCAGGGGAAGCTGGCCGCGCTGATCGAACATGTTCCCGCCGCCATCGCCCTGCTCGCCAAGGATGGGCGCTATCTCGCCCGGTCCGATGAATGGGTGTCCTTGCAACGCGCGCTCTTCGCGCCGGACCGACAAGACAACTTCCTGGAGGGGATCCAGGTCCGGGAGGACTGGGTCCGCGCCTACCATGCCGTCCTGTGTGGGAAGACCGTGACCAGGCAGGAAGATCGCCTCCTGATGCAGGATGGCAGCGCGGACTATGTGACGTGGACCCTCAAGCCGTGGCTGTCCGAGGCGGGCCAAGTGCGCGGGCTGGTCCTGTCGGCCACGACCATCACCGACCAGGTGCGGGCCCGACTGGACGCGGAACGCCAGAACGAGCTGCTCGACGCCGTCCTGCAGAACGTGGAGGACGGCATCGTCGCCTGCGACGAAGACGGGCATCTGACCCTGTTCAACCGCAAGACCCGCGCCATGCACGGCATCGACGCCGTCAGCCTCCCGATCGAGGAGTGCGGAAGCTATTACAGCCTCTATGAGGGGGACGGCTACACGCCGCTGGCTCCGGACCGGGTCCCGCTGTTCCGCGCGCTGGCGGGCGAAACCGTGCAGGGTCAGCCCATGGTGATCGCTCCGGGGGACCTGCCAAAACGCGATATCCTCGCCACCGCCTCGCAGCTGCGCGACCGCAATGGGCGGGTGATCGGGGCCGTCGCCTCCATGTCGGACGTGACCGCCGCCAAGGTGGCGACGCAGAAACTCAAGGACAGCCGCGCGCAGGCGCTGCACATCGCCTTCCACGACCCGCTGACGGGGCTGGGCAATCGCGCCCACTTCAACAAGACCTACGCCGCGGCGGACGACGTTCCGGCGGACCGCCCGGTCGCCGCCCTGTTCGTCGATCTCGACCGGTTCAAGTTCGTCAACGACACGCTGGGCCACAAGGCAGGCGACGATCTCTTGGTGCGCGTCTCGGCCATTCTCAGCCGTAACGTCCCGGACGGCAGCTCCCTGACGCGGCTCGGCGGGGATGAATTCGTCTGCGTGGTGCCGGTCACGGGCCCGGAGGAGGCCATGGCCGTGGCCGCCGCCATCGCCGCCGATCTGGACCACCCCGTGGCGATCGGCGGGCAGACCGTGGTCACGGGCGCGTCCATCGGGGTGGCCGTCTCGCCCGTCCACGGATCGAAAGTGACCGACCTGGCGCGCCGCGCCGACATCGCCATGTTCCGCTCCAAGGCGAGCGGAACCCGCACGCCGGTCCTGTTCGAGCCGGTCCACGAGCTCCACGCGATGCAGCGCACGCGGCTGGAGGGCGAATTGATCCACTCCATCGAGAAGGGCGAGCTGCGCACCGTGTTCCAGCCGATCATGGACAGCTCGACCGGGGAGATCGGCGGGGTGGAGGCGCTGGTGCGCTGGCAGCACCCGCATAAGGGGCTGGTCGGCCCGGACGTGTTCATCCCCATCGCGGAGGAGTGCGGCTTCATCGTCGCGCTGGGCGAATGGGTGCTGGAGGATGCGGTCACCCGCTTCGCCGCCCATCCCGACCTGTTCGTCTCGGTCAACGTCTCGCCGGTCCAGTTCCGCGACCCCGAGCTGATCGACAAGATCATGGCGATCCTGGAGCGCACCGGCTTCGATCCCCACCGGCTCGAGCTGGAGGTCACGGAAAGCCTGCTCATCAACGACGCGTCGGTGGCGGGCAAGGTGATCGCCCGGCTCAAGGCGCTGGGCGTTCGCGTGGCGCTGGACGATTTCGGCACGGGCTATTCCAGCCTCGCCTACATCCAGCAGATTCCGTTCAACAAGGTCAAGATCGACCGCTCCTTCGTCCAGACCATCGGCTCGGACGACTCCTCCGAACCGCTGATCCGCTGCGTGGTGGACCTGGCGTCTGCGCTCGGCATGACGGTCACGGCCGAAGGGGTGGAGACCGACCAGCACGAGGCGGTGTTGAAGCTGATCGGCTGCCACACGCTGCAGGGCTTCAAATATAGCCGCCCGCTCGCCTTCGACGATCTGGCGCGCAGCTTCGGGCTGGACGGGGCGCACGCCCCCTTGCGCATCGCGGGGTGACGCCCGTTGCCGGCTACCCCTTGTCGAGTTGCCCCAGCACGGCGCGTTCGGGCGGGGACAGGCTGGCCGGATTGCCGATCAGCAGCATGCCGCGCGTCCCGTCCTCGGCCTCCAGCAGGTAGAGCGTCGCCTCGTCGCCCGGATCGGTGCCGGCATCCTTGAACAGCGTGTCCACGACCCGGATCTGGCCCAGCTCGTAGGCGGTCTGGGTTTCTTGGCAATAGAGCCCCTTGGCCTGGGTCTCGAAATGATGGCCGAAGCCTTTCGCTTCGGCCTCTTCCATCAGGGCGGGAATGTCCTTGGGCATGGTCTGGTTCCTCCTAGTCGCGCAGCAAGTCGTTGACGGCCGTCTTCGCGCGGGTTCCGGCGTCCACCGTCTTGACGATCACCGCGCAGGCGAGGCTGTGGCTGCCGTCCCCGGACGGCAGGCTGCCCGGCACGACGACGGAATAGGCCGGAATCTCGCCATGGGTGATCGCTCCGGTTTCGCGGTCGTAGATCTTGGTGGACTGGGAGACGAACACGCCCATGGCCAGCACCGCGCCCTCGCGCACGATCACGCCTTCCACCACTTCGGAGCGCGCGCCGATGAAGCAGCCATCCTCGATGATGGTCGGGTTGGCCTGCAACGGCTCCAGGACCCCGCCAATGCCGACGCCGCCCGACAGGTGGACGTTCTCGCCGATCTGCGCGCATGAGCCCACGGTCGCCCAGGTGTCGACCATCGTGCCGGACCCCACATGCGCGCCGATATTGACGTAGGACGGCATCAGCACCGCATTGGGGGCGATATAGGCGCCGCGCCGGACGGTGGCGGGCGGCACGACGCGGATGCCGGCGGACCGGAAGTCGGCCTCGCTCCAGCCCTCGAACTTGGTCGGCACCTTGTCGTAGAAGGACGCCCCGGCCGGACCGCCGCTCATGGGCCCGTTGCCGTGCAGGCGAAAGCCCAGCAGCACGGCCTTCTTGAGCCACTGATGCACGGTCCAGTCGCCGCCCTGGCCTTTCTCGGCGACGCGGAAAGTGCCGTCGTCCAGTCCTTCGATCGCGGTTTCCACCGCGTCGCGCGTCTCGCCCCTCGTGTCGGGCGACAGCGCCGCGCGGTCGTCCCAGGCGGCGTCGATCAGGGACTGGAGCTGTTGGGTCTGCATGGGGCGGGCCTCTATGCAGGCCTCCGCCGAGCGTCAACGAAAAGCGGACCGTCAACGTCGCTTCAGTCGCTCGATCGCCCGGTGCAGCGTTTCCAGGAAGCGCGAGCGGTCGCGCGGCCCGAACGGGCGCGGCCCGCCCGCATGGGAGGACGCGTCGCCCTTGCTCACCAGCTCGTCGCGCAGATCCGTCATGATGGCGCGCACCGCGATCTGGGAACCGATGGTGGCATCGTCCATCTCCCGGCCCTTGGGATCGATCACGGTCGCGCCCGCCTTGAGGCAGCGATCCGCCAGCAGGATATCCGCCGTGATCACCACGGCGTTCGCGTCGGCGCGCTCCGCGATCCAGTCGTCCGCCGCGTCGAACCCGTCCGTGACCAGCTGGAAGGCGATGCCCGGCTCGCGCGGGGTGCGCAGCCATTGATTGGCGACCACGGTGACGGGCACGCCGTGGCGGCGGGCGACGCGGTAGGCTTCCTCGCGCACCGGGCAGGCATCTGCGTCGATATAGAGGTGCAGGC
>JBATXP010000502.1:0-3105 GCA_049673465.1 Litorimonas sp.
GCGCCGAGCGGCATGCCCTCCAGGGCCATGTGGATGTTGGCGGGCAGCACGGCGAGCAGGAAGGCGGCGAGCCCCCAGCCCGTGACGCGGCGCAGGCGCGGGACGAGCAAGCCGACCGCGAAGGCGATCTCCATCGCGCCTGTCAGGAGCACGATCTCGCGCTTGAACGGCAGGGGCGGCGGGACGATGGCCGCGAACTGGTCCGTCAGGAGAAAGTGCGCGGTCCCGGCCAGCGCGAAGAAGGCGGCCAATAGGATGCAGACCGTGACTTTCGGCACACTGTGTCGGTTTCGTGATTTCTCGCCCATTTATCCCATTTGGGACATACGCCCGGCCGTGGCCAGCCTTCACTACGCCCTCACCCAAGAGACAAAGGGCCGAAACGAAGAGGGCGCACCCATGAACACCACCACATTCCGACGCGCGGCGACCGCCGCCACCGCCGCCATGCTGTTGGGCCTGACGGCCGCACCGGCACAGGCGCAGTTTAGCGGGTTGAAGGACTTCGCCAAGAAGGAAGCGGAGAAGAAAGCCAAGGAGGAGATCCGCAAGGGCATCGACGCCATCGGCACGGAGACCGCCCCCGCGAGCACTCCGACTGCGACGACCTCGACTGCGACGACCTCGACTGCGGCGACCTCGGCGGGAACGCCCTCCAGCGCCCCCGTCCGGACGGCCTCCACGGGCGGCGCGCCCAAGCCGGTCGAACTGACCCAGTGCGACACGCTACGCTCGTCCAAGATCGTCGTCGGACAGCTCGGCGACTACACGTTTCAGAACGGCATGAGCACGGAAACCAAGCCGGGCTTCGTCAATCGCCGCAGCGTGTCCTACGAAAGCGACTGCATCGTGCCGAACATGCGGACGCACGACATCCTCTATATCGAGTTTCCCACGGACGCCCTGCGCTCGCGCGGCTACCCCAACGCCTACGAGACCCAGTGCGTCAAGCCGGACGACCGCGCCTACGGCTCCACCAGCGTGACCGAGTCCAGGAGCGAATATCCGGGCAATCCGGAATGGCTGGGCGAAGCCTATCTGCGCCTGGCCTGCGGCAGTTCCGAAGGCATTTCGGAGTGCACGAACGGCAAGAACTCCGACCGGGCGACGGCGGCGGCCGACGATCTGAAGGCGCGCGGCCAGACGGCGCTGACCTTCCTGATGACGCCGACCCGGCGCGGCACGACCCCGAAGACGGGCGAGCGGCTCTACTGTCAGTTCTACAACAAGGAGTCGGGCAAATCGCTCGTCGCCTGGGAATATTTCCGCGAATACGGATAGGGCCGGTCGAAGAGATCGTCCGGCGGCGCAGGGCGCGCGCCGCCGGATGCGTTCGGAGCGGGCGCGCCGCGCCCCTCGCCTTCCCTCCTCTCCCGGGAGTGGACCCAGACGGGGCGCAACCCACGAGGGCGCGGCGGCCCGCTTCGGACAATCAGAACACGCCCGAACCGTCGCAGGCGATCAGGAGCTGGCCTTGGAGGCCGGCTTTCCTGTGGAAGTGGATCGACCGATAGGCGTCGCAGCTGACCGCTTCGAACATGGTCTTCTTGTCGGGGTAGCGCACGATGGCGACGGCGTCCCACTCGCCGTCGCCTTCGCCGATCAGGAAGCGATCGACGCGGCCCCCGAACACGGTCTCGGTCCCCTCGATGCCCTGTTCGCGCAGCATCTCGCCGAAGGCCTTGGCATAGCGGCGATAGGCCGTCTCGCCCGAGACCGGGTCGCCCTCCCGATAGGTGGAGGCCAGCTTGAACTTCAGCAGGTTCAGCATGTAGACGGGCTCGCCGTCCCGGTGGCTCCCGAGAAAGGCCTCGATCTGCTCCGGCGTCGGATCGACGGCGTTGCGGGTCGGCATTACTTGTAACCCGGATGTTCGAGAACCTCGCTGGCGGACCCCTCCACCGTCTCGGTCGAGACGAAGAAGTCGGCGGCCAGCGGGCCGTCATAGCCGGGCTGGTTGTATCGGTCGAAGTCGGTGATCCCGGCCTCCTTCAGCACTTCCTCGTCGATGTAGAAGTTGCCGGTCGCTTCCGCGCTCGGCCGGGACAAGACCTCGTAGGCGGCGTCGGCCATGATGTCGGGCGTGCGGCTCATCTTCGCCATGCTGTCCCCGCCCAGCACGTTGCGCACGGCCGCCGTGTCGATGGACGTCATGGGCCAGAGCGAGTTGACGGCGATGCCGTCGCCCCGAAACTCCTCCGCCATGCCGAGCGTGCAGAGGCTCATACCGTATTTCGCCATGGTGTAGGCGACGTGGTTCCTGAACCAGCGCGACTCCATCAGCAGGGGCGGAGCGATGTTCAATATGTGGGCGTTGGTGCCGTCCTTCAGATGCGGGTGACAGGTCTGGCTCATGAGGAAGGTGCCGCGCGCATTGACACCGTTCATCAGATCGTAGCGCTTCATCGGCGTGGCCGTGGTCGGCGTCAGCGAGATGGCGGAGGCATTGTTGACCAGAATGTCGATGCCGCCAAACCGTTCCACGGTCTGCGACACGGCGGCCTGGACCTGTGCGTCGTCGCGAATGTCGCAGACGATGGGCAGGCACTGGCCGCCCGCCGCCTCGATTTCCTCGGCCGCGGTGTAGATCGTGCCCGCAAGCTTCGGATGCGGCTCCGCCGTCTTGGCGCAAATGGCGATGTTCGCCCCGTCGGCGGCGATCTTCCTGGCAATGGCAAGCCCGATCCCGCGCGAGCCTCCGGACATGATCAGGGTGCGGTCTTTGAACGACATGGGGTCTCCAGGGTCTGAATGGCGTGCCGCCCGACTAGGACAGCGCGGCGGGCTTCGCAACTCGCGCGCCTTGGGACTCCCTTAACCGCATTTCCGAACGCCGATTTAAGGCTCCGACGCTACGGACGGCCTAAGTTGAAACGAAAGGGGCGGTCATGCGCATTCTAATTCTCGGAGTCTCGGCAGTCGCTCTTGGAGCCTGTTCGATGGGTGGCGGCGGCTGGTCGCATCACCAGGGACACGCCGCATCGTCGCACCACGCGGCGACCCATGGCGGCTACAGCTCGGCCTGCGCCGTGGTGTCCGATCCGTGCCAGCCGAGCTACGCGCCCATCCAGGTCCAGCCGCAGCCCGTCTACCACGCCCCGGTCG
>JBATXP010000503.1:0-7317 GCA_049673465.1 Litorimonas sp.
AACGCGCACATGTACCAGATCCTGCTGCCCACGCCGGAGCGTCGCGCCGCCTTCATCGAGGCGATGCGCGGGGCGGGCATCATCACGCCCTTCCACTACGTCCCCCTGCACTCCGCCCCGGCCGGGCAGCGCTTCGGACGCACCAGCGGACCGCTGAGCGTCACCGACGACATCGCCGCCCGCCTCGTCAGACTGCCCATGTACGCAGGCGTGGACAAGGAACAGGACGCGATCCTGAGTGCGGTTGTCGGGAAGCTGGGTTAGTCCATGAGGAGCGGCCTCCAGAATTCAAGCGATGAATTCGCAGCCGGCACACCGCACGTGTCGACAAAAGACTTCGTATCATGGCGCATCGCGCAATTCGTTTTTGTTATCAGCCTGTTTCTAATAGCGCTTTTCTGGGCTTCTTACATTCTGGAAATGAAGCCCGGCCATTATTACTCGAAGGATGACCTCAATTTCTTCGGGCCTAGAACGGCGGCTTACCTAAGGGGCGACGACAACGCGTTCTGGTCCACCCCTCAGGGACCACACCTTCATATTGGGTATAAGCTTCAGTCCGTTCTTCTCATGAAGCATTTCAATTGGAACTCTCATTTGCTCGCTTTGGCGGGCATCTACGTTTTATGTGCGTTTGCTTGGTTCGGTCGCCATCGTTGGGAGGTCGTTCCAAATACGGAGTCCGGGCCAGCCAAAAGACCGGCTCTCCCGACGGCGTTAGTTTGGTTGCTGGTCAACATGGCATTCGCTCTCGCGCTGATCGGACATTTGAACGTCCGGTCATTTGGGTACACGATGCTTTTACTCAACAACCCACTAATCACCGTAAGCGGGGCAATTATGCTTTATAGCTTTGCAGCTTTGCTTGCGAAGGGTTCCCAACGGCAGTTCGCGATGGCGGCGGCTTTTATCGCATCGACCATTTTTATTTTCTGGGGCATCGCGATTGCCATATCGCCCTTTTTCATGGCGGCGTTGGCTGCAATGGGAGCGGTAGCTTTCGTTTTGAATTTCATAAAGAGACGGAAGGGTGGAGACGCATCGATGCAGTCGATTTCCGCGGTTCTCAAAAGCCTTCGCCTCCCTATAGCGGGAGGACTTGCAGCACTAATACTCGCACTAGCCTACTTTGCATACGTATCTGCCACGCCTCGTTCCGGAACCATAAACCTAGAAGGCATTGATCTCGTTTCTCTTGTGCCCAATATTTCCTATGTAACGACGGGACTCTCCGTTCTGGGAATAAAAGCAAGTTTGTTTTCCACGTCAATTACCATGGCGTTGCTGGCGCTATCCTTGCTCGTACTTGCCCAGTCTCGGTTTCTCGGAACGACCAACAAGCTATTTTTACTTGGGGTCTTTGTGCTAGTCGTCACGTTTTCCACGGGGACAGTCTTGCTCCGTGGTGCCAGCGCATTGATGAGTCCAAGATATATTCCAACCATCGGAACACTGTATATCGCGATCGTATGGTGCCTTGGTCAACTCGTTTGGCGGGCGTTGCATGCCACCGACGAACCTAGTTTCGAAGGATCGGCAAGACGATCTTTCGAACTTGGAACGGGTATAGCGTTGCTTCTCATATCGGTGGCTTTTTCAGTCGCGGGTTTCTCGATCGTCGCAGACCGCTCAGGCACGCTAAAACGCTACCACCAAATTCGCGCCGACTTCGTTCTTCATGCCCCTATCGATCTGGTCACACTTAACCCTCGTCATTTAGGGTATTGTTCTGCCCGTGCCGAAATCTGCAAGACAGAAGTTTTACGAATGAGGTGCTTTGATAGAAAGGTACCTTACGAGCTCTGCATCTCGGGCTCTTCCGATGAACTTCTGAGCCATTTAGAGGCGCTAGCAGGATCAAGACCTGAGTTGCTGAAATAGTTTTGGGTCATATCTGGGACATCGTGATACATGCGAAGTAACTCCGAGAACAATAATTCCGACCTGAAAATGCTCGCTGCACTCTGCGTCGTTCTCCTGGCAATGATTGGGATCAGCCTCAACTCGTTTCTAGGATCAGATACACATCCCTTTACCCAGATGATGGGTCGCCTCGATCTCGACCATTTCATCGTGTTTTGTTTCTTCAGTCTTGGTGCTGTCAGTCTTTACCTGCGGCAACCCGTTTTGCGGCTGATCCCAATCGCGGCTCCTCTTTTGGTGCTCACAGTCTTGGCAGGTTTGACTGATGATCTGTTAGCTGCTGTCCTGCACGCGGCGGGAATTGTCGGTCTGGGGGCTATCGCTTCCCGCGCATTGCGCCGGGATAGGCCATTGTCCGAGTGCTTATTTCTCGGTGTTCCGGTCTATGTCGTCCTGCTGGGTGCACTTTCCTTGCTGGGCCTGATCGGGGAGAGGATGTTGATCGGGCTTGACGTCGTCGCAGTTCTAGCGGCGGTCATTGTCTATCTACGCACCAACGGCTCAGAAATGGTCGGTATAGTACAGGGGTGGCGCGACCCAATTTTCGCCACGTGTCTCTTACTTTTCAGCATCGTTTTGGTCCGATCCATTGGTGTCGTGGATCACGATCCTAACTGGTACAGCTACTACTGGATGGGCAGCCTTTCGGAACCCAGCCTCTGGTCGCAGGGCGGATATGTGAACGCCGTCTATGCCTATGGCAAGGTCATGGAGGTCATGAATGGCCCTCTTGGCTTTCGGGAGAGCCCGAGCGCGGAAATTCTCTTCACCGCATTGTTCCCGATCGCCGCCATCTCTTTTGCCATGCGTCGTCTCGACATAGAGCTGGCCTCACTTCGCTTTGCCCTGCTGCTGCTACTTATCGGGGCGCCCGCCATGCTTGGCGTCGCTGCCACGGGCAAGGCCGACATCCTGCCCATCGCGGCGCTGATCCTATTCTGCACGGTCGCGGTCGGACGGACGATGGATCGGGACTACCCTTTGGTCCTAGTTTGCATCGCGGTTTTCGTAACCTCCAAGCCGACCTATCTAGTCTGGGGCGGAGTGCTGTGCCTGGTCTATCTCTTGCCGCTGCTCCGGGGCCTGCAAGGGTGGCGTCATTGGACGGCGATGGGTGTCTCCATATTGAGCGTCATCGTGCTGTGGGGCATTACCTACGCCAACACGGGAATCTTCTATGCCGGACTCGGCCCAGCCGTGGCTTTGCAGGAAGCTCTCGGCATTACTCAGTCCAACCCCTTTACGAATGTAGACCTAGGCACGGTTGGAATCGATGCGAACGGAATAGTGGACCGTATCCTCCGGCAGTTGTTTGACCCAGGGTCTCCAGGCAATCACGGGCTGAGCTGGTCGGGCTTGGCGTTATTCCCATCGCTGGTGGTTCTCGTTGCTAGGGCGCGACACGTCCCCCGCGTAGATCTTGCCAGAGCGGCAGTCGTCCTGTTAGTCATGCTTGCGATCGTCGGCCTTATGAAGGCCCCGTCGCAGAGCTTGGACGGTTTCTACCTGTTACCCGCTTTCATCTATCTAACAGTTCTCGCGATCAGAGCGATGGGTAAACCCGACGAGGAGGTCGCGGGTCGACGCGATCCTAGCTGGCGGAAGATAGGTATACTTTCGGGAATCGCAGTATCCTTCGTCGCCATGATTGCGGGAATCTATCTTGGCCAATGGAGGATTCCGCTACCTGGAACCGACCTGTTGGCCGGGGACATCGCATCTTACGAGGAAAACTACGAAACGGTGCTCGCCTACAACGAACTGACGGACGTTCACACACACATGATGACGTCCTTGGATGGCGAGGTTTGCCGGGCGCGATTCGTTCTGGCAAATCGGCAACCGGGCCGCGCCGCCTACCAAATGCCGTGCAACGTGGAGAACTCGTTCAGCTTCTCCTGGCAGCCTCCGCTCAGGCGGGCTTTCCTCCTCGATCCGGATGTGACCGCCCAGTATCTGGATTATGCCGATAGCCGGTTCATCGTGGTCGAGCGCGGGCAGGAAGCGCTGGAAGCCAACCTTCAATGGCTGCTCGACGCGGGCTACGACGAAGTGCCGCTCGGCAATGACCGCTGGCGGCTATATGACCGCGCCAGTGGTTCCGACGGTCGAGGCTGACGCCGGCTCTCCCTTTCGCGGCTCGATTCCCGTTCTGCGCAAACGGCTGCTCCCTACCGCTTTCGCCGGCTTGCCGTCCGGAACGAGTGCGACGTTTCGCGCGTAGGTGACGATAGCCACGGACAAGAACCGCCGACAGCAAAAACGGAAACATCCCAATGAATGGCTTCGCCATCACCACCGGACTGATCTTCGCCCTGGGCGCGGGGGCCGTCTACGGTTTCGCCCAACCCTTGCACGTCTTCGCAGCCGATGGGTACCAGGCCCTGTCCGGCTCGGAAATCGACAAGACACCCGCGTCCTGGACTGTGCCGGCTCCGGTAGAGCCGCAGGTCGGCATGTCGGTTCGTGACGAGACGGGCCGCAAGGTCGGCTCCGTCGTCGCCCTCGGCAAGCTGGACGGGGTCGTCACGCGGATCCATGTCGGCGACACGGTCTACAAGCCCTATGAGGTTTCGTTGCAGGACGGACGGATCGTGCTGACGGGCGGCGACCCGATGTTCGCGGAACTGGATTCCGGAATGGCCGGGTCCATCGCGGCGCGCGACTAGGTCGTCAAGAGGTCCACAAAAGTGCAAGACATGGATGGAGGCCGTGCGTCTCTCCCGTCCTATCGGACACCGCCTCCGACGAAGTAGGTGCCGCGGTGGCCGCGCCCTGAACGCGGCCGGGCGGCGTCATCCCTCGCGCTGGGGAAACACCACCTTTTCGAGCATCAGATAGGCATAGACCGCCGTCATCCCGACCGTGACGAAGATGCCGAGCGCCTCTGGCAGGCCCAGACCAAACAGCCAGCGATACAGGACCAGCTGCAAGAGATAGACGCTGGCATAGACGGCGGCATAGAGCAGTGCGGTCCGGACGACACCGTCGCGACTGGAAAAGACGAAGCTGCGGTTCAGCACGTAGTTGAGCAGCAATCCCACCGCATTGGTCACCAGGAGCGCCAGATCATAGCCCAGGCCGAGTCGCGCCATGATCAGGATCGCGCCGATCATCAGCAGATTGACGCCCGTTCCCACCACGACGAAGCGCAGGATGCGCCACAGGCGATCGGGTTCGATGCCGGAGATCCGGCTGGCCAGCTCGATCAACGCGCTCATGCGAAGGCGACCGTGGCAGGGTCGAAGGCGGGCGCGACCTGGCGAAGGGGTTTTGCGGGCACGCCCGCCACGACCGTGTTTTCGGGAACGTCGCGCGTGACGACCGCACCCGCGCCGACATAGGCTCCGGCCCCGATTCGCACATCGGGCAGGATCGTGGCGTTGGTGCCGATGGTCGCGTGGTCTCCGACCCGGACGCGTCCGGCCAGGGCGGCACTGCCCATGACGTGGACCCCATCGCCCAGAACGCATTCATGGTCGATCGTGCAGTTCGTGTTGAGGATCGCATGCGCCCCGATGCGGCAGAAACGGTGGACCGTGGCCTGGGGCATGACCTGCAATCCAGGACCGGTTTCGGCGTCGGGTTCGATCCAGCTGCGAGGGTGGACGAGATCCAGCGGTGTCAGACCCAGTTTCGCTTCCAGAGCCTTGGCGGTCTCACATCGCGCCCATCCATAGGCGTTGCCGATGGCGACGACCGCGTGCGTGATGTCCTCCCGCGCGACCCGGTCTCGAAGACCCTCCACGTCGGAGGAGAAGGCGGCAGTCGTGGCGAAGACCGGTTCGTCCAGAGTATGATCGTGGATCAGGACCGGAGCCGTCTGGTAGAGTTCCTCGATCATGGCGTGCAGGATGCGCGCCTTGGACCGCCCGCCCCAGAGCAGGATGCGTGGCGGCGAGCTCATGCCTGGGTCGCCTCGGTTGGTCTCGCCTCGGGCAGGTCGGTCTCGGGCAGGTCGGTCTCGGCCATATCCAGGGCGTGCGTCGTGCTTTCGGCCACGACGGCGATGGGGCGGCCCTTCACTTCGAAGAAGACCTTGCCGACATAGATGCCGACGAAGCTGATGGCGGAAATCTGCAAGCCGCCGAGAATGAGGATGGCCGCCATGGTGGACGCCCAGCCTTCGACCGGAATGTCGAGGAACAGCTTCCGCACCGTGAGGAACAGGGCGAAGCCGACCGCGGCGGCGGACACCACGAAGCCGAAAGTCGCCATGTAGTAGACCGGCTTGATCGTGTTGGAGACGATGGAATCGAACCCCAGTTCCAGCAGCTTTGCCAAGGAATAGCCGCTACGCCCGTCCGCGCGGGCGGGGCGCTGCACCTCCAGCCGGCCGACGTCGAAGCCCAGATGCGACATCAGGGCCGGGAAGAGGCGCATCTGCTCGCGATAGAGATGATAGGCCTCCGCCATGCGCCGGTTGAAGATGCGGAAATTGCCGACATCCGTGCTCACGGGAATGTCGGCGAGGTTGCGCAGCACGAAATTGAACAGGCGCGATCCCAGCTTCTTGCGGCTGCCGACCTCCTCGTCGCCGCGCACCGCGAGCACGGAATCATGCCCGCCTTGGAGCGCCGCCTCGTAGAGACTGGGAATGTCCTCGGGCCGGTCCTGCAAATCGCAATCCATCACCACATACCAGTCCGCTTCCACGGCGCGCAGTCCGGTCGTGATCGCGGCGTGCTGGCCGAAATTGCGGCTGAGGCGCAGGCCCAGCACGCGCGGGTCGCGCTTGGCGTGCTCCGCGATGACGGGCCAGACCGGCTGCGGCCCCCGATCGTCCACCAGGACGAGCGTGTAGTCGGAAGTGATCTCTGACGCGGCCGCGTGCAGCCGCCCGATCAGTTCGGGCAGGGTCGACAGGCTGTTATAGACGGGAACGATGACGGCAAGGGAGGTCATGAGGCGATCGGGCCTGGAAGGTTGAGGGGTTTGGAAACGGTGCGCCCGCCTCGTGACGATTATGGGGCGGAATAGACCGCCGAGCCCAGGAGGTCCAGTTCCAGAGCTCGAAAGCCGTTAACGGTCTTCCAGGACGGCTCCCGTCTTTCCGCCGGGAACCGTCCTGTCGTCACAGACGGAGTTGCGCGCCCCGGCCTGGACGGACGGCCATCCGCTCGCTCAGCTTTTCTCCAGATATTCCGTGACGGTTTGGATGATCGCGTCCTGTTCCTTGTCCACGCCTGCGTACATGGGCAGTCTGACGAGGCGGGCGGCGATGTCGTCGGTGACGCTTAGCGGTCCGCTGGTGCGTCCGAAGCGCCGCCCGGCCGGGGCGGAGTGCAGGGGGACGTAGTGGAAGGGCGTGATGATGCCCGCCCCGCGCATCGCCTCGATGAAGGCGGCGCGACGCTCCGGCGTGGGCAGCAGGATCTGGTACATGTGCGCGTT
>JBATXP010000504.1:0-6870 GCA_049673465.1 Litorimonas sp.
GTGGACGCGCCACCTGCCGTCCCACCGCGCCCTGCTGGACCATCTTTGCGGCCCGGCCCGAATCGAGGCCCGCACATGAGCCAGCACGTCCAACTCAGTCCGGAGCGGCATCGCGGCTTGCGCGTCCGGCGCGAACGCTCCGCCGCGCTTGGCGACGGGGCCATGTATGCGCCCGTCTTCCCGCAGGAGATGCGGCAGGTTCAGGCGCACTACCCCATTGTCTTCGCGCGCGACCCGCAGATGGACGGCTTCCGGCCGGTCGCCTTGTTTGGGCTGGAAAAGAACAGCAACCTGTTCCTGGACGGGACGGGCTGGGACGCACCCTACGTGCCTGTCGCCGCGCGGATCGCGCCCTTCCTGATCGGGCGCGCGCCGGACGGCCCCAAGGTCCACATCGATCTCGCCCATCCGCGCGTCAGCGAAACCGAAGGCGACGCCCTGTTCGGCGCGGACGGAAAGCCGACCGACCTGCTGAACGAGGCGAGCGGTCTGCTCGGCCTGATCAACGACGCCGAAGGCGCGCTGCCACGCATTTCCGCCCTCTTGACCGAGCTCGGCCTGCTGGAACCCTTCACCCTGAACGTCACGCTGGCTTCCGGTCGCAAGGGCCGCCTGGAAGGCTTCCACACGCTCAACGAGGATCGGCTACAGGGACTGAACGGCGAGGAACTGGGTCGGCTGCAATCGGCGCAGGTGCTGATGCCGCTCTTCATGGCGGTCGCCTCCGTCGGGCGGTTCGAAGACCTGATCCGACGGCAGAACGTGCTGGACACCGCAGACGGGACCCGCGCCTCTTGAGTGCGCCCTTTCAGTCCGGCGACCTCTTCGCGCAAGCTACCAGCATCGAGGCGCGCGAGGCCCCGCGGCAGTCCGTCGACGTGGCCGAGCTGGAAGCCCGGACCACGCCGCTCGTCCTGCGGGACTTCGCTGCCGACTGGCCCGCCGTACGGGCGGCCCGAACGTCTACCCCGGACGCGATCGACTATTTCCGCCGGTTCGATGTCGGCGCGGTCGTTCCCATCGCGGTGGGGCCGCCCGCCATTCGGGGTCGCATTTTCTACGACGACGCTCATACGGGCATCAATGTCGACCGGGGTCAGGCCTATTTTTCGACCCTGCTGGATCAGCTGAGTGAACACGGTACCAAGGACACGCCGCCTGCCATCTACATGGCTTCGGTCGGGCTGGATGAGTGCGTGCCTGGCTTCGCGGCGGAGAACCCGGTCGATTTCGGTGGCCGAGACCCCTTGGCAAGCCTCTGGATCGGCACGAAGACCCGCATCGCAGCGCATAACGACCTGCCGCTCAACGTGGCCTGCGTGGCGGCGGGGCGACGTCGGTTCACCCTGTTCCCGCCCGACCAGACGCCCAACCTCTATGTCGGCCCGTTCGAGCACACGCCGGCCGGGCGTCCCATCAGCCTGGTCGATTTCCACGATCCCGACCTCGTTCGTTTTCCGCGCTTCGCGCGGGCGGCCGAAGTGGCGCAGACGGTCATTCTGGAACCGGGCGACGCCCTCTTCATCCCGTCCATGTGGTGGCATCATGTGGAGGCGCTGGAGGCGTTCAACGTGCTCGTGAACTATTGGTGGCGACGGTCTCCGAAACATCTTGGCACGCCGCAGGACGCGCTGATGCATGCCATGCTGGCGCTGCGCGACCTGCCGGAGGACGAGCGCGAGACGTGGCGCGGCCTGTTCGACCATTATGTGTTCGGCGACGCGGACACCCCCCGCGCTCACGTACCCGACGCCATTCGCGGCCTCCTGTCGCCTATCGACGAGGGGCTGGCCGCGCGCGTGAAGGGCTATCTGAGAGGACGGCTGAAATGAGCATGGCCGAAAAGACGATGCCGGACGGGCACCGGAAGACCCGGGTCGTCATCGCGGGCGGCGGTACGGCGGGCTGGATGACGGCAGCGGCCACGGGCAAGGTTCTGTCCGAGGTCGCGCAAGTGACGCTGATCGAATCCGACGCCATCGGCACGGTCGGCGTCGGCGAAGCGACCATTCCGACGCTGCTGACCTTCAACCGCCTGCTCGGCCTGGACGAGGCGGAGCTGATGCGCCGGACCCGCGCGACCTTCAAGCTCGGCATCGCGTTCGAGAACTGGCGCACGGCGGACCACCGCTACATCCATTCCTTCGGGATCACGGGCAAGGACCATTGGACGGCGGGCTTCCAGCACTTCTGGCGGCGCGGCCGCGAGGACGGGGTCGCCAAGGATTTCGGCGACTACTGCCTCGAACTGGTCGCGGCCGAACAGAACCGCTTCGCCCACCTGCCGGACCTCGGCCTGAACTACGCCTATCACATGGATTCGTCCGCCTATGCGCGGATGCTGCGGGAGATGGCGGAAGCGGCGGGCGTGGTGCGCCGGGAGGGACGGATCGTCTCGGTGGCGCGCGCGGACTGTGGCGACCTGCAGTCCGTCACGATGGAGGATGGGCGCGTGGTGGAGGGCGACCTGTTCGTCGATTGCACGGGATTCCGCGCCCTCCTGATCGAAGGGGCGCTCAATGTCGGATTCGAGGATTGGAGCCACTGGCTGCCGGTCGACCGCGCCTATGCCGTGCAGACCCGGTCCGTCGGCGAGCCGAGGCCCTATACGCGCGCCATCGGGCACGAGGCGGGCTGGCGCTGGCAGATTCCGCTCCAGCAACGCACGGGCAACGGCATCGTCTATTCCAGCCGCTACATGGCGGACGAAGCCGCGCGCGAAAAGCTGCTTTCGGACGTGGACGGCGAACCGATCACGGAGCCGCGCCTGATCCGCTTCCGGTCGGGCACGCGCCGCCGCCACTGGCACCGCAACTGCGTCGCCATCGGCCTGTCGAGCGGCTTTCTCGAACCGCTGGAGTCGACCTCGATCCACCTGATTCAGCGCTCCGTGATGCGCCTGATGCAGATGTTTCCGGCCGGGGGGCGGGTCTCGGAGGCGGACGTGGCCGAGTTCAACGCCCAGACTGTCTTCGAACTGGAACATATTCGCGACTTAATAATCCTGCACTACAATCTGACGGAGCGCGACGACGCGCCTTTCTGGAACCATGTCCGCCTGATGGACGTGCCCGAAACGCTGACGCACCGCTACGACCTCTTCCGCGAGACCGGGCGCGTGTTCCGCGCCAATGACGAGCTGTTCGCGGAGAACAGCTGGGTGCAGGTCATGCTGGGCCAAGGCCTGATGCCGCAGTCGCACCATCCGGTCGCGGACATGATGAACCCGGCCGAGTTGCGCGACTTCCTCGCCCACATCGACAGCAATGTCCGTCGCACCGTGGCCGGGCTGCCGTCGCACCAGGCCTATCTCCAATCCTACTGCCGGACCGCCCAGGCGGCCTGACCCAACCACTTACGGGAACGACCATGACTCATCTTCTGCGCTCCGGATCCGCCTTCACCCTTGCCCTGCTCCTGAGCGGGCTGGCCCTGTCGGCCTGCGGAGACACTGTCGCCGAGCCGCAAACGACCGACCAGCCGACTGCGACGGAACCTGCGCCAGTGTCCGAGAATGCCGCCCGCGCGCAGGCGTGGCCCGCGATCGACACGCCGGACCTCGACCCGGCGATCGAGGCGCGCGTCACCGACATCATGGCGCGCATGAGCCTGGAGCAGAAGGTCGGCCAGGTCATCCAGGCGGACACCAATTCGGTCACGCCCGAAGAGGTCAAGCAGTACAGGCTCGGCTCCGTGCTGTCGGGCGGCAACTCCGCGCCGGGCGACAAGCCCTATGCCGACGCGGCCACTTGGCTGGCCGCCGCCGACGAATATTATCTCGCATCCGTCGACCCGGACGGCGTGGATGTCGCCATCCCGATGATCTGGGGCATCGATGCCGTGCACGGTCACGCCAATCTGTCGGGCGCGGTGGTCTTTCCGCACAATATCGGACTGGGCGCGGCCAACAATCCCGACCTGATCGAGGAGATCGCCCGGGTCACGGCGATGGAGCTGTCCATCTCCGGCCACGATTGGACCTTCGCGCCTACCCTCGCCGTGCCGCAGGACGACCGCTGGGGCCGGACCTATGAGGGTTATTCGGAGTTGCCGGAACTCGTGAAGTCCTATGGTGGACGCATCGTCTACGGCCTCCAGGGCCATCCCGGCGAAGCCGACTTCATGGGTGAGGGTCGCGTGATCAGCTCCGCCAAGCACTTTCTCGGCGATGGCGGCACGCTGAACGGCATCGACCAGGGCGACGTGGTGATCGACGAAACCGAACTGCGCGAGCTGCACAGTGCGGGCTATGAGAGCGCGCTGGCGGCGGGCGTGCAGACCGTAATGGCGAGCTTCAATAGCTGGGACGGCGAGAAGATGCATGGCAGCCGCTACATGCTGACCGACGTGCTGAAGGACCGGATGGGCTTCGACGGCTTCGTGATCGGCGACTGGAACGGCCATGGCCAGATTCCGGGCTGCACCAATACGGACTGCCCGCAATCGCTCAATGCCGGGCTGGACATGTATATGGCGCCGGATAGCTGGAAGGGCCTCTATGAGAGCACGTTGCGCCACGTGCAGGACGGCACGATTCCGATGGAACGGTTGGATGATGCGGTGCGGCGTATCCTGCGCGTCAAGGTGCAGAGCGGCATCATGGACAGCGTTCGGCCGTCCGAGCGGCCCTTTGCCGGACGCGAAGAGTTATTGGGATCCGACGCGCACCGCGCCGTCGCGCGGCAGGCCGTACGCGAGTCGATGGTGCTTCTGAAGAACGAGGGCGGCGTGCTTCCGCTCGACGCCGGCATGACGGTTCTGGTCACGGGTGACGGGGCGGACAGCATCGCCAAGGTGTCAGGCGGCTGGACTCTGTCCTGGCAGGGCGGCGGCTACGCCAATTCCGACTTTCCCAATGGCCAGAGCATCCTGTCCGCCATCCGCGAGGTCGTGGAAGCGGGCGGGGGCACGGTCGTCTTCGATCCCGACGGCACGTCCGGCGCGCAAGCCGACGCCGTGATCGCCGTCTATGGCGAGGAGCCCTATGCGGAGTTCCAGGGCGACCGAAACGACGTGGACTTCGAGCCGGACGGCTATGACGTGGCGCGGCTGGACGCCTTCCGCGAGCAGGGCCTGCCCGTGGTCAGCGTGTTCCTGTCCGGCCGTCCGCTCTGGACCAATCCGGAAATGAACGACTCCGACGCCTTCATCGCGGCCTTCCTGCCCGGCTCCGAAGGGGGCGGCGTGGCGGATCTTCTGTTCCGCACCGATCCCTCCTACGACTTCACCGGACGGCTCAGCTTCTCCTGGCCGAAACTCGCAACGCAAGCCGTGCTCAATCCGCACCATCCCGATTACGACCCGCTTTTCCCCGTCGGCTACGGCCTGTCCTACGCGGATGACGGCACGGTCGGCGAATTGCCGGAAGAATCCGGCCTGACCGTGCGGGAGGATGACGGCGCGGTCATCATGGTGGGCGGCGTCATGCAGGCCCCCTGGAAGCCCTTCGTCATCACGCCGAACGATTCCGCGATCTTCAACGGGGCCAGTGCCAATGTGCCGGGGCTGGCGGCGAGCCGCACCGACCACCGCGCGCAGGAAGACGCGTTCGACCTGAACTTCAGCGCGCCGGACGCCCGGCTCGTCTTCCTGACGGAAGGCCGCAATGTCGGTTGGGCCGAACGCCGGGACGACCACGGCCTGCGTGTCTTCCTGAAAGCCGACCGGGACGCCGCGGTGACCGTGTCCCTGTCCTGCGAGACGGGGCCGGACTGCACCGCGCCGCTCGCCCTGGACGTGAAGGCCGGAGACTGGCGCGAGACCGTCATCCCCTTGAGCTGTTTCGCAAACACGGTCGATCTGTCCGACCCGTCGCTTCGCCTCAACGTCAGCGCCGCAACGCCTGTCCGGCTGGGCCTGGCGGAGATCGGCCTCGAGCCGGTAGACGAAGCGCTGGCCTGCCCCGGTTAGAGCCGATGTCGGCACGAGCCCGGTCGGCCTTCGGCTGTTGGACGTAATCCAAGCCACGGTCGGGAACGGCATGAACGTCTCCACGGATGTTCACACTCTTGGCAACTGTCCCGGAACGCGGACTCCGACAGTCCGATGCGTTCCGCCGACATGTCCGGTTACACCGTTCGGCACTGGAACGTCCCCGGACGCGACCCTCCACATCCCTCTTTCGCGGCGCGGCGGCGCGTGGCATTGGGTGCTCCCATGAACGCGACCCCCTTCGAGCCCGGCACGGACGACCCCGAAGACGATCTCGGCCTGTCGGTCGCGCCCCTGGCGGGCGTCGTACCGCACGGAGTACGGGGCCAGGCGCTGCGGCTGGACGAGGCGGAGAACATGCTCAAGTCGAGCTTCCGCACCATGGCGCTGTTCGAGTTCTTCGCCGACGTGAAGCGCCCGGCCTCCATCGGGGAGATCGCGGACAATCTGAACATGCCGCAGAGCAGCGCGTCGGCCCTGACCAAGTCGCTCCAGGACAGTGGCTATCTGGAGCGCGACGTGGAAAGCCGCGCCTTCTACCCGACCTTGCGCATCGCCTTTCTCGGTGACTGGCTGATCCGCATGGCGGGTCTGCCGGACGGGTTCGCGGACAATCTGGCGCGGCTCTCGGAAACCATTGGCGAGACGGTATTCCTCGCCATGCGCAACGGCATCTACTCGCAATATATCTACACCCACCATCGCCCCGGTCCCGTGCGAGAACATGTGGAGACGGGCAGCGTGCGCCCGCTGGTCTGCTCGGCGACGGGCTATGCCATGCTGACGGGAGACACGGACGACGATATCGGCAAGCTCGTGCGTCGCACCAAGCACGAGGTCGAAAACAATTTCTGGAAGGACAGTGCGGACGGCGCCGTGGACGGCGTGCGCGAAACGCGGGCGCGCGGCTACGCACTGGCGGTCGGGCCTTCCTATGAG
>JBATXP010000505.1:0-2630 GCA_049673465.1 Litorimonas sp.
GCGTGTAGCCGTCGAGGAGCGGGTTGACCGTCTTGCCGAACCACGGATTGTCCGTTTGCGCGCCCAGCGCGCCCTCTTCCATGTTCAGCGTCCCGACCAGCAGCGCACCGGCGGCCTTGAGGCGCTGCACGACCAGCGCGTCCTCGTCCGCCTTGCGCGAGGCGTAGGCCTTGATTCCGGCGTGCCAGAACTTGCCCTCCACGGCGATGTTGGCCTTCACCCCGACCGGCATGCCGTCGATGGGCGAAAGGGTCGTGCCGTCCTCCGCGCGCATGTCGCTGTCGGCCATTTCGGGAATGGCGAGATCGTTGAAAGCGTCGATGACGGCGTTGATGCGCGGGTTGTCGGCCTTCATGGCTTCATAGCAGGCTTCGAGGCGGGATTGGGCGGTGGTCATGTTTCCTCCCCCTTCAGGGGGAGGTGCCGCGCAGCGGCGGAGAGGGCTGCCGCACAATAGCGACTACTTCGCATCGGCAGCCCCCTCCGACTTCCGCTGCGCTCCAGCCACCTCCCCCTGAAGGGGGAGGAAAACACGGCACTCTTAGTCAAACCGCGTATCCACCAGCCGGATCGGCTTCTGGCGCACGTCCACCTGCGTGACCTCCCCGGTCGTGCCCATCGGCACCAGCTTCACGCCCATGCCCAGCCCTAGCTTGCTTTTCAGCAGCGACTCGAATCGCTGCTCCAAGTCCGGCGTGCCCGGAACCTTGGTTTCCGCCACCACGACCATTTCGTCGCGACCGGCTGCGTCGCGTTCGGCGCGGCAGTAGAACTCGCCACCGAACGCCTCGATCTCCTCCATGAGCGGCCCCAGCGCTTGCGGGAAGATGTTGATGCCGCGCAGCTTCACCATATTGTCGGACCGGCCGAGAAAGCCCTCGATCCGCTCGAAATTGAAGCCGAGCGAGCTTCGGCCCGGACGCACAGCCGTCACGTCGTGCGTGTTGAAGCGGATGATGGGATAGACGTCGTCCTTGAATAGGCAGGTCACGACCATGTCGCCGCTTTCGCCGTCCGGGACGCGCGCGCCCGTATCGATGTCGCAGACTTCAAGATAGTGCGCGTCCTCCATCACGTAGAGCCCGTCCCGGTCCGGGCCTTCGCCGGCGATCGCGCCCGTGTCGCCGACCCCGTACCAGTCGTAACAGTCCGCCCCACCCCACATGTCGGACACGCTGTCCTTATCCTCGCGACCCATATGGCCGCTAATCGTGCGGATCGGAATGTCGACGCCCGGTTCCAGGCCTTGGTCTCGCGCGACCGTGGCCAGTTTCTTGATATAGTCGGCGAACCCGACAATGGCCGTGGACCGGAAGTCCGCCATCATCTGCACCTGCTTGACGGAGCGCGTCTCCACCCCCGTTCCGGCGGACAGGAACACGGCCTGCGTCCAGTGGGTCACGGCTTCACGCACATAGTGGCCGCCATTGATCGGTCCGTGGCCATAGACGGAATGGACGATGTCGCCCCGCCCGATCCCCTGCAGCGTGTAGAGCCGCGCCAGGAGGAGGTTCTGCACCTCGCGCGTCTTCGGCCCGAAGACGAGAACCTGCGGCTTTCCGGTCGTGCCCGACGTTGTGTGGACCTTTACGGGCGGACGCCGGTCGTCGGGATAGCTGTCCAGTCCAGTGAAATCGCCCAGCGGTGGATCGCGGTCGAGGCTGTCCATGATGTCCGCCTTGTCGAACATGGGCAGGAGGCCGATGTCGCGCAGGCCGTCAATGTCGCCCGGCTCGATCCCTTTCGCGCCCCATAGGCGCCGGTAGAAGGGCGTCTTCCAGGCGCGCGCCAGCATCCGGCGGAACAGCCTGTCCTGATGGGCGAACAGCGCGTCGCGGCTGGTGTTGCGGGCGAAATCGACGAAGGCGTCGCCGATCGGGTGGTCGGCGCGAATGGCGTCGGGATCGACGAAGTCGAAATAGGTCGCGCTCACTCCGGAACTCCTCCCGCCAGCCGAAAGAGGTCGCGAACGTCGTCGAACCGCTCCAGATGATCCACACGCGCGATAAGCCCGTCCGCCACGGCTTTGGCCTTGTCATCCCTCAAGCCGAACGCGACGCAGCGCCGGAATTTGGCGATGTGTTGATCGCGGCTCAGCGGATCGGACGGCGACCCGAACAGCTTGGCCGTCATGGCGAGCCGTTCCGTTCCGTCCGACAGCACGGCCTTGGCGGATTGCGGGACGAACTCCGCCGGGTCCTCGACATGGTTGGTCGCAACCGTTACCGTCTCCGCCAGCGCCAGCAGCGCCGAGTCGTCCAGGCTGTCGCGCGTAAAATCATCCAGCCCGACCGTGCCGCGCGTCAGCGTCACCGCCGCCAGATAGGGAAAACAAAGCCGGGCATAGTTGGGCGACATGCCCGCCCGCGCGGGCCGGGCGACGAGGCGCGGAATGATGGGCGGAGCGTGGAGTTCGAGACTGTCCAGATTGTCCGCGCTCACCCCCTGCTCCATCAGGCGCTGCACCAGCGGAATGCCGCCCTGCGCCGCGCGTCCCGTCGGAAAGGGCTTCCAACTGACTTCCGTGATGCGGTGGACCTTGCCGAGCCGTTCGGCCGCGCCTTTCACGTCCACCTCGTCCTCGAACATCGCGAAATAGCCGACCGAACCGTCCAGTGACCGCTCCGGCC
>JBATXP010000506.1:0-3835 GCA_049673465.1 Litorimonas sp.
TTCCGCTCATCCCCGCGCACGCGGGGATCCAGTCCTTGCCATGGCCTCGACGTGGGTGCGGGGTCCCGGCCAGCCGAGAGGTCGGTGAGCCACTGGATCCCCGCGTGCGCGGGGATGAGCGGGGGAGGAGGGAGAGTGGGAACGGCGTGCCGGCACCGTCCATATAAGGACGCGCTTCGCGCGGCTGATGCTGGGTGTCCCCCTCCGACCTCGCTCCGCGAGCCCACCTCCCCCTCACGGGGGAGGAACTTGAGGGCGGAGAAGAGGGACGGTCGGTTCCTCCCCCGTGAGAGGGGTTTACGGCCAAAGCCGTGCCAGTGGCACGGCAACGTCGCATGGGACCGAAACGCGATTAAGGAAGCTACAGGACCGCACGTTTTGGTGGAGGGGGAAACACATGTGACCGCCCGCAGGCGGCCCCTTCATGCCTGAGTGGCTGCCTCATCCAATCCGCTCCATGCCGCCCATATATTCTCGCAACGCTTCCGGCACGGTGACGCTGCCATTATCGTTCTGATAGTTTTCCAGCACCGCAACCAGGGTTCGGCCGACGGCGAGGCCGCTGCCGTTTAGGGTGTGGACGAAGCGATTGTCCTTTTCTCCGGCGCGGTAGCGGGCGTTCATGCGGCGGGCCTGGAAGTCGCCGCAGTTGGAGATGGAGCTGATCTCGCGATAGGTGTCCTGGCTCGGCAGCCAGACCTCGATGTCGTAGGTCTTGCGCGCGCCGAACCCCAGATCGCCCGTGCAGAGCTCGACCACGCGATAGGGCAGCTCCAAAGCTTGCAGCACGCGCTCGGCGCAGCAGAGCATGGTCTTGTGCTCGTCCTCGCTCTGCTCCGGCGTGCAGATGCTGACCAGCTCGACCTTGTTGAACTGGTGCTGGCGGATCATGCCCTTCGTGTCGCGTCCGGCCGACCCGGCCTCGCTGCGGAAACAGGGCGTGTGGGCCGTCAGGCGCTTGGGGAGAGCCTCCGCATCGAGAATGCTCTCCCGGACCGTGTTGGTCAGCGAGACCTCGGCGGTGGGAATGAGGAAATGCTCCTCCGTGGCATAGAGGTCTTCGGCGAATTTGGGCAGTTGGCCCGTGCCGTGGAGTGCCTTGGGCCAGACGAGCAGCGGCGGGGAGGTCTCCTCGAACCCCTCCCCGGTCTGCATGTCCAGCATCATGGCGGCGAGCGCCCGGTCCATCCGGCTGAGCGCGCCACGCAGGATGACGAAGCGCGAACCGCTCATCCTGGCGGCGGTTTCGAAATCCATCAGACCGAGCGCTTCGCCGATATCGTCATGCGCCTTGGGCGCGAAGTCGAAGGCGCGCGGCTCGCCCCACCGCACGATCTCGACATTGTCGGCTTCGTCCGCGCCGTCCGGTACGTCGTCGGCGGGCAGGTTGGGCAGTCCGGCGAGCAGGTCGTTCAGCGCCACTTCCTCGCTTTCCAGCTGCGCGCCGAGGGCGGCGATGACGTTCTTGGCTCCGGCGACTTCGGCCTTGAGTCTATCGGCCTTGTCGGCATCCCCGTCCCGCATGGCGAGGCCGATCTGCTTGGAGGCCGCATTGCGGGCGGCTTCGGCCTCCTGGACCATCGTCTTGGCCTTGCGGATCAGCACGTCCTTTTCGAGGATCGCCGGGGTCTGCGGGTCCAGCCCGCGGCGCGCCCAACCGGCATCGAAGACCTCCGGGGTTTGGCGAATGGCTTTGAGGTCGAACATGGATTGGCACTCCGGTTGGCAAGGCGCGCCCGCCTTAACAGAGCCGCCATCCGCGTAAAGCGTCTTGCGCCCTGGCTGCGGCGTCAATCTTCCGTTCACCCGACTGCACTTATGGGCCCGCCGCACTTTACGGAGAAGACCCATGAAATTCGCAGCCGCCGCCGCGTTGGTCCTACTGGTCGCGGGTTCCGCCAGCGCGCAGGATGCCCCGCCCGACGGGTGGATCGGCGAAGCCTCGCTGACGGGCAACCGCACCACCGGCAATACGGACACGACCGATGTGGGCTTCGGCCTGAAGCTGGACAATGTCGGACCCCGATGGCGGCACGAGTTCCGCGCCGCCGCGGACTATGGCCGGGCGGATGGTCGGCGCAACAAGGAGCGCCTTCGGCTGGGTTACCAGATCGAGCGCGACATTGGCGATCAGCTCTTCGCGTTCGCCTCCGCCGACTATTTCCACGACGATTTCGGCGCGTTCACGGATGGCTATTTCGTGGGGGGCGGCCTCGGCTACACCTTGTTCGAACCGGACCCGATCGGGTGGAGCCTCACGGGCGGGCTTGGATACCGGTCGCAGACCTCGTCTCTGGAGGTGACCGAGGAGGAAGTCGCGTTCAACGCGGAGTCGGACTTCGATTGGCAGATCAACGAACTCGTTTCGCTTTATGACGATGCCGGGCTGCTCTGGTCGGACTCCAGCACCAGCCTATTCAACGAGGTCGGACTGACCGCGACGCTGATGGGCAATCTGGCGGCACGGGCCTCCTTTCGGGTTGAGCACAATACGCAGGTACCGGTCGGGACGGAAAAGACGGACACGATCACGCGCTTCGGGATTGTCTACACGATCGACTAGCGTCATGAGGCGTGCATGCTCACTCACTTGCTGCTGATGCGTCACGCCAAGTCGAGCTGGACCGACGCGTCCATGACCGACCATGAACGGCCGCTCAACGGGCGTGGGCGGCGCGGTGCGACGGCGGTCGGTGGTGCGCTCGCGGCCCGAGGCTACGCGCCGCAGACGATCTGGTGCAGCGACGCCAAGCGCACGCGCGAAACGGCGATACGGCTGATCCGGGCGATCCCCGGTGCGCAACGCGTGGACTATTATAGCGAGTTCTATCACGCCTCCCCGCAGGACGTTCTCGCCGTCGCCGCCCGCGAAGGCGAACCGGACGCGGTGGAGCGTCTGATGTGGCTGGGGCACAATCCGGGGTGGGCGGCCCTGCATGAACGCTTCGCCGGCTACAGTCACGACTTCCCGACCGGGGCGTGCACGGTGCTGGAGCGGACGGGCAACGGCGACTGGTTGTCGCCGGGGAGCTGGCGGGTCGTCGATCTGGTCCTGCCGCGAGAGCTGGAGGCGTGACCGCGGTCCTGACCGCCCTGTGGCGCATGGCGATCGCCTTCCTGCTCTATCCCCTCGCCTTCGCCGCCATGATCTGGATCTGGTGGACGGGACGGTCGGTCTGGCTGGGACTGTTGGTCCTCGTCGCCGTTCTCATTCTCGACCGGTCGTGGTGGTTGATGATCCGCCCGCTATTTCAACGCGGTAGGCCCGGAAACTAAAAGAGCGCCCGCGGTCAAGGGGGAGACCGGGGGCGCTCGAAAAGTGTCCATTCACAAGGGGAAGATCCTGGACGCGTGAACATCATCAAGGGACCTGAGATGATGTTCGGATATGTTTACGAAGAGCTCGCCGAATATGGATTTGCCCAGAGGCAAGATTTTTCACGCGCCTGTCTATTTCCCGATCGTCAGCAGCGTGTCCTGATCTCGCAGCAACCAGAGCAGCCAGATCGCGGAGGCCGCTGGCAGGGCGGCAAGGAAGATAAGGCGGAAGCTGTCCAGACCCCAGATATAGGCTTGGGCGGACATCAGGACGGCGCCGAAGTGGAAGATCAGCACTAGCAGATAGGTGATCCGTTTCTTGAAGCCGATCACGAACAGCACCAGCAACAAGATCGCCGCCACGCCGACCACCGTGTTGAGCAGCTCGGGCACGCCGCCGCTCTGGTGGTAGTAGGTGTTGGCGATGTTGTCGATCTGCTCCTTGTTGGTGAAGCGCATCACCTGCCAGGGCAGCAGGAAGTAGAAGATGGAGAGCCGCGTGATGAATAGCGGCAAG
>JBATXP010000507.1:0-1661 GCA_049673465.1 Litorimonas sp.
TCTCCGGCCTGCAGGAAGCTGCAGTTGCGCCCCACGGCGAAACGCGCGGAATAGCCCGTCACCTCCTCGAAGGCGCGGTTGACGTAGACGATCGGCAGGCCGGGCCGATGGGGGTCCGCGATCACCATCGAGAGCGGCATCGCCTCGATGAGGCCGCTCGCCCGGGATGCGGACATCCGCCCTTGGCGGGTCGCTTCTGCGCTTTTCATAGGACTCTCCCCGGAGCCCGCGCGGGATCGGCCGCGGGCCCGCCGAACGTTCGCCACGAAGCGTTCGATGACAAGGACCGTCGGCCCCGCCGGCCCGCGACCATTCGTCTGCCCCGCGACATGGCCGGCCGGCGCGAGACGTGCCGGCCCATGGACCGGCCGATCGGGCGATACCGCCATCCCGGTCCGGGCGGCGTGCCCGGCCTCGTGTCCTTGGACGAACGGACGTTCGCAATACCTTGGCGCAAGGTGGTTTTCCCCACATTGCGGGTCCATGGCCCGCATGCCCCCAATATCGGCTGCCGCCATGTTCCAATGCGGTCTTTGCCATGCCTTTTATGACTATACGTATGGAACTGTTCCTTAAATAGGACGTGGCACCAACTACGTCGTCCGCCGCTTCCATGATCTAGCACGCTGGCGGGGCCCCGCCCTCGAGTTCCAGCTCTATCAGGCGCGACAGCGCGGCGTCCCCGATGTCGCCTTCGACCACCGTGCGGCCGACGAGGATGGCGGGAGTCCCTCGGAAGCCGAAGAGGTCGCGCAGCGCGAGGCTGCGGTCGATCCGCGCCTTGATGTCGGGGCTTACCATGTCGCGGGCCAAGCGGTCGCGGTCCAGTCCGAGATCGCTCGCGAGCGCGTCTACATAGCCGTCCGTCGGTTGGAACGCGCTGCGAAGGAGACGGTCCTGGAAGGCCGCGTAGGCTCCTTGATTGTCCGCCGCGAGGGCAGCCTTGGCGGCCAGGACGGAGGTCTCTCCGAGGATCGGCAGCTCGTGCCACGTGACCCGCGCGGTTCCGTCCCGTACCGGCGCGGCGCGGGCGATCCGCCGCGTCGTCACCCGGCAGATGGGGCAGTTGTAGTCCGAGAACGAGGCGATCGGCACGGTGCCCGAGCCGGGCGACCACCCCTCGAACAGGGCGGCGCAGATGTCCCGTTCGACGTCGGCCATGGTAGAGATCGCGGTCTCTGTGGGGGCCGCGCCGCCGATCCCCGCGAACGGATCGAAGCCGGCGGACGACGTCTCTCCGGCACGGACGCGGCGAAAGCCGGCGGGACGGGTCATGTCCTCGAACGCGATGTCCCGCTCGAACCACGGCAAGATCGGCAACGCGCGCCCCGCGATCAGGTATCCCCCGCCGAGCGCGAGGCCCAGCAAGAGGAGGCGCCGATGCGGCTTTGCCTGCGTCACAAGGCCAGCCGCACCAGCATCACCACGGCCATGGCCATCATCATCAGGTTCTCGGTCAGCGACACGAAGCCGAGGGGCACGTTCGCCCCGCCGCCGACGCAGGCGCATTTGAGCTCGCGCTTGTCGAGGTAGACCGCCTTGAACACGCTCCACGCGCCGATGGTGGCGATGAAGAGGGCCGCGGGCGCCGCCAGCCAGGTCAGCAACATGCCCGTCATCAGGATGCCCGCGCCCGTCTCGACCCACGGATAGACGTAGGC
>JBATXP010000508.1:0-1636 GCA_049673465.1 Litorimonas sp.
AGCACCGGGTCGCCGATCACCTCGACCGACAGCTCCGTCCCGACCTCGGCGAAGGCCGGGTCCACGAAGCCCATCGCGATGCACTTGCCGGTCCGGTAGCCCCAGCCCCCGGACGTGATCGTCCCGACGCACTTGCCGTCCGACAGGATGCTGTCGCCGCCATGCGCCGGCGCGTGGGTGCAGTCGAGCACCATGCTGACGAAGCTGCGCCGCGGGCCCTTCGCCTGCTGTGCCTCCAGCGCCGCCTTGCCGACGAAATCCGGCTTGTCGAGCTTGACGAAGCGGTCGAGCCCGCTCTCGAACGGGTCGAACTCGGTGATCAGGTCCGCCTTCCAGTGGCGATAGCCCTTCTCGAGGCGCATCGCATCCACCGCATGGGCTCCGAACAGGGTCAGCCCGTGCGCCTCCCCAGCCGCGCGCAGCGCCAGATAGGCCGCGTAGAGCTGGTTGTTCGGAACGTGCAGCTCGTAGGCCAGCTCGCCCGAGAAGCTCACCGACATGACGACCGCCGGCGCAATCCCGACGAAGGCTCGACGGACCGACAGCCAGGGGAACGCTTCCTTCGACCAGTCGCCGCGCGACACCGCGGACAGGACGTCGCGCGACTTCGGACCGGCGAGGACGAGGATCGTCCACTCGTTCGTCAGCGACCGGATCGAGACCGACCCGTCGGCGGGCAGATGCGCGGTCAGCCAGTCCATGTCGTGGAACTCGGAGGCCGCAGCCGAGCCGTACCAGACCGTCTCGGCGTCGAGATTGGCGAGCGTCGCCTCGGCCTTCACGCCGCCGTGGTGGTTGAGCAGATAGGCGAGGCCGACCTTGCCGTCGCGCTTGGGGATGCGCCCGCAGGTCATCGTGTCCAGCCAGTCGCGCGCGCCGGGGCCGGTGATCTCGAAGCGGTTGAAGCCGTTGACTTCGGTCAGGCCCACGCCGGTCTGGACGGCCTTCACCTCTGCGCCCACCACGTCGAACGTCTCGTTGAAGCGGAAGCCGAACGTCTCCTCGAAGTCGGGCGTGGGCTTGACGTAGGCCATGCGCTCCCAACCGTTGACGACGCCGAACTCAGCCCCCGCGGCGGCCAGGATCGGGGTCAGGGGCGTGGTCTTCGCCGGACGGCCCGCGGGGCGGTGCTCATGCGGGAAGTGGAAGCGGAACTCGTTCCGGTAATCCTCGATCGCCTTCAGCGCCGTCAGCTCGACGTTGCAATGCTCGGTGAACCGGCGCGGATCGATGACCCAGGTGTCGTATTGCGCCTCGCCATGCACGATCTGCTGCGCCAGCAGCCAGCCATGCCCGCCGCCCTCGCCCAGCCCGGCGCGCAGGCCGATGATGCAGAACGCGTTGCGCTTGCCCGGGATCGGGCCGACCAGCGGCGCGCCGTCGATCGTGTAGGTGATCGGGCCGTTGACGACCGTGTGGATGCCCGTCTCCATCAACGCGGGCATCCGGGCGAAGGCGCCCTCCAGCACCTCCATCACCCGGTCGAGATCGTCGGGGCAGAGCGCGTTGACGAAGTTCGGGTCGATCCCGTCCATGCCCCAGGTCTTGCAGTCCTGTTCGTAGAAGCCGACGAGCAGGCCGTCCTTCTCCTGGCGGCAGTAATAGTCGCTGATCGGGCAGCGCAGCAGCGGCATCC
>JBATXP010000509.1:0-1530 GCA_049673465.1 Litorimonas sp.
GAAGGGGATCGGCTCGTCCATCGGGGCGGCGCGCATCGGGGCGGGCGTCGGCGTGCTGTCCTGTTCCGGGAGCGGCGCACGGGTGACGAAATCGGGCAGGTCGCGCAGTTGCGGCATGGCCTCGGCCTGTTGCACGGGCTCCATCGGCAGATCGGCGACCCGGACATAGGAAATGACCTCCCGCGTGCCGCGCGTCAGCGAGGCGATGCGCGCCGCGCGCTCCAGTTCCTGCTGCGTGCGCGCCACGCCGAGCAGGTAGACGATGCCGTCATGCGTCTCGACGTTGAAGTTGCGCCCCTTGACATATTTGTCCACCGTCAGGCGGGCGCGGACCGATTTCTCCAGCACGCCGTCCTTGGTGTTGCGCACGAAGCCCTGCTTGTCCTTGAGCATGATCTCGTTGCCGACCTGTTCGACCTGCGGGGCGGACCAGGCGATGCGCGCGGCCTCGATCCGGTCCTCCTTGCGGGGCGCGTTGCCTGACAGGAGCACCACGCCTTCGGCGACCTCCACATCCACGCCGCCCAGCTCGTAGCCATAGGCGCGGCGGATGCGCGCCTCGATGGCACGACCGGCATTCACGTCGTTGAGCGATCGCACAAAACTGCGCTCGTCCCCCTTGGCGACGCCCGCCGTGGCGACGGCGCACCCGGACATGAGGGCGGCGGAGATGAGCAGCGTTGCGAAGCGAAAGGTGGGTCTGGACATGAACGAAGTCTACCCAAACGGGGTCACCAAGCCGTTAACCGGTCCCTCGTCCCAGCGTCGCGTGACCAAGACTTAACGCGGCGGTCATGGTCGCAGGCGGGACGGCAGCCAGGCCTACCAGCCCCGGAACGCGTCGCGTAGGTGGTGGAGGCGCCAGCGTCCGATCACGGTGACCAGATCGTAGCGCACGGCGAAGTCCCGGTCGATATAGTCCGGATGGCGGTTCAGCCAGGTTTCGCCCGCGCGCAGGATGCGTTCTTCGGAGCGGGCCGTGACGGGGTCCACGGCGTGGGCGGCGCGGGCGCGCTGCTTGACCTCTATGAAGACGATCGCCCGGCCGCGCCGCGCGATCAGATCGATCTCTCCGGAGGGGCAGCGGTAGCGGCGCGCCAGGATGCGGTGGCCGGTCAAGACGAGGTAAAGCGCGACGAGACCTTCCGCCCGGCGGCCCGCCCGCTCCGCCGCCTCCCGGTCGCGCGTCACGACCTCAGCGCCTCACGATTTCAGCGAAAGTCCCAGCGCGTAGAGTTCGCGCTTGGACCAGCCCGACACTTCCGCCAGTTCCGCGCAGGCCGCCTTGAGCTTCAGCGTCTCCAGCCGGTCGCGCAGCGCGTCGCGGACCACGTCTCCGTCCCAGCGCACGGCTTCGGGACCGTGGACCACCAGCACGATCTCGCCGCGCGGCGGATCGGCCTCGATACCGTCGGCGAGCTCCAGCAGCGTGCCGCGCCGAGCTTCCTCATAGGTCTTGGTGAGTTCGCGCGTCAGCACGGCTTCCCGGTTGCCCAAACCGGCGGCGAGGTCGCGCAGGCAGGCCTGCAC
>JBATXP010000510.1:0-5622 GCA_049673465.1 Litorimonas sp.
GTCGAGGTCCGCGATCAGGTGGCCGCGCACCCGGTAGGCGCGGATCAGCATCAGCGCGTTCAGGCTGTCGCGCGCCGCCTGCTGCACTTCGTCTGCGGACAGCTCGGGACGCGCCTTGGCGATCTTCTTCTCCGCCACAGCCTGGCTGTCGCCCCAGTCCCCGGTCAGGGCGGCGGTCAACTCGCCATTGGGCGCGGGCGGCCAGTCCGGGTCCTTCCAGCTCGGCCCGTCCGCATTGGCGCGCGCGTTGGCCCGGTCCTCTCCGAGGGCTTCGAAATAGCTCCGCCACTGCGCGTCCACGCTGGCCGGATTGTCGGCATAGGCCGCCTGCATCCGTTCCAGATAGAGCGCCGACGCCCCGTCGAGAAAGTCGGTGTCGATGAACGCTTGGTTCAATTCCGTTCGCTTGGCCATGAGAACAATCTTTTCGCTCGGCTTCGGTGCGGGTGCGCCCATAGCGCAGCCCAATCGCCCTGTCATCGGGGCGTATAGTCAATAGAGGATGAACGGCTGAAAGGTTGCGAAAGCAATGCGCAAAAGGATGCGATTGGCGAAGCGCTGTCGCGCACGATTGATTTTACGACGGTTTTGTGACATTCATGTGAAACACGGCTTTGGGGCCGATTTCGGAGTTCGCCATGAAACAAACCGTATTGCTCGTTCAATTCCTCCCGCCCTGGCGCGGGTCCCGCATCGACCGGTTCCGTTTTCACACGGATGGGCATTTGGAAGCGCACAAGCCCGTGCGCACGGAAAAGGCCCTGCACAAAGCCGCCCGCAACGTGGACGGGCTTGTCCTGCGACCGAGTTGGCCGACGCAGCGCGGGCTCGCCCTCGTGCATCAAGGCCGCGACACTCATCTTTACGAGCTGGACGGGTTCCAGGTCCGTCCGGATAGCGCGCCGATGGACCTCGCCGATCCCACCTTCCGCATGCATGTGGCGGAACGCATTTTCTATCGCCGGTTCACCTTCGAGACCTCGAAGCGCAGGATCGTCTTCCGCGACTTCGCCGGGCGGTTGGTCGCTCCGCAGCGCGCGTCCTTCGAGACCTTTCCGGAGGAGGATTTCTCGCCCTTCGCCCGCCTGATCGGGATGCTGGGCAACGATGCGCTTCGCGCCCGCCTCTTGGCCGACTTCGACAAGCACCGCTTCAGATATTCCCGCTGGCTCACCCGCCCCGACCGGACGCTGTCCCGCTACCGCCTCCAGAGCTGAGACAAAAAAACCGGCCCCGCAGGGCCGGTCCGTTCGCGGCAGATTAAGGCACTCTGCAGACTTTGCCGTCTGCGAACTCCGCCAAGAGTGATCGCTTACGCGGCCTTCAGCACTTCCATCAGCGTGGTGCCGAGGCGCGCGGGGCTGTCGGAGACGGTGATGCCCGCCTTTTCCATGGCTTCGATCTTGTCTTCCGCGCCGCCCTTGCCGCCCGACACGATGGCGCCGGCATGACCCATGGTACGGCCGGGAGGGGCGGTGCGGCCGGCGATGAACCCGACCATCGGCTTGTAACGTCCATTCTTGCGGTTGTGGGCGATGAACTCGGCCGCTTCCTCCTCGGCGGAGCCGCCGATCTCGCCGATCATGATGATCTGCTTGGTCTCGGGATCGTCGAGGAACAGCTCCAGGCAGTCGATGAAGTTGGTGCCGTTGATCGGGTCGCCGCCAATGCCGATGGCCGTGGTCTGGCCGAGGCCGACCTGCGACGTCTGGTAGACCGCCTCATAGGTCAGCGTGCCGGAGCGCGAGACCACGCCGCACGTGCCCTTCTTGAAGATCTTGCCCGGCATGATGCCGATCTTGCACTCTTCGGGCGTCAGCACGCCGGGGCAGTTGGGGCCGATCAGGCGCGACTTGGAGCCCTGCAGGGCGCGCTTGACCGGGATCATGTCCGCGACCGGGATGCCTTCGGTGATGGCGACGATCAGCGGCACTTCGGCGGCGATGGCTTCCATGATGCTATCGGCCGCAAAGGGCGGCGGCACGTAGATCACGGACGCCGTCGCGCCCGTCGCGTGGACCGCCTCTTCCACCGTGTCGAAGTTGGGCAGGCCCAGATGGGTCGTGCCGCCCTTGCCGGGCGTCACGCCCGCGACCATTTTCGTGCCGTATTCAAGCGCCTGTTCCGTATGGAACGTCCCGGTCTTGCCGGTCATGCCTTGGGTGATGACCTTGGTGTTCTTGTCGATGAGGACGGACATTTACTTTCCTTTGTCTTTGAGGAGGTGTTTGATTTCGCGAAGTTCGGCGATCATTGCTTCTTGCTGGCGAAGCGACTCCCGCACCATTTCATGCGCATCTTCCGTCAATTTGACCGAGCGACGAGCCAACTCGACTGACTCACGTGCATCATCGAAGACTGTGGGTTGTCTTTCACCACTACTGCGTCGCCCAATAATTAGAGCCAACACGATTGCGACTGCAAGAAGTCCGATAATGAGATAAGGATTATCCATAGCTGCTATGTCAGAAAATCCTCGATGAAAGGATTGCAGACGCGGACGGAGCCGTAGGTCTGCCCGTGGTTGAGGTCTTCGGAGTAGACCAGATCGACGCGGCCTGCATTGGCGGCTGCGAGCATCGCCGCCTCGAAGGCGCGGATCTTGTACCGGAAGGCATAGTCCACGGCCATCACGACAAGCGGGCGCGTATTCGGCATGAAAGGGTATTCGAGGAACAGGTCGATCCATTCCAGTGCAGCTCCGTGCGAAAGCGCTGCGCCCCTCGCCTTCCTTGCGTTGGCGGTGAACTCGAGAATGTTCTGCGCGCTGATGAGCAGATCATGCCGCATGACGAGGTCGAGCGACGTCTCAATCTTGTCGGCCGTATGTTTCGTCGTGCCGACATCAGCCGTGGCGGCGTAGAGGAGGATGTTCGTGTCCATCAGGACCCGCGCCCTCGACGTCACTTGGGCCATGCATCTCCTCCTTGGACAGAAAACCGTCGGGGAACCTCATCTGACTGCGTTTGCGCAGGGCGCGGAAGCGCTGGTTCCAGTCGGACTTCTTCTCGTCAGACCATGTCAGCGCGACGAGATGATCCCGGACAATGTCCGACAGGGTCGTGTCCGCCTCCAGCGCATAAAGCCGGGCTGCCTTGAGCAGATCATCATCCAGATTGAACGTGACGTTCCGGCCCATCACACGACTCCACGATTACACGACATTCGTGTAGCACAGCCATTGTAAGGCTTCAACGGCAACCCTACTCCGCTCCGATCACCCGCATGTCGATCACGCTCCCGTCCGCATGTCGGACGGCGCATTGGGCGATCCGGCCATCTTCCAGCGTGTAGGTGAGCAGGGTCTGGCCGTTGAGCTGCCGGGTCCGGGGCGCGGCTTCGGGCAGCGCGACCTCGCTCGCCGCACGGCAGTCCGCATCGGCCTGTTCGAGGAAGCCGGGTGGCGGCGTCAGGCCGCCATCCTCCACATCGTCGCCGGGTCCGTCCGCACAGGCCGTCAGGGCCAAAGAAAAAGCCGCCCAGAGGACGGCTTTCCTCGATGCGCGCATGAGGCGTTAACCCCCAACGGCCGCCACGATCTTCTTCGCCGCGTCGTCCAGGTCGTCCGCGCTGATGACGTTCAGGCCGCTATTGTCGATGATGGCCTTGCCTTCTTCGACGTTGGTGCCTTCCAGGCGCACGACGAGCGGGACTTCGAGGCCGACTTCCTTGACGGCGTCTACCGTGCCCTGGGCGATGATGTCGCACTTCATGATGCCGCCGAAGATGTTGATCAGGATGCCTTCGACCTTGTCGTCGCTGGTCAGGATCTTGAAGGCCGCGACGATGTTTTCCTTGGTCGCGCCGCCGCCTACGTCGAGGAAGTTGGCGGGTTCCGCGCCGTAGAGCTTGATGATGTCCATGGTGGACATGGCGAGGCCCGCCCCGTTCACCATGCAGCCGATGTTTCCGTCGAGTGCCACGTAGGACAGGTCGTATTTCTGCGCTTCGACTTCCTTGGGATCAGACTCGGTCTCGTCCTTCATCTCCACCACGTCGGGGTGGCGGAAGAGGGCGTTGCCGTCGAAGCTGATCTTGGCGTCGAGGCAGTGCAGATTGCCCTCGCCGTTCACGATCAGCGGGTTGATCTCCAGCATCGCCATGTCCTTGGCCAGGAACCCGTCATAGAGCGTCTTGCCGAGCTTGCCCGCCTGCTTGGCGAGCTTGCCGTCCAGTCCCAGCGCCTTGGCCAGCGTGCGGCCATGATGCGGCATGAAGCCCGTCGCCGGGTCGATGTCGAAATTGATGACCTTTTCCGGCGTGTCGTGGGCGACCGCTTCGATGTCCATGCCGCCTTCGGTGGAGGCGATGAAGCTGACGCGCGACGTGTCGCGATTGATGATGATGGAGATGTAGAGCTCGGTCTCGATGTCGGAGCCATGCTCGATATAGAGGCGGTTCACGACCTTGCCCTCATCCGAGGTCTGCTCAGTCACGAGGGTCGATCCCAGCATCTGCTCGGCGAACTCGACGACCTGGTCCACGGACTTGGCGAGGCGCACGCCGCCCTGCTCGCCCGCGCGGTCTTCCACGAACTTGCCCTTGCCGCGGCCGCCGGCATGGATCTGCGACTTCACCACCCAGAGCGGGCCGCCGAGCTTTTCGGCCGCCGCGCGCGCTTCGGACGCGTCGAAGATGGCGACGCCGGGAGACACGGGCGCGCCGATTTCCTTGAGCACCTGTTTGCCCTGATATTCATGGATGTTCATGGGGTGTCCGTCTTGGTGAGGGTGAGCGAGGTCGCGGGGCTTATAGCGGGCCGCGCCCCCTTCGCAACCGCGAACGGACCCCCTCCCGGCCTTCATGCGAAAAACATCATCCACATGGTGCGACCGGGCAGAAAGGACAGCGCGCCGGGGATCAGCAGCGCGCCGAAGAACAGACCTTTGACCGCCCGCTTGTGACCCTTCAGATTGCCGCGACGGATGTAGAAGACGGTCTCGAACGCCGCGAAGACCGTGACCGGGATGAAGATGTGGATCCAGGAAAAGGAACCCTCATTGATATAGCGGATGAAATAGGCGCTGGCCGCCGTCGCCAGCATAAAGAGGAGAAAGAGCCGTCCCGCGAGCTTGTGCGATCGCGTCCCCTTGGGCCGCACGAACATGGTGACGCCGAGGGCGAGCGAAGCGACGGCGGTGACGATGTGGACCTGCACGGCGACGGGCAGTTGCGGGAAGAGATCGAGGCTCATGACGGCTCCTGTCGGTTGGATCGACCGCCTGGACAGCACGCCGCCGGATTGTCCGCCACGTCGTCTTCACCAACCGACGCATCCTCTTCGCGAACCGACTTGAAAACGCAGCATCCGCCAGTCACGAAGCGCGAATGACGGGTCTTCGGAATCTGGATGCGGGAACGTGGCTTCGCCGACACGCCGCGCTTCCACTAGTGGCGGGGGTGGTGCTGACCGTGCTGGCTCCGTTCGGCACGCAGAGCTTCGCGCCGCTGCCGCGCGCCCTGTTCTGGATCGGCATGACGGTGACGGGCGCGGGCGGCGCGTTCGTGGCGCGAACGTTGCTTGCGCGCGCAGGACCGAACGCGGCGGCGTGGATGGTGGTGGTGGCGACCTCGCTCGGCGCGACCCTGGCGGTGTCGCCCTTCGTGCTCGCCCTATTCAGC
>JBATXP010000511.1:0-3670 GCA_049673465.1 Litorimonas sp.
CCGGATCGCCACCATCACGTCCGCCCTGCAGCACTCCCTATCCGCGCAGGTCGACGTCAATATCGGTAATGCACGCGATTTCTCGGACGAGGCGGGGCAAGGCTTCGGCCGCGACCCGGACGGCGGCTCGCACGCACCACAGGACGAAGACCGCACGACGCCGCCATCCGCGCACCCGGTCGCCGAAGCCTGGATCCCGCCGTCCCTCACCGGCACGGGCGGGGACCGCCTTCACATCAGGGTCTAGGAGACCGCCATGGATATTTCCCAACTCGCCCAGATCGCGCAACGCGCAGACCGGCCCGAAACCGGCGTGGCGCAGGCGACCGACACGAACCAACAGGTGGGATTCACGTCCCAGGATGCGGATGCCATCACGGAGGATTTCGACACGTTCCTGACCCTCCTGACCGCGCAGATCAGCAATCAGGACCCGCTCGCACCGGCCGACTCCACCCAGTTCGTGGAACAGCTGGCGACCTTCTCCAATCTCGAGCTGCAAGCGACCAACAACAAGATCCTGGAAGGGATCGCGACCTTGCTGGAACAATATGTGGCAGGTGCCCCGACGGCCTGACGCAGCCGTGACGGCTTAGCTGTCCTGACGGGACAGGTCGAGGATCAGCACGTCCACCACCCCGTCCTTGTCGACATTGTGGGCCGCGCGGAGCAGGGTTTCGCGCATCGCCTCGTAAGTATCGGGCGAGGTCAGCGAACCGTCGAAATAGCCCGTATCCGACAGGGTGAGCAATTCCCGGATGAACGCGTCGCGGAAGCGCGGCTCCATGCGGAACATGTCCTCGCGCTTGTCGGCGGAGACTTCCAGGGCGATGTTGAGCAGCACGAGCGAGCGCACGTCGCGGTCTTCCACGACGGGCACGACGAACTGGCGCTTGAAGCGCAGAAATTCGGTCTCGCCCCCGCCGTCCTTCTTGTCGTCGCCTTTGCTCGATCCGTGCCCCTTATCGCCACCATGGGCCTTGTCGGCCTTCTTCGCATGGCCACCCTTATCGCTGGCATGCGCGTCGGCGGCATGGGCCTCGCCGCCTGCGGAGCGCGTATGGACGAAGTCGCCCGCCATCACGCCCCCAACGGCGCTGAGAGCCATGACCAGCGGAAACAGGATCGCCTTCATCGCCGTCTCCTAGAAGGGAATGACCGTATCGAGGACCTGCGTCCCGATCCGGTCGTTCGTGGTGCGCGAGACCGAACCCGTTCCGTCATAGCCGACCTGCGCGTTGGCGATCTTGTCGAGCGTGATGACGTTGCGGCGGCTGATGTCCTCGCGCCGGACGATGCCGGACACGAACAGGCGGCGCGCCTCGCCCTCGACCTGGACATTCTGGCGGCCGACAATGACCAGATCGCCGTTCGGCGTCACGTCCGCGACCTGCGCGGCGAGGGTCAGGGACAGGGTCTCGCGGCGGCGGAGCTGTCCGCTGCCGTCGACCTGTGAGTTGCGGTTCAGGTCCACGGCAGGCGCGAGCGAGTCGTCGCCCGGCAGGATGTTGTCGATGAAGTCGGTCAGGCCGAACAGGCTGCCGATGGAGAAGTTCTCGCTGGAGTCCCGGTCGGTCGCGACGGAGGCGCGCATGTCCGCCTGGTCGTCAATGTCGATCTGCACGGTCAGGATGTCGCCGGGTCCGCGCGCCCGGCGGTCGCCGAACAGCGAGTCCGGGCTGTTGTCCCACAGCGACGCGGTCTGGACCGGAGCGACCAGATAGTCGGGCACGGCCGGGACATAGCCTACGGGCGCGACCGGTGCGGCGGCGACGGCGCGCTTGGGACCGTTGGTGCTGGCACAGGCGCAGAGCGAAGCACCCGCACACACCAGGAGCGCGGACCTGACGAGTGTGTTCACGGGGAAACCTCCACAGTACCTTCGGCCGTGATCCGGCCCATGACGCGCTGGCGCGACGAGGTGTTCATGACGGAAACGCGCTCACCCAGCCCGCCTTCGCCGAGGGAGCGCCCGATGGTTTCCATGACGAGAGGTCCGCGCCGGAAGACGAGCGTGACGGTCTCGTTGCGCTTGACGAGGCGCGGCGCGCGCACATTGCGAACGGTCAGCGGTGCCCCGGCCCGCACCGAGCGGACCAGTTCCATTCCGATGAAGTCGTCCTCGTGATAGTCGCCCGACAGATCGTCGGCGTCCAGCACCATGCCCCGTTGCAGGGCGCGCGTCGTGGTGACGTCGGCCGCGAGGGCGGAGGGCGCGGCGAGCAGGGTGAGGGCTGCCAGGGCGAGAAAGACCGCGCGCATCCCTAGCGAATCCGCGTCGTGGCGGCGAACATCTCATCGGCCGCCGTGATGATCTTGGAATTGAGTTCGTAGCCGCGCTGGGCTTCGATCAGCTCGGAAATCTCCTCCACCACGTCCACGCCGCTATCCTCGAGATAGCCCTGGCGCATGGTGCCGATACCTTCGGTTCCGGCCGCCCCGTTGATGGGCGCGCCGGAGGCTTCGGTCTCGACATAGAGATTGCCGCCGATGGCCTTGAGCCCCTTCTGGTTGGCGAAGACGTTCAGCGAAATGTTGCCCACGGTCTGGCCCTGGGCGACGCCGCCGAAATAGGCCACGACCTCGCCGTCATTGGAGATCGTCACGCGCTCCGCATCGTTTGGGATGGTGACCTGGTCGGCTAGCGCGTTGCCGTCGCTATTGACCAGCAGCCCGTCCGCGTCGCGGTAGAACTTGCCGTCGCGCGTGAAGGCCGACGTGCCGTCCGGTTGCAGGATCTCGAAGAAGCCGCGCCCGTCCACGGCGAGGTCGAAGTCCCCGCCCGTCTGGGACAGCGCGCCCTGCACAATTTCCATCGAAACGGTGGTCGGGCGCACGCCCATGCCGATCTGGATACCGGCCGGCACGATCGCCCCGGTCTGGGAGGTCAGCGTTCCGGGCGTCTGGTACTGCTGATAGACGAGGTCCGCGAACTCCGCGACGCGCGGCTGGTAGGCTGTGGTGCTCATATTGGCGATATTGTTGGAAATGACGTCGACGCGCATTTGCTGCGCAGCCATGCCGGTCGCGGCGATCTTGAGGGCGTTCACGGGGCAGCCTCCTGCTGACGAATGATTCCGGCAATCCTGCAGAATCGGTTTCAACTATCGTCAGACAGGGTTCCCAAAGGGTTAATCGGTGCGTAGCTTTAGGTCGCGTCCTGGCATTTGGTAACAATTCTGGCCCAAATCCTGCACCACGCTGCCGCGAGCCATCCCAGGTTCACCTGAGCCATGGCAGGGAGACGACATGACGAGATGTAGATCCTTCGCTATCCTGCTGGCCTTGGCCGCTCTGCCCATGGCCGCCACGGCCCAGACAGCCGACCTGTCGCCGACCCTGCTGATCGAGAGCGCGCCCAGCGACAATCCCGACTACCGTCGCATGGTCCATGTCTACTACCTTGCAGGCGAGCGCGTCACGGTCGCCTACAAGGCCTATAACCGCACCGAGTTCATCCAGGCCGAGCCCACGATCGACCCGGCCCGCATCGCCGCCTGCACGCGTGGCACCGCCACGACGCTGGCCGAGCTGCGCGCCTTCGAGCGACGCGAGGCGCAGACCGGCGGCCAATCGCCGGAGCGTCGGGATTTCTGCATCCGCGACGTGTCCGGCTGGGACGCGGGCGGCAAGAAGATTTGGCTCGACCCGATCTTCAACGGCATGCCGC
>JBATXP010000512.1:0-3828 GCA_049673465.1 Litorimonas sp.
GTCTCCGACCGCGACGGGTGTTCCGCCCAGCATGTCCACGCGCGCGGCGAGCCGGTCGGCGGCTTCGGTCTGCGCGGCCGCGTGGTCGCGAAGATCCGCCTTCAGCCCCATATCCGTGCGACCGGCACCGGGGTGGGCCGCCTGTCGGGACAGGGCCGCCAAGGCGCGGAGTTCGATCTGGATCTGGTCCAGCCCATCGGCGGACGCTTCGCGCACATCCTCGCGCAGGGCCGTCCATCCCGGCCGGGCAATGGCAGGCGCATAGGATGGGGTGGGATTGAGCGCGACCACCCGGTCGTCCGACGGTTCGTCGTCGAATGCGGGATGGGTGCGGCTGCCCTCGTCGTCCATGTCCATGGCGGCGGACGCCTTTCATTAGCTTATGTTATGGAAGCAAGACGGCTTTGACCCCCGTCCGGTTCCCGCTATCGCTGCGACATGACAACACCCCACGTCACGGTCTTCGGCGCCGGATCGATCGGTTGCTATCTGGGCGGCCGCCTGATCGAGGGCGGCGCGGCGGTGCGCCTGATCGGGCGTCCGCGCATCGCCGACGACATCGCCCGGCACGGCCTGGCGCTCAGCCAGTTCGCCGAGCCGGTCACGACCATCGAGGGCGTGGACTACCAAACGGATGAAGGCGCACTGGCGGGCGCGCGGATCGTCGCGCTCTGCGTCAAGAGCCAGGCCACGCCGGAAGCGGCCCGCGCCATCCGCGAACACGCCCCCGACGCCTGGGTGGTGTCCTTCCAGAATGGGGTCTCCAACCTTTCCGTCCTGCGGGAGGCCTTGCCGGACCAGCGGATCAGCGGCTGCGTCGTGCCGTTCAACGTCACCTCGCCGGGACCCGGACATTTCCACCGCGGCACGGTGGGCGAGCTACTGATCGGGCCGAACGCCCCGCCCGTCCTGATGAAGGCGCTGGAACTGGGCGGCGTGGCGGCGCGCGAGGTGGACGACATAGAGGGCCATCTCTGGGCCAAGCTTCTGGTGAACCTCAACAATGCGCTCAACGCCCTGTCGGGCGGTCCGCTGCGCGACGGGCTCGTGCAGCGGGGCTACCGCCGCGTGCTGGTCGCGATGATCGAGGAAGGCTTGCGCGTGGCGGATGCGGAAGGCGTGCGGGTCGCGACCTTCAACGGCCGGTCGCCGGACGCGCTGCTGCGGCTGATGCGCAAGCCCGACTGGATCTACCGGATCGTGATGGACCGGGTGGTGAAGATCGACCGCACGGCGCGGTCGTCCATGCTGGACGATCTGGAACTGGGCCGCGCGCCGGAGCTGGACCATCTGCAGGGCGAGATCGTGCGCCGGGCGGACGCGCATGGCATCGAGGTCCCCGTCAACCGCGCCGTCATGGCGGCGGTGCGGGACGCCTTCGCGCAACGCGAAACGCCCCGGTTGAGCGGGGCGCAGATGAACGCGGCGTTCCTGAAATGAAAAAAGGTGCGGCGCCGTGCGACTGGGAGGGGGGTGACACACGGCGCCGCTTTGTGCGGAACAGCGCGGCTTCGGTTCAGTCCGCCAATTCCCAAGGGGGGAGGGAGAAGGGAGGGGCCAAAGGGGCGCTGTTCTGCCAAGCCTATTTAAGCGGCCTTTTTCTCGTCGCCAGAGTTCGGCTCGATTAATTTTTCGCCATTCGACGCCGCGCCGATCTCGATCCGGCGGGGCTTCAGGGCTTCCGGCAGTTCGCGCTTGAGCGTGACGACCAGCAGGCCGTTTTCCAGCGAGGCGTCCTCCACGAAGACGTGGTCGGCCAATTGGAAGCGGCGCTCGAAGCCGCGCTCGGCGATGCCGCGGTGCAGGTAGTCGAGCTCGTCATTGGCGCTCTTGTCGTCCTTGCGGCCGGTGATGGTCAGGCGGTTCTGCTCGGACTCGATCGACAGATCGTCCTGCGAGAAGCCGGCCACGGCAAGCTCGATCCGGTAGGCGTCGTCGTCGATGCGCGCGACATTGTAGGGCGGATAGCCCGCCGTGCTGCTGGATTGCGCGCTGGCGGCGTCGAGCAGTCCGGCCATGCGGTCCAGACCGACAAAGGACCGGTAGAGCGGGGACAGGTCGTAGACCCGGTTGGTGGTTCTCATGATGTGCATCCTCTTTTGGCAATGCGGTTCAAGGGTATGCGCGGCCCGTCATGGCACCGCGCCCCAAAGAGGTAGGACTATATTCCTTGACTGCAAGAGGCTGTGGGCTTCAAGAGGTCGTGAGCGGGCCGATCATGCGCTTGTGTTTTCCGGCCCGCGGCTTAATCCGTCTTCCAACCTCCGAAGCCCTCACCCAATTGAGACCCCACATGATCCGACCGATCCTCCTCGCCACCGCTGCCGCCCTTCTCGTCGCCTGCGGAGGCGGCACGGAAACGGTGGAGCCCGTCACCGAGGCTCCCGTCACCGCCCCGGCGGACGCACCGGTCGCGCAGACCGCCCTGACGCTGGAGCAGGCGATCAACCATCCGCGCCGCGCCGACGACGCCGCGCGCGACCGTTTTCGAAATCCGCAGGCCACGCTGGAGTTCTTCGAAGTCGGCCCCGGCCAGACGGTCGCCGAGGTCTGGCCGGGCTGGTACACGCCGATCCTCGCCCCCTACCTGGCCGAGAATGACGGCACCTACGTCGCCGTGCTGTTTCCCGAAGGCATGTCGGAGCGGCTGGACGCGCGCGTCGCCGCCTTCAAGGAGGACTATTCCGACACGGACGCGTTCGGCACGCTGGGCTATGGCAGCTTCATCGGCGACGAAAGCGGGGCGACGCTGAGCCTGGAGGACAATTCGGTCGACACCATCCTGACCTTCCGCAACGTCCACAACTGGATGGGCGGCGGCTATGCGGAGGATGCGTTCGCGGAGTTCCACCGCGCGCTCAAGCCCGGCGGCATTCTGGGCGTGGTGGAGCACCGTCTGCCCGAAACGCGGGTCCAGGATCCGGCGGGTGCGACCGGCTACGTGCAGGAGAGCTATATGAAGGCGCTCGCCGCCGAAGCCGGGTTCGAGTTCGTGGAAAGCTCCGAGGTCAACGCCAACCCGCTCGACACGGCCGACCACCCGCTGGGCGTCTGGACGTTGCCGCCGCGCTCGCGCGTGCCGGAAGCCGGAACGGACGCCGCCAACGGGTTCGACGCCGAACTCTACCGCAATATCGGCGAATCCGACCGCGCCACGCTGAAGTTCCGCAAGCCGGGATAACCGTCGTCCGGTGCAGGGGCGGCCTTCGGATTTTGGGCTTGGCGTCGCGCGCCGCTTTGCCCATATAGCGCGGACATTCTCATGATACGGAGCATTCCATGACCAACGAAGACATCGCCACGAAGATGAACGACGCCCTCGCCAAGGCGGGCGGCCTCGACAAATCGGTCAAGTTCGACTTCGGCGGCGACGGCTCCGTCTACGCGCACGGCACCACCGCGGAAGTGGATTCCGACAAGGAGGCCGACTGCACGATCAGCGTGGACAAGGACGACTTCATCGCCCTGGCGTCCGGCAATCTCGACCCGATGATGGCCTTCATGTCCGGCAAGCTCAAGGTCGCCGGCGACATGAGCGTCGCCATGGGCCTTCAGTCCATCTTCTCCAACATGTAGGACGGACGCGCCCCGGCCCGCGTCCGGGGCGGCCCATCCATGCTGGATTATGAACAGGCGGACCTCGTCCAGCCGGGCGGCCACGGCTTGCCCGACGGGCTGGCGTCGCGCCTGTCGCTCCATTTCCTCGACCGCCCGGCCGCGGATCACGGCCCCGCCCAGCGCCTGCGGGTGATGGTCGCCACCCATGCGACCGAAGGCGAGCCGCGCGGCACCATCGTCTTCTCGCCGGGCCGCACCGAGTTCATCGAG
>JBATXP010000513.1:0-5010 GCA_049673465.1 Litorimonas sp.
CCCTGGCACCCACCCCGATCCGGTGGACGGCGACCTGCTGGAGGTCGCGCCCGCCGCCGCGCAGATCGTCGAGCACCTGCGCGACCGCTTCGCCGCCACGCCCGGACGCGCCCTGTTCATCGACTACGGCCCCTCCCGGACGGAGTTCGGCGACACGCTCCAAGCTTTGAAGCGGCACGAAAAGGTCGGCGTGTTCAGCGCGCCCGGCGACACGGACCTGACGGCGCGGGTCGATTTCGCGGCGCTGACGGCTCTCGCAAGCGCCGCCGGGCTGACCGTCCACGGGCCGGAGGAACAGCGGGCCTTTCTCTCCAAGCTCGGGGTCGAGGTCCGCGCCGTCTCGCTCCTGCGCGGGAACGAGGGAGCGAGGCCCAAGCTGCTGCGCCAGCTCCACCGCCTATTGGACGAGGACGAGATGGGCTCGCTCTTCAAGGCGGTTTGCCTCGATGCGCCGGGCCTACCAACCCCGCTGGGCTTCGGATGATCCCGCCCTTCGAGACGCACAGAGCCTTGCGTAGCCCGCACGGCTTCTTCGGCCGACAGGGCGGCGTGTCGGACGGGGTCTACACCTCGCTCAACACCGGGCTGGGTTCCGGCGATGACCGCGCGAGAGTGGAAACCAACCGCGACCGGGTCCGGTTGGCGCTCGGCGCAGACCATTTGTTCAGCCTCTACCAGGTCCATTCGGCCGAAGCCGTCATCCTGGAGGCGATTCCCGACGCGCCCGTTCGCGCCGACGGCGTGGTGACGCGCGTGCCCGGCCTCGCCCTGTCCGCCCAGTCCGCCGACTGCGGGCCGTTGCTTCTGGAGGATGTGGACGCGGGGGTCGTCGCGGCCTGCCATGCAGGCTGGCGCGGCGCATTGGGCGGCGTGGTGGAGAGCACGGTTGCGGCCATGTGCGAGGCAGGAGCCGCACCGAACCGCATTCGCGCCGTCCTCGGCCCCTGCATCAGCCAACACAGCTACGAGGTGGGCGAGGCGTTCCGCGCGGCGTTTCTCGAAATCTCGGAAGACTACGCCGCCTTCTTCGCGCCAGGCCCCGCCGGAGTGCCGCATTTCGACCTGCCCGCCTTCATCCTGTCGCGACTGGACGCTTGCGGGGTGGCCGGCGCGCACTGGACCGGCCATTGCACCTACGCCCAGGAAGACCGCTACTTCTCCTACCGACGCAGTACGCACCAGGGCATCGCGGATTACGGACGCAACATTTCCACCATTATGATGCCCCCGTAATTGCGCCGGGGTCCGAGGGCCGCTAGGGGACGCCAAGCTCCTGGGCCAGTCGGGGCGCGAGGGAAACACGTCTTATGAAGCTGATCAGTGGCACCGCCAACCTGCCCTTGGCGCGCGGCATCGCGGACGTGCTGGACGTCCCGCTCACGGCGGTCGATATCGAACGGTTCCGCGATCAGGAGATCTTCGTCCGCATCAACGAGAACGTCCGCGGCGAAGATATTTTCCTGATCCAGCCGACCAGCGCCCCGGCCAACGACCACCTGATGGAACTGCTGATCCTCATCGACGCGCTGGTGCGCGCGTCGGCGCAGCGCATCACGGCGGTCGTGCCCTATTTCGGCTATGCCCGGCAGGACCGGAAGACGGGCGGTCGCACGCCCATCTCCGCCAAGCTGGTCGCCAACCTGATCAGCAAGGCGGGCGCGGATCGGGTTCTGACCATCGACCTTCACGCCGGGCAGATCCAGGGCTTCTTCGATATCCCGACCGACAATCTGTTCGGCCAGCCCGTCTTCGTGGACGACATCAAGGACCAGTTCAGCGCGCGCGACCGCGAAGACCTGATGTTCGTCTCGCCCGATACGGGGGGCGTGGTGCGCACGCGGAGCATCGCCAAGATGTTCAACGCCGACATCGCCATCGTCGACAAGCGCCGCCCCAAGGCGGGCGAGAGCGAAGTCATGAACATCATCGGCGACGTGGCGGGCCGCAACTGCATCCTCTATGACGATATCATCGATTCCGGCGGCACTATCGCCAACGCCGCCGCCGCGCTGAAGGACTCCGGCGCGAGTTCGGTGTCGGCCTACATCACCCACGGCGTGCTCTCCGGCCCGGCCGTGGAACGCATCACTCAGTCGCAGCTCAAGGAAGTCGTGATCCTCGACACGATCGGCCAGCCTGACGCGGTGCGCGAGTGCGAGAAGATCCGCGAGCTCTCCTCCTCCCGCCTGCTGGGCGAAGCCATCCGCCGCATCGCCAACGACGAAAGCGTTAGCAAGCTGTTCGGCTGATCCCACGACTTGCATTGCGAATGGGTTCCGCTTATGCGCCCGCCCGAACGAGCCGTCCTTTCCCGGGCGGCTTTCCTTTTGAACCGAACAATTGAGTAGGATTGATCCGATGGGTGTTGTTCTCGATGTATCCGTGCGCGAAGGCACGGGAACCGGCGCGGCGCGTGAAGCCCGCCGTAACGGCCTGGTCCCAGGCGTGGTCTACGGCGGCGAGGAAGGTCCCGTGCCCGTGGCCGTGAAGATGAACGAAGTGCTGAAGGCGCTCAATAGCGGCGACTTCCTCGGCTCCATGATCGAGCTGTCGCATGAGGGCAAGAACCAGAAAGTCTTCACCAAGGACGTCCAGTTCCATCCCGTGACGGACTTCCCGCAGCACGTCGACTTCTACCGCGTGACCAACAAGACCAAGAGCGACGTGGAAGTCCCCGTGACCTTCGTCGGCGAGGAAGAGTCGCCCGGCATGAAGCGCGGCGGCGTCCTGAACATCGTGCGCTACGCCATCGAAGTGACGGCCCCGGCCGGTGAGATTCCCGAAGGGTTCGAGGCCGACGTGTCCGAGCTCGATATCGGCGACGGCGTCAACATCTCCGACATCAAGCTGCCCAAAGGCATCAAGCCGACCATCACGGACCGCGACTTCACCATCGCGACCATCGTGGCGTCCCGTACGTCCAAGACCGAAGACGATGACGCCGAAAGCGCGGTCGACGGCGAAGACGTTCCGGCCGATGCCGTTCCCGCCACCGAGCAGGATGCGGGCCAGGGCGACGACGCGTAAGCTTGCTTCGCTGGCTCTTTAGCCGCCCCTCTGACAGATCGGAGGCCGACATGGACCAGATCTGGGTCGGCCTCGGCAATCCGGGCGCGAAGCATGCGCTCGACCGCCACAATATCGGCTTCATGGTCGTCGACGCAGTCGCCGACGATCATGGGTTCGGCTCGGAAAGCGTCAAGTTTTCCGGGTTGGTCCGATCCGGACAGATCGGCGGACAGAGGGTCCTGATTCTCAAGCCGACCACCTTCATGAACAAGTCCGGCGTGGCCGTGCAGAAGGCCATGGCCTTCTACAAGGTCCCGCTGGAGCGCGTGACCGTGTTCCATGACGAGCTCGACATCGCGCCCGGCAAGGTCCGCGTGAAGATGGGCGGCGGCCTGGCGGGCCATAACGGTCTGAGGTCCATCAACCAGATGTGCGGCGGCCCCAACTTCCGGCGCATCCGCCTTGGCATCGGCCATCCGGGCCACAAGGACCGGGTCAGCGGCTACGTGCTGTCCGGCTTCGCCAAGGACGAAATCGACCTGCGCGACGACATGTCAAACGGTGTCGCGCGCTATGCGGACCTGATGGCGGGTGGGGACGTGGACGTGTTCCAGACGCGGGTCGCGGAGTACATCAACAAATAGACTTCCGCTCATCCCGGCGAAAGCCGGGACCCAGACAAGGCTTGCGGCGGAGACATACGATGGATCCCAGCTTTCGCTGGGATGAGCGGAGTGTAAAATGGGTTTCAAATGCGGCATCGTCGGGCTTCCCAATGTCGGAAAGTCCACGCTTTTCAACGCCTTGACCAAGACGGCCAATGCGCAGGCGGCGAACTATCCGTTCTGCACGATCGAGCCGAATGTGGGCGACGTGGCCGTGCCGGAACCGCGCCTGTTCAAGATCGCGGAGATCGCCAAGTCGGCCCAGACCGTGCCGGCGCGCATGAACTTCGTGGACATTGCCGGCCTCGTGAAAGGCGCGTCCAAGGGCGAAGGCATGGGCAACCAGTTCCTCGCCAACATCCGCGAGACCGACGCGATCATCTACGTCCTGCGATGTTTCGAGGACGAGGACATCACTCATGTCGAGGGCCGCATCGACCCGATGGCCGACTATGAAACCATCGAGACGGAGCTGATGCTCGCCGATCTGGAGTCCCTCGAAAAGCGCAAGCCGGGGCTGGAGAAGAAGCTAAAGCAACGCGACAAGGAGGCCGAGCAGACCATGCGTCTGATCGAGACGGCCATTGCCGCGCTCGAAGAGGGCCAGCCCGCGCGCACGGTCGAAGTGGACGAAGACGACCGCAAGGCGTGGCGGATGCTGCAACTGCTGACCACCAAGCCCGTGCTCTACGTTGCCAATGTGGACGAGGACAGCGCGGCGACAGGCAATGCCTATAGCGACAAGGTCGTCGCCCATGCCGAGTCCGAAGGGGCACAGGCGGTCATCATCTCCGCCCAGATCGAATCGGAAATGGCCGTGCTGGACGATGAGGAGCAGGCCGAATATCTCGACGCCATCGGCCTCGAAGAACCGGGCCTGAACCGCCTGATCCGCGCGGGCTACGCTCTTCTGGGCCTGAAGACCTACTTCACCGCCGGCCCCAAGGAAGCCCGCGCCTGGACCTTCCGCGACGGCTGGACCGCCCCGCGCTGCGCGGGCGTCATCCACGGCGATTTCCAGAAGGGCTTCATCCGCGCGGAAACGACGGCCTATGACGACTATGTCGGCAATGGCGGCGAGCAAGGGGCGAAGGAAGCGGGCAAGGTCCGGCAGGAGGGTAAGGAGTATCTCGTCAAAGACGGGGATGTGCTGCTATTCAAGTTCAACGTTTGAGGCGGTCTAGCTAGCACGGTGCGCCGAGAGCCGCGCTGCTCGAGGGAGGGCGATGACTTTAGCGGTCGAGCAAACAGGTCTTAGCGCGCACGTCCTTCTCCCCGCGGCGCGGGGGTTTGCCACAAAGCGCGCTAGCGGCGCGCGACTGGCATGGCGTGCCCG
>JBATXP010000514.1:0-2200 GCA_049673465.1 Litorimonas sp.
GGTCGAGGCCGGACGTGTCCGCTGGGCCGACCGGATTGTGGCAGTGGGCGCAATTGGCGGCGAGATAGGAGCGGGCGCGGGCGTCCAGCGACGCGCCCTCATCCGCATAGGCGACCTGCGCGGTGAAGGTATCGGGGCGCATCACGCCCGCGACGACCATGCGGGAGCGGTCGCTGAATTGCGGGGCGGTCGCGCCGAGCGGGTGGAACGCCTTGGTCGTCATGTCCGAGACGTGGCAGCCCGCGCACTGGTTCTCGTTGGGCACGACATAGGCGAACGGATCGCCGTCCATTGTCAATGGCACGATCGCGCCCGTGCGTTTCAACGTCGCCTCCGTCTCCTCTTCGTTCCACACATAGGAGACGGGCTGCCATCCGGCGTCGCGCCGCACGAGCAGGCGCGTTTCGATCAGCCGGTGCGCGGCGAGGTCGATCGCGTCCGCGTCCGGATCGGACGCGCGCATGACGGTCGCCCCGTCTTCCGGATAGTGAAAGGTCTTGGACAGGACGGTCCCGACGGGAAAGTCGAGCGCACCGTTCGCCAGCACGGGCGCGGCCTCGGGCGTGTAGACGGTGCGCAGCTTGTGAGCGTAGTCGGTGAAGAGCGGCGCGTTGACCGCATAGGCGACGCTGCCGCCCGCCGGGACCAGATGGCCTTGCCGGCGCTCCAGCACGTTCCAGTCGGACAGGAGCGGCGGGTTGGCGGCGGCGTGGAAGACGGCCCTGTCGGGCGTCGCATTCGAACAGGCCGCCAGCATCGCCGCGCAGATCAGGGCCAGATGTTTCGGGAAGGGGCGCTTCACCGCACCGCCAGCTCCACCGCGGGCAAGCGCTCCAGCGTGCAGCGGTGCGGGTCCGTGTCCACGCGCAGGTCCTTGGACCCGTTCGGCAGGTCGGCGTTCAGCACGTCGGCGTCCGCCTCCTCCACGCAGATCATCGGATCGCGCCCGTCCGGCGCGTAGCCGTCCCACAGCACGTGCGGAAAGTTACCGCCCAGCCCGAACAGCATCGTCTTGGCCGCCTTCAATTCCATCCCGTCCGGTCGGTCGCCGCCACCGGACAATGTGTTCGAATGAAGGTGGATGCGTTCCGGATAGGGGTCGAACGTGTCCGACCAGGACGTGTCGGAAAAGTTGCTGGAATAGACCGACGACACGATGATGTTGGCCGTGCGGTTGTCGCGGATGCGGTTTTCGAAGATTTCGATATCGTCGTGACTGGTCACCACGACGCCGGAGCCCGCGGGGATGGAGGCGACCGGCGTGCCCGGATGGCCGAAATTGCCGCGGTCGTTTTCGAAGACGTCGTTATCGAACACGCGCACCCGCGCGCCCGGCTGTGACAGACCCGGCATGTTGAAGACCAGGATGCCGCCCGTATTGTCGGTGGCGACATTGCCGTAGACGTCCGCATCCTGCGTGTTCTCGATCTCGATGCCGGCCACATTGCGCTCGGCGCGGCTGTTTCGCACCACCACGTTTCGGCTCTGGCCGACATAGATGCCCGCATCCGACGCCCCGATGGCGACCACGCCCTCGATCAGCACATTGGTCGTCTGCACGGGGTAGAGGCCGTAGGCGCCGTTTTCCGTCTTGGGCTCCCCGGTCCATTCCACCCGCACGCCCCGGATGGTGACCCCGTCCGTGTCGTTGATCTTGATGGCGTCGCCCTTGGCGTCCTCCACCGCGAAATTCTCCAGCACCACGTCGTCGCCCGTAACCAGCAGCCCTTCCGCGCCCGCGATCTGGCCGGCGAACGACAGGACGGACGCGTCCATGCCCTCGCCCCGGATCGTCACGCCGTCCACCGTGAGCGACAGGCCGCGGTCGAGCCGGTGGGTGCCCGCCGGAATGGTGATCACGTCGCCCGGCTGCGCGTCCAGCAGCGCCAGCTGCAGCACGTCCTGATAGGCGGTGTCCGTCTCGGGCGGAGCCTCGCCGGCGCAGGCGGCCAGGATAAGTGCGCTTGCAAGCCAGATGTGTCGCATGACGATCCCCTTCATTCGTGTCCCCACTGCAATCATGAACAATGTTCGTTTTTCGGTCAAGCTTGTCTTGCCGCCTCTGGCCGCATAGCGTGAACCCGTGGCCACTCCGCGCAAAACCCCGCCCATACAAAGGCGTGCCGCCGCCAAGCGCGAGGCGATCCTGGACGCGGCGGAAAGGTTGCTGGCCGACCGCGCGCCGGACGCGGTCACCACC
>JBATXP010000515.1:0-4609 GCA_049673465.1 Litorimonas sp.
GCCACGACCTGCGCCACGAAGGCGGCGTTCCAGCCGCGCGCGGCCGACAGGGCCAGCGCTTCGTAGCGGGACGGGTCCACATTCACGACCTGGGTGGTCGTCTTCTTGGCCATGGTCTGCGTGCCCATCAGGCTACCCAGGCCGCGTTCCAGCGTGTTCTCCCGCTCGGACTTCGCGCCCCAGCTGGCAAACACTGCGTCGCTGGTGACAGGTTTCTTCACGCCGTAGGTGGCGGAGCTGTTGACGTAGCGGCCATCCTTGGAGGCGGCGACGCCCATGCTGGACTGGCGCGACAGGGCGAAGCCGAGATCGGCCTCTGCCGAGGCGCGGGCGAAGGACCCGAGCGAGCGGCTGCCCTCCAGGCTGGCGAAGTCGAGCAGCACGGTCGGGTAGACCAGCACGGCGTCCAGTTCGTGCGACAGCTTGCCGGGCGCGTTGCCGCCATGCGCCATGGAGGCGGCGAAGCCGGTTTCCTGCAGACCGCTGGAGACGGTGCGGTAGCCGAAACCCGACGGGCCGACCACGATGGCTCCCATCTTTTCGCCGTCATGGCTGACCAGCTTCTTGGACTGGGCGGCCTTGCCGGCCTTGACCGCGCCGAAATTCTCGGCCCGGGCGACCGTTGCGGGCGCGACCACATCGAAACCGGCGGCCGTGAGCTGCGCCACCAGATCGGCGGACGCCGCGTCCGCGACGCGGGTCAGCAGGGCATCGTCGATGCCAGTGGTCTGGAGGATCATGGTGGACCGCGCGCCGAGATTGCGGCGGTTCAGGAACCCGTTCGTGCCCGCTTCGCCCACGACCTGGCCTTCCGTGTAGGCGGCGACATTATAGCCCGCCACGGCGATCTTGGGACGCAGGGACAGCGCCTTGGTCTTGCCGCTGGTCTTGCGCATTTCGGTCACGGCCATGGGGGCCGAGGAGATCGGGGCGGCATTGGCCAGCTCCGCGGCGCTCTCCGCCGCCATCGCTTCGGCGCGGCCGTCCATATTCAGCGGATCGGCGATCAGGCCCATATCCTGGCCGGTCACCTGCTCGACCGTCTTGGCCGTCTTCTGCACCTTGCGGGCCTGGTCGATCATCTGCGCAGCCTGGCTGAGGCCGGACGCCCCGCAGCCGGACAGGCCGACCAGCAATGGCAGGGCGGCGGCGGTGGCGATGAGATTGCGTGTTTTCGATGTCATGATGTCACTCCCTTGTTCGGACGCCTGTCGACTGGCGCGGGGGAGCGGCGGAAAACAGTGACAAACCCTGTTAGGAAGGGCGGACGCGAAAACTAACGGCAATTGTCATGCAAGGCGGTCGCGTGACCTCACACCACGGGACGCACCGTGACCCGCCAGCGCTTGCGCGCCTCCTGGTCGATGTCGAAGGACGCGACCCCGAACGCCCGGATCACATCCATATTGGTGCGCGCATGCAGGGACAGTTCCGAACAGGTGAAGGTCCCGCCCGCGCCCAGCGCCATGGGCAGCAGGAGCTGGTCGGCCAGATGCTCGCCGACCGGAGCCTCCGAGACGAGATGCGCCTTCACCGCGTCCGCCAGGCGTTTGGCCAGGGTCTCGGCCTTGATCCCGTGCTGGCCGTGTTCGGTGAATTGCTCGGTGACGTGCTCCCCCGGCAAGTCCACGATCATCGTGTTTCCGGGTCCTGCCGCCTCGACATGCAGGATTTCCGCCCGCTCGTCCGCAATGCCCAGATGGCGCTGCAACGCCTTGAGTTCGCGGTTGGCGATGTTCGGCGGCAGGTTGGCGTGCAGCACGCGGGCGGAAAGCGGCTGGGCCTCGCCGCGCTCGTCCAGTTGCAGGGCGCGCCGCTCCGTCCAGGGCGACAGGCGCAGAGCGACCTCCCCGCCACCGGCCGGGTAGAAGCCGTGCCGGACCAATTCCAGCTCCGCCTTCAATCCCATGCGTCGCCATTGCGGCAGGAACACATCGGCCAGATAGTCCGTGGAGGGCGCGGCCAGTGCGTGCGTGCCACCCGTCACCGTGACGGCGCTGTCCCCGTCCGCATGGGCGAGGATGGGCAGGACGGTCTGGATGACGAGCGCGGTCGAACCGGCCGTGCCGATCTCGAACCGGTAGTCGCCTGCCCGGATCGCGCCGGGTTCGAACACCAGCCGCTCGCTCTTCAACGCCGCGCCGTCGACGCGCGCGCCGCAGATCTCGGCGGCTGCGAGGACGCCCGTCAGATGCTGGCGCACCAGTCCCGGCTTCCTGCGACCGCCACGCACGCCGTCGATCTCGATGGGTCGTCCCGTGATGGCGGACAGGGCGAGCGAGGTACGCAGGACCTGCCCGCCGCCTTCGCCCTGCGTGCCGTCGATGGTGAGGAGTCGGGTCATGGTGGGTCTCTAGCGAATAGGAAGGGCCCGCCCGAATGGGGCGGGCCGCATTTTTCGTTCAAGGGTGATCTCGTCCCCCGGACCAAATCACCCTTTCACACACACGACTTGGCGCAGCGTGTGCATGATTTCCACAAGGTCTTCCTGCGCGGCCATGACCGCGTCGATGTCCTTGTAGGCGGACGGGGTCTCGTCGATCACGCCGATATCCTTGCGGCATTCGACATGGGCGACGGCCTCGAGGTGCTCCTCCAGGCTGACCGTCTTGCGGGCTTCGGTCCGGCTCATCACGCGCCCGGCCCCGTGGCTGCACGAACAGAAGCTTTGTTCGTTGCCGAGGCCGCGCACGATGAAGGAGCGCGTTCCCATCGAGCCGGGGATGATCCCCATCTCGCCCTTTCCGGCCCGGACCGCCCCCTTCCGGGTCACGAGAATGTCTTCCCCGAAATGGTGTTCGCGGCTGACATAGTTGTGGTGGCAGTTCACCGCCTCGACCTTGGCCTCGAACCCCTTCAGGGCTTCGGGGAGTTCGTGGCGGATCGCCTTGATGGTGTTCTCCATCATCACGCGGCGGTTGGAAAAGGCGAAGTCCTGCGCCCATTCGACGGCTTCCACATAGTCGTCGAAATGATCCGTCCCTTCCGGGAAGTAGGCGAGGTCCTTGTCCGGCAGGTTGATGAAATGCCGTTCCATGTCCTTCTTCGCCAGTTCGATGAAGTAGCGTCCGATCCGGTTGCCGACCCCGCGCGAGCCGGAGTGCAGCATGATCCAGACGCGGTCTTCCTCGTCGAGGCAGAGCTCCACGAAGTGGTTGCCCGTGCCCAGCGTGCCCAGATGCTTGCGGTTGTTGGACTGGCCGATCACCTTATGCTTGTCGACGATGGCATCGAACCGGCCTTTCAGCCCGCCCCAGGCGGCATCCGCCGATTCCGGCGGGTTCTCCCAGGAGCCCTTGTCGCGACGGCCCCGGCCGGAGGTCCGGCCATGCGGCACGTTGCGCTCGATGGCGCCGCGAATCCGCGACAGGCTGTCGGGCAGGTCCGACGCCGTCAGCGACGTCCGGCAGGCCATCATCCCGCAGCCAATATCCACGCCGACGGCCGCCGGAATGATCGCGCCCTTGGTCGGAATGACCGACCCGATGGTCGCGCCCAGCCCCACATGGACGTCGGGCATCACGGCGACGTGCTTGAAGATGAACTGCATGGAGGCCGCGCGCAGCAATTGATCGCGCGCCTTCTCGTCCACGCCGACGCCCCGCGTCCACATCTTCACCGGCGCGCCGCCTTCGCGGTGCATGACGTCGAACGCGTCCCGGGTCGGTGTCTTTTCGTCGATGCTCATTTTCGCCTCCTTGATGACATGGGCTTCGGCCCCGGCAGCACGTCTCAGCCGCCGGGGCCTTCTTCCGCGACAGTGCGAGAGCCCGGATGGCCCCGCACCGTGTCGCATCCGCCGAGGGCGGCGTCTGCGACACCCTCCTTGTCGGGCACCCGTCGGGTGTCGGTGAAGGAAATTCCGCGACACGACGCTTAGAAGACTGATATCTATAGAAACTTCGTTGAACGGACCCTGAAGAGAATAGAACTCTCATCGCGAAAACGCTGGATTTCTCTCTATTCGGAGAGCCTATCTATATGTATCGATATTCCATGGCTGCAAACGTCGTCATCGGGTTTCTGGGCACCAAGCTGGATTCGGGCACCAAGCTGGATCGCTGGAACCGCTGGCGGCCGACGGTGAATCTGTGCCAGCAGGACGATTTCGTCGTGGACCGGCTCGAACTGCTGACCGAGCCGCATTATGGCCGCATCGCGGAGCAGGTCCGGGACGACATCGCGCTGATCAGCCCCGAAACGACGGTCGAGATCGTCGACATGCCGATCGCGGATCCGTGGGATCTGGGCGAGGTCTATGGCGCGCTGTACGACTTCGCGGACCTCTACGACTGGAAGCCGGAGACCGAGCGCTACCTGATGCACATCACGACGGGCACCCATGTCGCGCAGATCTGCCAGTTCCTGCTGACCGAGGCGCGCTTCATTCCCGGCGAGATCCTCCAGCTCTCCCCGCCGCGCCGCAACGAGCCCTATTCCGCACCGGGCGCGATATCGATCATCGACCTCGACCTGTCGCGCTACGATCCGCTCGCCAACCGGTTCGAGGCGAGGCGCGCGGCGGACGAGACTTCCCTGACGGACGGGTTGCAGACCCGCAGCCCCCGCTTCGCCCGCACGCTGGCCGACGTGACCCGCGTCGCCACCC
>JBATXP010000516.1:0-1855 GCA_049673465.1 Litorimonas sp.
CCCCTGAAGGGGGAGGAAAGCCGCACCAGCCGCGCGCCAGCGCGCCGTCCCTTCCCGCACGTTCGAGGTCCGCGCGCGGGAGCGCGCGGCACCACGCTGTTTCGCACCGAGCCGGGCACGAAATCGGAGACGCGTAATGCCACAAATGTCCATGATCGAGGCCATCCGCGACGCGATGGACGTCAAGATGAGCCAGGACCCCACCGTCCTGACCTTCGGCGAGGATGTCGGCTATTTCGGCGGCGTGTTCCGCTGCACGGCCGGCCTGCAGGAGACCCACGGGCTGCACCGCTGCTTCGACACACCGATCAGCGAGGGCGGGATCGTCGGCATCGCCATCGGCATGGCGGCCAACGGCTTGCGCCCCGTGGCCGAGATCCAGTTCGCCGACTATATCTATCCTGGCTACGACCAGATCGCGAGCGAGGCCGCGCGCCTGCGCTACCGTTCCAATGGCGATTTCATCTGCCCGCTGACCATCCGCACGCCGGTCGGCGGGGGCATCTTCGGCGGGCCGACGCACAGCCAGTCGCCCGAAGCCCTGTTCACCCACATTGCCGGGCTGAAGACCATCATCCCGTCCAACCCCTATGACGCCAAGGGCCTGTTGATCAGCGCCATCGAGAGCGACGATCCGGTTCTCTTCCTGGAACCCAAGCGCCTCTATAACGGACCGTTCGACGGCGACCACGAGACGCCGTCCGTGTCCTGGAAGGGTCACGAACTGGGCGAGGTGCCGTCCGGGCACTATACCGTCCCGCTGGGCGAGGCGCGCAAGCTGCGCGAGGGCGCGGACGTTACCCTGATCGCCTATGGCACCATGGTCTGGGTGGCGGAAGCGGTGGCCGACAATCTGGGTATCGAGGCGGACATTCTCGACCTGCGCTCCCTCGTCCCGCTCGATCTCGACGCCATCGAGGCGAGCGTGAAGAAGACCGGCCGCTGCGTGATCCTGCACGAGGCGACGCGGACCTCCGGTTTCGGAGCCGAACTGATGGCGCTGGTGCAGGAGCGTTGCTTCTACCATCTGGAAGCGCCCATCGCGCGCGTCACCGGCTGGGACACGCCCTACCCGCATGCGCAGGAATGGGCCTATTTCCCGGGGCAGAAACGTGTGACAGAAGCCGTCAGAGACGCGCTCGAAGCCGCCTAGGACAGCCGATGGGAACCTTCAGCTTCAAACTGCCCGACATCGGCGAAGGCGTGGTCGAGGCCGAGATCGTGGCCTGGCACGTCGCGCCGGGCGACGCGGTCGAGGAAGACCAGCCGCTGGCCGACGCCATGACCGACAAGGCGACCATCGAACTGACCAGCCCGGTGGACGGCGTGGTCCGCACGGTCGCTTGCGAGGAGGGCGAGACGGTCGCGGTCGGCGCGGACCTGGTGGTGTTCGACGTGGACGGCGAAGACACACACTCTTCCGCTCATCCCGACGAAAGTCGGGACCCAGCTCGAAACGAAGCCCAAGCCTCCAGCCTGGACCCCGACCTGCGTCGGGGTGAGCGGGAAAGTGGGGGCACACACGACTTCAAGCTCCCCGACATCGGCGAAGGCGTGGTCGAAGCGGAAATCACCGCCTGGCACGTCGCGGTCGGCGACACGGTGGAAGAAGACGACCCGCTCGCCGACGCCATGACCGACAAGGCCACCATCGAACTGACCAGCCCGGTCAGTGGGACGGTGACGATGGTCGCGGGCGAGGAAGGCGACACGATCGCGGTCGGCGCGACGCTGGTGCGGTTCGCGGTGGAGGGTAACGCAGGCAATCGACCCAGTGAGTCGATTGCCAAGCAACCGAGTGGCGAAGCCGATCGGCCTGTTGTGAGCCGAGAAATCGGACCGAGTGGCATAGCCA
>JBATXP010000517.1:0-6792 GCA_049673465.1 Litorimonas sp.
CGTCAGTCCTGACGCAGATAGAGCGCCAGCAGGCCGAGCGTCGCGGCGATCACACCCAGGCTGAACCAGTCCATCCCGTTGCCCGCGCGCCATTGCCAGACGATCACGCCCAGCAGAACCGCGCTCAGCCCGCCAAGGATCAGCGGAAGGTGGCGTTTGATCTTTTCCGGCATGGCCTCGTCATGCCACGGCGAAGTCCGGCAGACAAACCGCGCCCGCCGCTTGAAGGTCGCCGCCGAGGTGGTAAAGGCCGCGCGACCTTCTTTCAGGACGACCAACGATGCACGAATACCGCAGCCATACCTGCAACGAACTCCGCGCTGAGCATGTGGGCCAGACGGCCCGCTTGTCCGGTTGGGTCCATCGCAAGCGCGAGCACGCCAATGCGCTCTTCATCGATCTGCGCGACCATTACGGGATCACCCAGGTCGTGGTCTATCCGAACGCGGAGTTCTACGAGACCGCCAAGCGCGTGCCGAGCGAGTCCGTCATCACGGTGACGGGCGACGTGCTGGCGCGCGACGCGGACGCCAGGAACCCGGAGATCGCGACGGGCGATATCGAGGTCCGCGCCGCCGAATTCGTGGTGGAAAGCCAGGCCGATCCGCTGCCGCTGCCCGTCTTCGGCGAACCGGACTATCCCGAGGATATCCGCCTGACCCACCGCTATCTCGACCTGCGCCGGGAGACGCTGCACAGGAACATCCTGCTGCGCGGCCAGGTCATCAACAGCTTGCGTCGCCGCATGATCGAGCAGGGGTTCACCGAGTTCCAGACCCCGATCCTGACCGCGTCTTCACCCGAAGGCGCACGCGACTTCCTCGTGCCCTCGCGCCTTAATCCCGGCAAGTTCTACGCGCTGCCCCAGGCCCCGCAGCAGTTCAAGCAGCTGATCATGGTGGCCGGCTTCGACCGCTACTTCCAGATCGCGCCCTGCTTCCGCGACGAGGACGCCCGCGCCGACCGCAGCCCCGGCGAGTTCTACCAGCTCGACGTGGAGATGAGCTTCGTCACGCAGGAAGACGTCTTCAACGCCATCGAACCCGTCATGGCGGGCGTGTTCACCGAGTTCGCGGACTATACGGGTGAGGCGCGCATGGTGGAGACCCCGTTCCCGCGCATCCCCTACCGCGAGGCGATGGCGAAATACGGCTCCGACAAACCGGATCTGCGCAACCCGATCCTGCTCAAGGACGTGTCCGACTACTTCACGGACGAAAGCAAGACGGGCTTCGGCATCTTCGCCAAGATCACAAAGGGCGGTGGCAAGGTCATCGCCATCCCGGCCCCCGGCGCGACGGACAATCAGAGCCGCAAGTTCTTCGACGACATGGACAAGTGGGCGAAGAAGGAAATGCAGGCCCCCGGCCTCGGCTATGCGCGCCTGCGCGAAGAGGACGGCACGGTCGTGTCGCAGGACCCGGCCCTCAAGAACTTCGACCCGGATCACCTGAAGGCGCTGCTGGAAGAGATGGGTCTGGGTGCGGGCGACGGCGTGTTCTTCTCCGCCGGGAAAAAGGACGCGGCCTACAAGCTGGCGGGCGCGGCGCGTGACCGGATCGGCCGCCAGCTCGGCCTGGTCGAAGAGGGCGTGTTCAGGTTCTGCTGGATCGTCGACTTTCCCATGTATGAGTGGGACGAGGACAATGAGAAGGTCGAGTTCAGCCACAACCCGTTCTCCATGCCGCAAGGCGGCATGGCCGCGCTGGAGGCCGCTGACACGGTGGAAAAGCAGCTCGACCTGCTGGCCTACCAGTACGACATCGTCTGCAACGGCGTGGAGCTGTCGTCCGGCGCGATCCGGAACCACAAGCCGGAAATCATGTACAAGGCGTTCGAACTGGCGGGTTACGACAAGGAGGTCGTGGACACGGAGTTCGCCGGCATGATCAATGCGTTCAAATATGGCGCGCCGCCGCATGGCGGAATCGCGCCGGGCGTGGACCGCATCGTCATGCTGCTGGCCGGGACCGACACCATCCGCGACGTCATCCTGTTCCCCATGAACGGCCAGGCGCAGGACCTGATGATGAACGCCCCGGCGGAAGTGTCCAAGGAGCAGTTGAAGGAGCTTCACCTGAAGCTCGTCCCGGTCGAGACCGATATGTAAGCGGTTGCCGTCTCGGGACCTGGGCTCCGACCTGCGTTATCAGGACCAACTAAAAGGGCCGCCCGAATGGGCGGCCCTTTTCCGTGGGAGAGGGGTGGCTCAGCGCGCGAGCGCCTCGTGCGACCGGGTGAGGTCGCCATGGATTCGCTTCAACCGGGACCGGGTCGCCGTGTCGGTCTCGACGGCGAGCAGCGTTTCGACATCCAGAATGGCGCGTTGCAGGCCGGAAATCGCGTCCGGGGCGGGCGGCCCGACGGCTTCGGCGACGCGCGTCGGCGCGCCTTCGCAATAGCCGACCGTCAGCCCGATGGGCAGACGGGTGTTCATGTTGCCGCAAGCCTGGCTCAGCTGATCCTGGGTGAGGCCGACCACATGGGTCAGGTCCGCATCGGAGAAGTTGGTGCCGTCCAGCGACGCGCCTTCCATGTTGGAAAAGCCGAATCGCACGCCCGTGAACTGGCCGCCATCCAGCGTCGCGCCGGTCAGGTCCATATTGTCGAGCCGGGCACGGTCGAAATTGGACCGGGTGAAATTGACGGACGGCGCATTGGCCCCGATCAGGTTGGCGGACTGGAAATCCGTGTCGGTGAAGGTGCCGCGCGCGAGTTCGGCGCGGTGCAGGTTGACCTGGCGCAGGGTGGAATTGGACAGATTGGCCTCGATCAGGGTCGCGTCTTCCATGACGGCGCCGCGCATGATGACCTGTTCGCCCTGAACCCCGTAGAGCATCGCCTTGCGGAAATGCGCGCCCGTCAGGTCGGTCCCGTCCAGCTTGCCGCCCGACAGGTTGGAATTATTGAAGAGCGATCCCGCGAAGTTCGCGTTCCGCATGGTCACGCCGTTCATCCGCTTGCCCGACAGGTCGCACTGCGCGCAGGAGCTCGAAGACGCGTAGATCCGGCTGTCCACGCGCAGCTGCCCGCTCGCCGAAACCGGGAGAGCGAGCAGCGCGACGCCTAGCATGACGCGGACATATGTGGCTTGGGAGATGTAGCTCACGAGTTGGGATATACCGGGTCGCCCGACGGACTCTCCACTTACAGAGCCGTAAGGAAGCCCGCTTTCCGCAGCGATGGTTGCGCAGACGTTAAGACGCGGCGCGACCGGTCCAGGGCCGCCCCTGCGCCACAATGCGGTCACTTCCGCGCTTTACCCCGCCCGGAGCCAGGGGCATAAGTGCCCTTCCAAACCGAACTGGACGCACGCTTCATGCAATTCCTTTCCCGCATCTTCACCTGGTGGAACGGCGCGACGCCCGGCACCTTCCTGTCGGTCAAGCGCAACTTCACCAAGGTCGGCGAGGATCATTTCGGCAACACTTACCACCAGAGCAAGGACCCGCATCCCGAGTTCGAGGGGCGTCACCGCCGCTGGGTGATCTATAAGGGCTATGCCGAGCCGTCCTCCGTTCCGGCGGAATGGCATGGCTGGCTGCACCACACCTATGACGAGCTGCCGCACGAGCTCAACATCAAGCGCCACGACTGGCAGCTGGACCACAAGCCCAACATGACCGGCACGCCGGCCGCCTACAAGCCACAGGGTTCGATGGACCGGGGCGGACAGCGCCAGGACGTGGCCGCCGACTACGAAGCCTGGACGCCGGGGGACTGAACGCGTGCGCCGTCTCGCCATTCTGATCGCTGCGGCCGTCATGCCTTCGGTGGCGGGCGCGAACACGCCGTTGCCCAACTGGCCCGGCGATGCCGTGAAATTGCGCGCGCTGGACAAGGTCACGGCGCGGACCTTCGACTACACCGTGCCGATCGGCGAGACGCTGGAGTTCGGCAGCCTGTCCATCCATGCCCGTCATTGCGAAAAGGCCCCGCCGACCGAACTGCCCGAGACCTACGCCTTTCTGCAGATCGACGACCGTCGCCTGACGGACGTCGGAGATGCGGAAGCGGAAGACGGCGACCGTATCTTCTCCGGATGGATGTTCGCCAGTCGCCCCGCCATCAGCGCGCTGGATCACCGCGTCTACGACGTGTGGGTGATCGGCTGCAATGCGGAAGAGCCGCCCGCGTCGGTGCGGGGTTTGCGGCGGTAATCCCTTTATCCGCTCATCACCGCATTCGCGGGACTGAACGGAAGACCATGCATCGGCTTCCCGATGACGTCACCGCAAGTCTTTCAATTTACCGGATTGGTCCGCTATCTCCCACTCTCATAGGAGAACGCCCATGCCCCGATTGAAGCAGGCCGGACGGGACGCCGGAAACGACTATGCCAATACCGTCTTCGACATGCTGTTCGGCGACCGCGATCCGGTGGAGCAGCCCGGCACGGCGACCGGCACGCCGGGCGACTGGTGGACGGTGTTCAACATCGTGCCGGACGCGTTCTGCCACACGACGGAAGGGTTTCGCTTCTATCGCGACCCGGCGCGGCTGATCGATCCGAAACTGCGCGAGCTGGGCCAGACGCGGGCGGGCTATGCGGTGGGTAGCCAGTTCGTTTTTTCCCAGCATTGCAAGGTCATGCGCTCGGTCGGGTTCACGGAAGACCAGGTCGCGGCCATCCCGCACTGGGCGGTCGCCGACTGCTGGTCGCCCATCGAGCGGGCCGTGCTGGCCTATACGGATGCGCTGGTGCTGGAGCGGGGGCGCGTGCCGGACGGGGTGTTCGAGGTGCTGAAGGCGCATCTATCGGATGAGGAAATCCTGGAGTTCACCTACATCACCACGACCTACATGATGCACGCCGTGATGAGCCGGGCGCTGCGACTGGAATATGACGATCGGCCCGACCCGGTCGTGGAGATCGACGCACCGGACGGCAACAATGCCGACGTGATGCGCATGGTGGATCGGAAGGAATAGGCAATGGCGGGCTATCATCATCTGGCGCTGGCCGTGGACGACATGGCCGCCACGCACGACTTCTACGAAGGCGTGATGGGCTGGGAACTGGTCAAGGTCGAGGTCCAGCCCGTCATGACGGGCGGCTGGGCCAAGCACTTCTTCTACCGCATGGACGAAGGCGACGACACGACCTTCATCGCCTTCTGGGAGCTGCATGGCGACGCCAAGCCCAAGGGTCCGCTCGACCTGAACAAGGCCTGCGGAACCCCGCCCTTCACGCAGCATGTCAGCTTCGACGTCGGCTCGTTGGAGGAGCTGAAGGCGAAGGGCAGGATGTGGCAGGCGGCCGGGTGCGACGTGATCGAGGTGGACCATAATTGGTGCCACAGCGTCTACACGACGGACCCGACGGGCAATGTGATCGAGTTCTGCCTGACGACGGGCGAGTTCACGCAGAACGACCGAAGCGAGGCGCTGGCGGCGCTGGAGATGACGGAGTTCGTGGCGAGTCCACCGCCGAGGCTGATGCGGCGGCATGAAGGGCGGGCTTCGCCCGACTGACTGATCATGCACCCCCCTCAGCCGGCTACGCCGACAGCTCCCCCTGCTCGGGGGAGCGATAATAAATCCTTCCCCCGAGCAGGGGGAAGTGGGCCAGCGCAACGCGCTGGGTCGATGGGGGGTGCCGGACGGTGATAAATGCTCCTCGCCAGGGCGCGCTGACCGATCTCAAGGTCATCGAATGCGCCCAGCTTATCGCGGGTCCGTTCTGCGGACAGCTGCTGGCCGATCACGGGGCGCAGGTGGTCAAGGTCGAGCAGCCCGGCGTCGGCGACCCAATGCGTCGCTGGGGCCGCGAGGGCTTCCCGCTGTCCTGGGAAATCCTGTCGCGCAACAAGGAGAGCGTGTTCCTGAACCTGCGCGAGGCGGAGGGGCAGGCGGCGCTGAAGGAACTCGTCCACGATGCCGACATCCTGATCGAGAATTTCCGTCCCGGCACGATGGAGCGGTGGGGGTTGGGCTATGACGCGCTCTCGGCGATCAATCCCGGCCTGATCATGGTGCGCGTGTCCGGCTTCGGTCAGACGGGACCCTATGCCAAGCGGGCGGGCTACGCCTCGGTCGGAGAGGCGATGGGCGGCCTGCGGGCGCTGATCGGCGATCCGGACCGCAAGCCCGCGCGGGCGGGGATCAGCTTGGGCGACAGCCTGGCCGGAATGTTCGGCTGCCTCGGTGCGCTGGCAGCCCTGCATCACCGCGACCGCACGGGGGAGGGACAGGTGGTCGATGCCTCCATCTACGAGTCCGTCCTCGCCCTGATGGAAGCGACCATCCCGGAGCACGCCATCGAGGGCTTCGTGCGACAGCGCACGGGCAGCTACCTACCCGGCATCGCGCCGAGCAACATCTATGACTGCGCGGACGGGCAGGTGGTGATCGGGGCCAACCAGGACACGGTGTTCGCCCGGCTCGCCAAGGGGATGGACGCGCCGGAATTGGCAAGCGATCCGCGCTACGCCGACCACGTGTCGCGCGGGGCGAACCAGGCGGAGCTGGACGCGCGTATCACGGAGTGGACGTCGCGGCGTCTGGCGAACGAGGTGCAACGCATCCTGGACGAATACGGCGTGCCGTGCAGCAAGCTCTATTGCGCGGAAGACATGCTGTCCGACCCGCACTATGCGGCGCGCGACGCGGTGGTGACGGTGGACAGCGACCGCTACGGCGAGGTGCCGATGCAAGGCGTGTTCCCGAAGTTGAGCAAGACGCCGGGGGCGGTGCGTCATGCGGGCAGAGCCATGGATAAGGAATGACCGATAAATCCCTCCCCCGAGCAGGGGGAGGTGACCGAGCGTAGCGAGGTCGGTGGGGGGTGCC
>JBATXP010000518.1:0-7747 GCA_049673465.1 Litorimonas sp.
GCCGAAGCCGTCTCCGACGCCGCTGACGCCGTCGCCGACACGGCGGGCGACGTGGCCGAAGCGGCCGCGCCCGCCAAGAAGGCTCCGGCCAAGAAGTCTGTTGATCGGACCGACTACCTCGCCAAGACCCGCGACTTCGACGAAGCCGCGGACGAGGAGGTCGTCGCCAAGATCAAATCCTATCTCGGCGCGTCCCTGTCCAACAAGGACAGCCGCTACGTCGCCTGCGGCGACGAAAGCGAACTGGACACCATCGCCAAGGGCTTCATGAAGAAGAAAATGGGCGTGGACGACAAGGCGGAAGCCCTGGAGAAGATCAAGGCCGTCTGCGAGCAGATGAAACCCGCCCGCATGAAGAACCGGGTGACCTTCTACTACCTGCTGGCGAAGAACGAAGGGAAGCTGGGTGAGTTCTAGGGCACGAGCTCGACCTATTGCCGCCCGTGCAAAGTATTGTGAGCGGTAGCGAACCTACCGGGCTATAACCCTCACCGACCCATTAAGAAGCCTGCCACCGAGAGGGGCAGGCTTTTTCATGCATCGCACATGATCCCTGCGTCAGCCGGCGGCTTTCGGGTAGGTCTCGCCGCGCACCGACATCGCCACCGGATCGCTGTCCGTCTGGCACGCAAATTCCAGGTTCATCTGAGGGAAGACGAACACGCCATTTCCCGTGTGAACGAGTGGGAAGGTTTCGCCGTCATCCAGGATCGTTGCGCCATCCTCATCGAAGCGAAGCGTGAAATCCACGACGTCCGTGCCGGGTTCAAGGTAGGATCCCTGGCAGGCATCGGTAAGGCTTTCCGAAACGGGTTCCCGCGTCAGCACGACCGAGTCCCGCATGGGAAGGTCGAGCGTCATGGCGACCCCCCGAACATAATCCGAATTGATCCACGATCCGCGATCATGGTTGGTCAGGATCACAACCACGGCCCGTTTTTCCGGAAACGCGCTGAACAGGCTGCGATAACCGTTATTGGCCCCACTGTGCCCAAAGCTCTCCAGGACGCCGTCATGATGGGCCAGGCCCAAACCCAGCCCATAGTCCTGCCCGACCGGCGTGATCATATCGCGCGCTACCGACTCCGGGATTGGGCTATCGAGTTCGGGTTCCAATGCCCGCAGGATCGCATTCGCGAACCGCGCATAGTCGGACGCTGTCGTCCAGAGGCCTGCGGCCGCGCTTTCCGGGTAATGGTGCCATAGCCCCTCTACGGGTCCGTCATCGTTGAACGCTGGTGCGACCGGGTTCGATACCGTTTCCGGGCGGAGCGGAAACTCAAAGGTGGAGTCCGACAGGCCCAGCGGCTGCAGCACGAGTCGCTGCATGAGGGCGGGAAAGGGTTCTCCCGTGATATCTTCGGCAAAAAGCTGTGCGACCGTGTAGCCGCCACCGGAATAATCGAATTCGCCGGACGTTTCGGCGAAGATGACGGAATCCGTATTGCCTTCACCCAAGACGACTTCAGCCGTCGAGGGCAGGGGAGTGCCGTCCCTATAGCCGGGAAAGCCGTGCACATTCGCCCCGGCCGTGTGAGACAATAGCGCGCGAAGCGTGAGGGGTCGGTCACCGCCTTCCACATCGGACATGTCGATGCTCGTCAAGTGAGGCCGGATGTCATCGTCCAGAGACACACCCTGCTCAGCCGCGGCCAGGATGATGCCTAGCGCGCCCACGGCCTTGGACATGGACGCGGCCTGGAACAGGGTGTTCGGCCCGATCCCGTCCCCGACATAGTCAGAATGGATCGTTTCGCCGTCGACCATGACCAGCGCGGCGGCGGCGGGAATGCCGATCGCGTCCATGCGCTCGGACAGGCTCGCGTCGGACACCGGTTCTCCCGCCACCGTGACGCGGGGCCGAAGCGTGTAGCTGAAGGCGGCGGGGGGTGCCGCTTCCGGCGTCCCAGACGCTTCCGGCGTTTCCGGCGCTTCCATGGGCGCTTCGGGTGCGCAGGCCGCAAGGCTCACCGCTAGAATGCCTGCCCCGGCGAGAACGGAGTTGTGGAGACCTGATCGCATTGTTTCCCCTCATGCGGTCGCGCCGACGCTGTATCGTCGGCGATGCGAGCGGTCTGTCAAATTTGGCTGGGTTTGGGAAGGGCGCGCTCGGACGGAAAGGCGGCGCTCGGAAGGATCGAATGCGGATGTGGCCGTCCGAGGCGCGCGGCCACGCGCCCAACCGCCTGTTCGTCGTATACCAGCCGATAGCCTCTCCACCTGCCACACGCCCCTTCACACGCAATCGTGCCCTTGCTAGGGGCGGCTCTTTCACAGCGGGGCCTTTCGCGAGAAGGCGGGCGTCCCCACTTGGGATGACGGATGGGCGCGAACGGCCCATCCGCCGCAAGGGACACCCATCATGGTATCAGCCGCCGAACAGCTCGCGCAGAATTTCCGGCCGGGGACCTTTCTGAAAGCCAAGGAGCTGCAGCAGCGTCTGCTCTTCACCCTCGGCATCCTGATCATCTACCGCCTCGGCACCTATATTCCCGTGCCGGGCGTGGACCTCGCCGTGTTCCAGACCTTTCTCGACAGCGGCACCGCCGGGGGCTTCGGCGACCGGCTAAACATGTTCTCGGGCGGCGCGGTGGAGCGCATGGCCGTCTTCGCGCTCAACGTGATGCCCTACATCTCCGCGTCGATCATCATGACGCTGATGAAGGGCTCGATCCCCAGCCTCAAGGAGTTGGACAAGGAAGGCCAGCAGGGCCGCCAGCAGATCAACCAGTATACGCGCTATCTCACCCTGCTGCTCGCCGCCTTCCAGGCCTTCGGCGTGGCCAAGTTCATCGAGGGCTCCGGCGCGGCGATCGATCCGGGCCTGTTCTTCCAGGCCTCCACCGTCATCACCCTCGTCGGCGGGACCATGTTCCTGATGTGGCTGGGCGAGCAGGTGACGGCGCGCGGCGTGGGCAACGGCGTGTCGCTGATCATCTTTGCGGGCATCGTGGCGGAATTGCCGCGTGCCATCTTCCAGGTCCTGTCGATCAACAGCACCTCGTCGGTCATCTCGACCCAGCTCGTGATCTTCCTGATCGTGATGTTCATCGCCCTGTCCATGCTGATCGTCTATGTGGAGCGCGCCCAGCGCCGCCTGCTGGTCCAGTACCCCAAGCGCCAGATGGCCCGTGGCCGCCAGTTCGGCGGCGAGAGCTCCTTCATGCCGCTGAAGCTCAACACGGCGGGCGTGATTCCGCCCATCTTCGCCAGTTCGCTGCTGATCCTGCCGACCACGCTCGCCCCGATCATGCTGGGCGCGGACGGGCAGGGCGCGTCCGGTTTCGTCACCACGCTGCTGGCGCTGCTGGGCTATGGCCAGCCGATCTATCTCGCGCTCTACGCGCTGCTGATCATCTTCTTCTGCTACTTCTACGTCCCTTACGTCTTCAAGCCGGACGATGTGGCGGATAACTTACGCAAGAATGGCGGCTTCCTGCCGGGCATCCGTCCTGGCGCGCGCACGGCCGATTACCTGACCTATGTGCTGTCCCGCCTGACCTTCATCGGCGCGGTCTATGTCGCCTTCGTTTGCGTGGTGCCGGAGATCGTGATCGCGCAGAATGACGGCATCCCGGTGTCGGTCGCCATGCTGATCGGCGGGATGAGCCTGCTCATCATCGTCTCAGTGACGCTGGACACGGTGGCGCAGATCCAGTCCCACCTGATCGCCCACCAGTATGAGGGCCTCATCAAGAAGTCCCGTATGCGCCGCCGCGCCAAGAAGTCTTAGGGAAGAAATCGTAGGGTTAGACCAAAGGCTGGCCCGATGGGGCTAGCCATTCTGGCCCGTTCGCGGCAGAAAAGCTTTTTTCCGACGCGAACCCGTCACGACACCGCCTTTGGGGGAACGGCCATGCCGATGCATGACGACAAACTGAACCTGATCCTGTTCGGCCCGCCGGCCGCCGGCAAGGGCACGCAGGCCAAGGCGCTGGTGGAGCGGCACGGCCTCGTGCAGCTCTCCACGGGCGATATGCTGCGCGCTGCCGTGGCGTCCGGCTCTGACCTCGGCGAGCGCGTCAAACTCATCATGGAGCGCGGCGACCTCGTCTCGGACGAGATCGTGATCGCCCTGATCGAGGAGCAACTGGACACGCGCCCGGACGCGCCCGGCTTCATCTTCGACGGCTTCCCCCGCACCGTGCCGCAGGCCGAAGCGCTCGACGCCGCCCTGACCCGCCGCGACATGGGCATCGATTCCGTGATCCGGCTGAAGGTGGATGACGACGCGCTGATGGCGCGCGTGACCAAGCGCTTCGAGGAGCAGGGTCGCAAGGACGACAACCCGGAAAGCTTCGGCATCCGCCTGGGCAACTACAACGAACAGACCGCCCCGCTGCTGCCCTACTATGCTGCGCAAGGAAAGCTGGCCGAGGTGGACGGCATGGCGAGCATCGAGGACGTGTCCGCACAGATCGGCACGGTGCTGGAACACATCAAGGCGGGCGACGCGCCCAAGAAAGGGTTCTTCGCGCGGCTGTTCGGGAAGTAGGAAAGGAAGGCGGTCGGAGCGCGGCGAAGGTCGAAAGGGGATGACCAATATCGGTCGCCCGCCCGGTCGCCCGCCCTGCCGACAAGCTGCCCCACACTGCCACGCCCCGGTTGACCTTTCGGAGACTCGGGCCTATGTGACCGCCTTCGCGATGCGGTGCCGCCTAAAGCACCGCTTTTCCCTATGGGAACATCGAAAACCAGAGGCTTGGCCGCGCATCGCGGCGGGCCGAAGCGGTCCCGGCCATGGTGGCGTAGGGACTTGCCAGGCGAAAGAGGAACAGCCGATATGGCTCGTATAGCCGGGGTCAACATCCCCACCAACAAGCGCGTCAAGATCGCGCTGACCTACATCCACGGGATCGGTCCCGCCAAGGCCAAGGAAATCGTCGATGCCGTGGGCATCGCCGACGACCGCCGCGTCCAGGACCTGACCGACCAGGAGGTGCTGTCCATCCGCGAGACCATCGACCGCGATCACATGGTCGAGGGCGATCTGCGCCGCGAAGTCAGCGAGAACATCAAGCGCCTGCTGGACATGGGCAACTATCGCGGCCTGCGCCACCGTCGCGGCCTTCCGGTCCGCGGACAGCGCACCCACACCAACGCCCGCACCCGCAAGGGTCCCGCCAAGCCCATCGCCGGCAAGAAGAAGTAGGACCAGGAACAATGGCCAAGGAACCCGGTCGCGTCCGCCGCGCGGATCGCAAGAACATCACCTCGGGCATCGCCCACGTGAACTCCACCTTCAACAACACCATCATCACCATCGCCGACGCGCAAGGAAACGCCGTCGCGTGGAGCTCCGCCGGAGCCATGGGCTTCAAGGGTTCGCGCAAGTCGACACCCTACGCCGCCCAGGTCGCGGCCGAAGACGCCGCCAAGAAGGCGATGGAGCACGGCATGAACACGCTGGAAGTCAACGTCAACGGGCCCGGTTCGGGCCGCGAGAGCGCCGTGCGCGCCCTGCAGGCCGCGGGCTTCACCATCACGACCATTCGCGACGTGACCCCGATCCCGCACAATGGCTGCCGCGCGCCCAAGCGCCGTCGCGTCTAGGGCGGGGCTCCCCAACCCGACACACAAGCGAGGGGGTCCGCTCCCTCGCGTCCTCATACGCCGTGCGGGAGACGTCCCGCGACCCGGCGTTCCGCCCCGGCCGCGGGGCTGTCCCAGGAGAAGGACAACATCATGATTGAAAAGAACTGGCAGGAACTCATCCGCCCGATCAACCCGGAAATCGAACCGGGCCGCAATCCGGAGCGCAAGGCCACGATCACGGCCGAGCCGCTGGAGCGCGGCTTCGGCATGACGCTGGGCAACGCCCTGCGCCGCGTGCTGCTGTCCTCGCTTCAGGGCTCCGCCGTGTCGGCCGTGCAGATCGACGGCATCGTCCACGAATTCACGTCTATTCCGGGCGTGCGCGAGGACGTGACCAACATCGTGCTGAACCTCAAGGGCCTGACCGTGCGCCTGCACAATGACGGACCCAAGAAGGTGCTGTTGCGCAAGACGGGCTCCGGTCCCGTCACCGGACACGACATCGAGGAGACCGCCGACGTCGAGATCCTCAACAAGGACCACATCATCTGCACCGCCGACGAAGGCGCGGACATCCGCATGGAACTGACCGTGACGTCCGGCAAGGGCTATGTGGCGGCCGCCGACTCCCGGCCGGAGGACGCCCCGATCGGGTTGATCTCGATCGACGCGCTCTACTCGCCCGTCAAGCGCGTCGCCTACCGCGTCGAAGACACGCGCGAAGGCCAGGTGCTGGACTATGACAAGCTGATGATCGACATCGAGACCAACGGCGCGGTCACGCCCGAAGACGCGATTGCGGTCGCGGCCCGCATCCTGCAGGACCAGTTCCAGGTCTTCGTCAACTTCGACGATCCGGAAGACACGGTGCGCGGCGAAGAGAAACCCGAGCTCGACTTCAACCCGGCGCTGCTGCGCAAGGTGGACGAGCTGGAACTCAGCGTGCGTTCGGCCAACTGCCTGAAGAACGACAATATCGTCTATATCGGCGATCTGATCCAGAAGTCCGAAGCCGAAATGCTGCGGACCCCGAACTTCGGCCGCAAGTCCCTCAACGAGATCAAGGAAGTCCTCGCCGCCATGGGTCTGCATCTCGGCATGGACGCGCCCAACTGGCCGCCGGAAAACATCGAAGAACTCGCCAAGAAATACGACGACCATATCTAGGCTCTCGCCGACGATATAGCCGCACGTTTTAAAGCTAAGGAACAGTCAGATGCGCCACCGCATTGCCCACCGCAAACTCAACCGCACGGCCAGCCACCGCAAGGCCATGTTCGCCAACATGTCGTCCTCGCTGGTCGAGCACGAACAGATCGTCACGACCCTGCCCAAGGCCAAGGAACTTCGCCCCTTCGTGGAGAAGCTGGTCACGCTGGCCAAGAAAGGCGACCTGAACAGCCGCCGCATCGCCATTGCGCGCATGCGCAACAAGGACCAGGCCAGAAAGCTCTTCGACGTGATCGGCCCGCGCTACGCCGACCGCCAGGGCGGCTACATCCGCATCATGAAGGCGGGCTTCCGCTACGGCGACAACGCCCCCATGGCCGTGATCGAGTTCGTCGACCGCGACGAAGACGCCAAGGGCAAGGTCGACCGCGAGCGCGCCGAAGCGGCCGACGCGTAGCGTCCGGCAAAAGCCTCCGATGGGGCTTTGGACGCAACATCGCCGAAATCCCCGGATTTCGAAACATGACGTCGATCGGTAGGCTCACTCTCCGGGTGAGCCTTTTTCGTTGACCGGCCGACGCCTAAGCGTCCGGCGGAAGCCCCAAGGCTTCGGATGACCTCATGAGCCTGCCCTACGAGGCGGGCTTTTTCGTGGACGGGCCGCCTGCAGGCGGCCCCATGCTGGTCCCCTTCCACAAAAACGCTGCGAGGACGCGCTCGCCCGGTCCTGCCGGCTCCCTCCACCGCGCTCCGGTCCCACGCGCGCCGCGTACCGCGAACCCGCTTTGGCGCAAACCCCCTCACGGGAAAGGAACCGACCGTCCTTTCTCTTCGCGCCTTAGGTTCCTCCCCCGCAAGGGGGAGGTGGGCTCGCGAAGCGAGGTCGGAGGGGGACACCCGGCATCAGCCGCGCGAAGCGCGCCCTTACCACGGACGGTGCGAGCCCGCCGTTCCTCCCCTGCCTTCTCCCTCGCTCTCCCTTCTCCCCCGCTCATCCCCGCGCACGCGGGGATCCAGTGGCTCACCGACCCCTCGGCTGGCC
>JBATXP010000519.1:0-2174 GCA_049673465.1 Litorimonas sp.
CGCTTAACGCTCCGTGCCCCCGGACAGGGGGAGGTGCCGAACGCAGTGAGGCGGAGGGGGAGACGAAATCATGAAGTCGACCGGAGGTCGCCCGCCAAGCGGGATTTCGCTGCCGCTCACCGCCCCTTCGCGCAGGCAACGAAAATGCACCGGGTTCGCGCGAGGAGGCAGGGCCAACCCCGATGTCCCTGCACCACTGCACGCGCTGCGTTTTCGTTGATGGGCGAACTCAGGAGCTAGTATCTCAGTCTGGCTAGCGCCTCCGTCTTCGTCAGCGCCAATGCCGTCGGCGGCACCTTGACTTCCCCGCCCATGCGCACGGTGCGCATCACCACGCGATTGACCCGCTGCGGGAGGGTGTCGTCGGTCAGTTGCTGGAACTCGATGCGCTCGTCGTCATTGCTGCTCTGGAAACCGTCCAGTTCGTTGGCGAGATAGAGCGTGCGCACCCGGCCTTCCCTGACGGCCTCGTCCACTTCGGACAGGCCCACCGCGGTCAGGGGCGCGCCTTCGCCCATGTCGTGCAGCTCGTGGCCTTCGGTCGTGAGGGCGGTTAGCATGGGCGCGGCCGCCTCCTGCAGGCGCTCGGGCGTGAGGGCTTCGCCGGCCAGGTCGATATGCTCACCATGGAACTCGTGCAGCTCGGTCAGGTCCTTCATCCAGCCGGCGGTCTTGGGATCGCCCGCGACGATGAGCGGGTTGCCCGTGCCGGCGATGATCGGCTCCACCGCCTTGGCGACGCCGTTCAGATAGTCCTTCATCTGCGTTTCGTCATAGTCGTCCACGGCTGCCCCCGCCGCGTGGAAGGAGGCGAACGATCCGCCGGTTCCGTTATTCATGTTGGGCCGAAGGGCACTGGACGTATGCAGGTTGACATTGCCCTCGGGCTCGCGGGTTTCGCGCATTTCGTCATAGGTGCGGTAGTCCAGGCGGTGCGTCTCGTCATGCATCATCACCCCGTCCCAGCGGTAGAGATCGGCCTGCTGCTGGCCGACGGCGATCACCCAGCCGCGCGTGCGCTGGATGCCGTCCGTGATGACGGGCAGGAGGTAGGGCGTGTCGGACCAGACGATGCGCGACTGCGGCACGTCCTGCAGCTCGAACACGTCCATTTCGTCTGGGCTGGCGACGATTAGCCACCCGCCGCACTGGTTTTCCAGCGGGTCGAAGGTCTGGATGACGTCCTCGAACCGCCCGGCCCAGGCCTGCGCCTCATCCGAATCCTCGCCGAACTCGTCCTCCATCAGGTTCTTGACCCGCTGCACCGCGTTCTTGGCCAGAATGTCCCACTTCTGGACGTTGCCGGCCAGGGTGGGGCGCTGGAGCGTGAGCGACAGGTAGGGACCGCCCTTGGCCTCCAGCCCATTGTCGATCAGGCTCTCCAGATGGGGGTTGTTGGCGATATGGGCGGACATGTATTCTCCTTTGACGCTGTTGTAATCGGCACTGTGTCTGGAACCCATGGGTCCGCTTGCGGGTTCCGCTAACAACGAAAAGGATCATCATGTCGCAGGCCCCCACCCCCCAGCGCTCGCCTCTCAACCGCGGTCCCGAGATCGGGCAGAGCCAGCGCGAGACTCCCGACAACGAAAACCTGCCCGAACGGGCCGATTACCGTGCCATGATGTTCGACGCGGACGGCTACGCGCTGACCCACAACCGCAACCTGTTCGCCGCCTCCCGCTGGCTGTCCGAACTGATCGAGGCGGAAGCGCAGTGGCCCGTGGTCGGCAACGAACTGCGCGACTATCTGGCGGCTCGCGGCCACACCATGGACCATATCGACCAGCAGATCTTCGCCCTGGAACGGCTGATCGCGCCGTGGCTGAACACGGTGCGCAAGGTCACCTAGTCACATCTGGGGCCGGTTTGGCTGCCGCCCGCTTCAGCCAGCCTTCGTAGCGTACCAGCCGCCCCAGACCCGGTGCGATCATGTCGACGTGGAAGCGAAAGCGCCCCTGCGCGTCGACCGTTTCGAAAATGGTCCCGCCCGGAACGAGCGCGCGCGGCAGGGGCACCCCGAACAACGACCAGCCCCGCGTGATGTAGCGCAGCCGGTCGCCCTCCACGACCAGCGCCAGCCGCACCCGGACCGGGCCGAACCGCTCTATGATCGTGCCCGCCGCCCGGCCCGTTCCCTCGCTCTGGAAACTCAGCATTTCGTGGCCCGAATA
>JBATXP010000520.1:0-2709 GCA_049673465.1 Litorimonas sp.
CCGCTGGGCGATGTGGTCTAGCGTGGCCAGCTGCTGCTCTTCATGGTGGAGATGTCGCAGCATCCAGCCCGCCGCGGCAAACCCTAGAAAAGCAGTAGCAGCAAACAGCGGCTTATAGGGGTTGGTGGCTGGTTCTACTGCTAGCCCTGGGTGTAGCACAATCTGCGCGGGGCGTCCCTGGCGTCCCCAGCGCTCCCAGTGCCAAACGGTCATTCTCCAGGCGCTACCGTTTTCGTCTCCGCACTGCAGATTTGCATCAGGGCGCTGCAGGCAAAAGTACCGCCGTGGGCTAGCAGTGCCTAGGTAGGCACCGCCAGCGCCGAGCACTCCAAGGGTAAGGGCCGCACCTATGAGTAGGCCACGGCGGCTACTGGGGAGTGCCCCAAACCAAAGGAGTAGGCCCGATTGGTTGCGTTCAGTTAGTTCTTTATGCCGTTGGTTGATGTAGTTCATTTCTTCGCTGTGGCGAGTATTGCAAACAGGGCCAAGGTAGCGGCCAAACCCACGAAGCCCATATCGCCCAGCATCAGCCCTTGAGAGGGGATGTAGGCGTCTTGGTAGGCGGTGTATGCGGCAGTGCGATCGCCTCTGGCTTCATGCCATTCACTGACGGGCTCTGCCAAGCCCAGCAGTGCGGCACTGCCAGCACTGGCTCCAGACATGAAGTTGACGATAAAGCGCTCTCGGCCTTCTCCAAGGGTTGTGGCCGTCATGTATAAGTGGCTAGTTGCCAACGCCAAGACGAGACCCACGGGGTGAACCTGCATCCAGTGGAACAGGAACACGATGCTGCTGTTGATGGCAGCACCGGCGCACATCTCGCAGGCGTTTCCGGCGCGGCGTAGGCCACGGCCACGGTTGCGCTCTGGCACGTCCGGCAGGTCTTGAAGGGGAGCCTCTTGGTGCTGAAAGCTGTTTTGCTCTGCCCTCTCCTCTGGGGTGAGGAAAGGGCTAGAGGGTTGCTGCTGTTGGTTGAATAATTCAAGCATCTCTAGCCCGTCCCCTAATTACCTAACCCGTTCCAGAGGCGCGAGAAGAGCCCCCCAAAGTTCCCACGGTTTGACCCTGACGCGGATACGCTTTGGCTCGGGCCATGGCCGTTTCCCCCTACTGCCACAGGAATGCGATCGGGCGGGGCGCTGTTGAGGCCTCGTGACCCGTAGCTGATGCGCTTCGTGAGCTGCTGCCGCTTAGCCCGTAGGCCTTCGGTTATCTGGGCTCTCTGAGCACTAATCTGCTCTCGATCTGCAATGTTTCCTATCTTCGACTGATGGCGAAAAAGCTCCATCTGTAGATCAGCGTTGAGCTGGGCTGCAATCTCCCTCAGCCCATGCTGCCGCTTTTGGTTGATGGTTGTCATCGCTGCCCGGTCCTTGGCGTCCAGCAGCTCCATGTCTGCAGAAAACTTGGCGTCTAGCTTGCGAATCTTCAGAATGGCGTCGCCAACGTTCTTACCGAACTTGGCCCGTAGCTCGGTCCAGGTGGCCTGCCCTTTAGCAAGCTCGGCCATTGATTCTAGATATTTCTCGGCGTTATTGAGGAACGGCTGCAGGCGGCTAGCTAGCTCCTCAGCGTTGTGGGCTTGGTCGGCGAATTGCTCTAGGCGCTTGACATCTGAGAGGTAGTTGAAGATATCGCCATCAACGTTGCCCCACTGCTTAGTGCGGGAATCGATCGCGCCGCTGTGGCCTGCTGCTGGGTTGCGTAGGGCTAGGGTGCTGCTGCTGGCGGAGCGGCGGGATTTTCCAGTGTCCATGATGAATCCTTATTTGTGGGTGATAAAGCGCTCGCGACCAGGGCGATCGCGAGGAGAAGAACTAGCGCAGCTGCAGCTGCTGTAACTCGGCCTCGGCCTCTTTCAGCTTTTTTGCAGCGCCCTGAATGTCTGCCTCTACCTGCTGGTTGTCGGCATCGATCGCGCCTGCGGCCTGCTGCAGACTGCGGAGCCGCTGCACTTCTGCGGCGCGTTGATTGATAAGGGTAATCACGTCGTTCAGCTGCTGCCGCTTCGCCCCAGCTGCCTGTAGGCGCTCTTGCAAGCTGGCCTCAATCTGGTCTAGTCCGTCAAAGGTTAGATCTTCTGCCAGTAGTCTTTGCGGCTGCTGAGTAAGGCTAATCACCTCCTTCAATAGCTCCTCAGTGCCGCGGCGCTCGGTCCGCCCTGGCATGGCCAGACTGTATTTATCGGAATCAATAACGACCATGGCCGCTGATGCCGGGGTAGACGGAGGCAGCGCCGCCGCAGCGGGCTTGAAGTGTGCGATCGCGGCGGCTTGGGCCTGGGGGCTGAGACCGCTGCTGGTGTCGTACTGGTTCTCTAGCAGCCAGTTGCGGCAGGTTCCATAGGGTATGCCGTTCTCAGTAGTGAAGCGGCGTAGAGACATCGGTTGTTGGGCTTGAGGCATGATTGCTCCTTTGATTGGCGTTTAAAACGGCTAGACCGCCCCAGGGAAAAGGGGCGGGCGGCGATTGCGGTCAGTAATGACCAGCATCTGACCGGCTAGCGGTCTTCATTGGTGATTAAGGCTTGGTCACGCTAAGTCAACTGCACGGTCAAGGGCGGTCAAGTGAGCGTATGAGAAATAGTAACACATCAATCACATATCAATCACGTGAAGGTCACAGATGCGGACCACGTACGCCGCTGCGTTACTGATGTGGTCCACAAGTGTTACGAATAAGGGGTAGCTTGAGCCTCTGGAGCCGATG
>JBATXP010000521.1:0-1781 GCA_049673465.1 Litorimonas sp.
AGACCGGACCATCATCGAGTGGGACAAGAACGATGTCGATGTCATGGGGATGATGAAAATTGACGTTCTGGCACTCGGGATGTTGACCTGTGTCCGCAAGGCGTTCGACCTCATCAGACAATGGTTCGGCATCGACCTCACCATGGCGAACTGTCCGCAGGAGGATCCAGCCGTTTACGGCATGGTCGGGCGAGCGGACACGGAAGGAACCTTCCAGATCGAAAGTCGGGCACAGAGGCAGAGTCTGCCTAAAACGATGCCAAAGACCTTCTACGACCTGATTGTGCAGGTCGCCCTCATTCGGCCGGGACCGATCCAGGGCGATATGGTTCATCCCTATTTGCGCCGGAAGCGGGGCGAGGAGCCCGTGACATTCGCCAGCGAGGCCCTGCGGCCCGTGCTGGAAAAGACGCTCGGCATCCCGCTCTTCCAAGAACAGGCCATGGAGATCGCGTCTATTGCGGCCGGATTCACGCCGAGCGAGGCGGACCACCTGCGCCGAAGCCTCGCCAGTTCGTCCGGTCCGGGACGTATCCAGATTCACCGCGAGCGGTTCATTCAGGGCTGCCTCGACAATGACTACGAACGCGACTTCGCGGAGGCCGTCTTCCGTCAGCTAGAGGGTTTTTCGGGCTACGGCTTTCCGCAGTGCCACGCGGCGAGCTTTGCGCTCATCGTCTATGGCTCCTGCTACATTAAGTGCCACTACCCGCAGGTATTTCTCACGGCCCTTCTCAACTCGCAGCCGATGGGATTCTACGCGCCGGCGCAACTCGTCCAGGACGCCCGCCGCCACGGCGTCGAGGTGCGACCGGCCTGCGTGGAGCGAAGTTATTGGGATTGCACGCTTGAGCCGGACGGGAATGGCAAGCTCGCGGTCCGGCTCGGCTTCCGCCAGATCAAGGGGCTGCCGGAGGAGGAAGCCAAATGGCTGACAGCCTGCCGGGGCAATGGCTACCGGTCGATCGATGCGCTCTGGCGTCGCGCGGGGCTGTCGCAACGCGCATTGAAAAAGCTCGCTCACGGGGATGCGTTTCTGACCCACGGTCTCACCCGGCGTGAGGCGCTGTGGCAGGTCAAGGCGCTGCCAAAGGGCGGTGCGTTACCGCTGTTCGAGGAGGTGGGCGAAGGTCTCCCCTCTCCAGAGGTGAAACTGGCAATTCTCTCAGAAGCGCAGCAAGTTTACGCCGACTACGTCTCGACGCGATTGACATTGCGGACCCATCCCATCGCCCTGTTGTCCGAAGAGCTCGGGCGACGCCTGCCCGCTAGCCATCAGCGGGACTATCCGGACGGTGCGCGGGTCACGGTGTCCGGACTCGTCGTTTGCCGACAACGGCCAGGAACGGCGTCGGGCGTGGTGTTTCTAACGCTAGAAGACGAGACCGGCACCTCAAACGTCATAGTCTGGGGCAAGGGCGTGTTTCCGAAGTTTCGCGCCGAGATCATGACAGGACGGCTTTTGCGGGTTTCTGGCAAATTCCAGCGCGAGGGTATCGTCACCAACATCATCGCCGACCGCATCGAGGACATGTCGTTCCTGCTCGACAGTTTGAGCTTGGGAGATGAGGCGATCAATCCGGCCTACGACAATGCAGACCATGTCCGTTCGCCCGTGCAATCCTCCTCGGCCATTGCCCGAAACCAATCGGCAAGTCACGTCCCCAAACCTGGCAAGCCCGACCCACTCGGGGCGGAACCGAAGACAGACAGATCCAAGGACAGGAAGACAGTCACTGACTACTACTCGCACGGTGCGTCACGGCATCCACGCAGCCAGG
>JBATXP010000522.1:0-5226 GCA_049673465.1 Litorimonas sp.
GGTTGGCGGCCGCGACCATGGCCTGCGCCGGGGCAGACGGGACTGCGACCGCTTGCGGGTCGCGGTCGGGATTGTCGTCAACCTCGGTGTGGGTCTCCTGGCAGGCGAGCAAGGCCAGCGCGGCGGAGGCGAGGAGGAACGGTCTGAACATCATGCGAGCGGCTTTGGCGGCTGGGGCGCGGACGTGCAAGCGCGGCGTTCCCAGGCTGTCATTCCGCCCCTGCAATGACAGCCGGGCCCTCGCGGTCATGGGAGAAAATTCCTATATTCCGGGAGAGGGCTCGCATTCTCCTCCCTTGCGGGTCCGCGCCCCTTCAACGCATCGGAGCGGCCCCATGCTGATCCCCCTGCAAAGCGACGTCATCGACGCCGTATCCTACAATTCCGACGACCGGCGGCTCTACGTGCAGCTCAAGGGCGGCAACGCCTATAGCTATGAGGGCGTGCCGTGGCGCGTGTTCAAGGGCCTTCTGGAAGCGGCCAGCCACGGGGCCTACTTCAACCGCATCGTCAAGCAGTTCGACGGCCGCCGCGTGGAAGACGGCGGCTGGGGCGAGGCCCCCGGCGGAGAGTGGTTTGGCTAGCGCCTACTCCGCCCTCAAACACCACGTCAGGATCGCCTTTTGCGCGTGGAGGCGGTTTTCGGCTTCGTCCCAGATGGCGGACTGGTCGCTTTCCATGACGGCGTCCGTGATCTCCTGGCCGCGATAGGCGGGCAGGCAGTGGAGCACGGTCGCGTGGGGCGCGGCGCGGGCGACGCGGGCCTCGTCCAGGTTGAAAAATGAGAGTGCGGCGACCCGCTCGTCATAGTCTTCGTCCCCCATGGAGACGAAGCAGTCCGTGACCAGCGCGTCCGCGCCTTCGGCGGCCGCGTCCGGGTCCTCGGTCAGGGTGATGGTCGCCCCGGCGGCCCGCGCGCGTTCCAGCATCTGCCCCTGCAGCTGGTAGCTCTTCGGGCTGGCGACGACGAGCTCGAACCCGACCTGCGCGGCCGCGTTGACGAAGCTCATGGCGACATTGTTGCCGTCGCCGATCCAGGCGATGCGCGCGCCCTTCAGCGACAGGCCGCGTTCTTCCAGCGTCATCAGGTCGGCCAGGATCTGGCAGGGGTGGTTGTGGTCCGACAGGCCGTTGACGACCGGAACGGTGGCGTGGCGGGTGAACTCGGTAAGGGTCTCATGCGCGTTGACCCGCATCATCACCGCATCGACATAGCGCGACAGGACGCGCGCCGTATCCTTGATCGGCTCGCCCCGGCCTAGCTGCATCTGGTCCGACGTCGCCACGATGGCCGAGCCGCCGAGCTGCCGCATGGCCTGCTCGAAGGAGAAACGAGTGCGGGTGGAGCTTTTCTCGAAGATCATGGCGAGCGTGTGGCCCGCCAGCGCCGCGTCGTCGTCCACTGCCCCCTTGGGCCGCCCGGCCCGCGCACGCTTTCGGGCATGGGCCTCGTCGAGAATGGCGCGGATCTGCTCCTCGGATAGATCGACGAGGGAAAGAAAGTGGTTCATGGCGTGTCTTTAGCCGGAAACAGCACGGCACAACAGAGCGTCGCCAAGACCGCGCCGAGCAATTGCCCGACGACGAAGCCCGGCACGTCGCCCGGCCGCACGCCCGCAAATGTGTCGGACAGGGAGCGCGCCACCGTGATGGCCGGATTGGCGAAGCTGGTCGATGCCGTCCACCAATAACCTGCCACGATGACCAGTGCGACGGCGGCCGGAACCGCGCGGGGCGCATGGCGGATCGCCCCGAAGATGGCGAAGACAAGGGCGAAGGTCGCCACCCCTTCCGCGAGCACCTTGGCAGAGCCCGACCGGTCGGTCTGCGCGATCTGGATCAGGGGCAGTTCGAACATGCCGTGCGCCAGCCACGCCCCAACCACGCAGCCCGCGACCTGCAGGAGGACGTAGGCGAACGCCAGCCCCAGCCCGATCTCGCGCCGCAAGAGGAAGGCGAGCGTGACCGCCGGGTTGAAATGCGCGCCCGAGACCGGCCCCAGCGTGGCGACCAGCACCCACAGGATCGCGCCCGTCGCCGCCGTATTGCCGATTAGCGCCACCCCGTCATTGCCGCCCGATACCGCGACCGCGAGAACGCCCGAACCGATCACCACGCCGGCCAGCAGGAGGCTGCCGAGGAATTCGGCGAGGAGTTTCTGCGCGAGCGATCCCGTCATGCGGGCGCGCTATCAGGGTGGGAAACGGGGTTCAACGGATAAGGAAGCCCGTAGACCCTCTCCCTCCCGCTCATTCCCGCGAACGCGGGAATCCAGTGGCTCACCGACCTCTCGGCCGGCAAGGACCCACTCACCCATGTCGAACTCATGACAAGAACTGGATCCGAGGACATGCTGGCGCGGCCCTGTCGCGGGGATGAGCGGAAGGGAAAGGTCTCAATCGCCCTGCCCCGTCGCACAGATCGACTGCAGCGGGCAGATTCCGCATTTCGGCCGGGTCGGGCGGCAGATGTCCTGGCCGAGGCGCTTGAAGCGGCGGTGATGATCGTCGATCCGGGTCGCGTCCCAGCCATCCGGCACGCGCGGCATCAGGCGGTCATAGGCGTCGTGTCCGGTGCAGGTCGGCCCGACCCAGCCGAGCCGCTGGGCGATGCGCAGGTGGTGGGAGTCGATCACGAGAGCGCGGCGGTGCAGCGTGCTGTGGTTCAGCACCGACGCGGACGCCTTGCGCCCGACGCCGGGCAGGCGTTCCAGCCATAGCAGCGCCTGCGGCACGGAGAGACGGTCCACCGGGGACAGGTCGACGCGCCCGCGTTCCTCGCAGAGCTGGCGCAAGCTCCGTCTCAATCGGTCCGCCTTGAGTTCCGGATGGGTGACATCCGACACGGCCTCCAGAATATCGCGCGGCGGGCCTTCGGCGACCGCTTCCCAGGAACCGAACCGCGCCCAGAGCTTCGACAGCGCCCGGGCGGACGCTTCGCTGCGTGTCTTGCCGCCGATCACGCCCTTCACGAACTGGGTCGGCGGGTTGAGACGGTAGACCACGGTCGGGATCGGGATGGCACGCCTCAACAAATAGTCCGCCACCACCATACGCTGCGACCCGCCGCCCGGCGGCTCCCCGGGACCCTCAATATGAAAGCCGAGCTGCATGGTCTGGACCCTAGCAGCGCGACAGAACAAATAAAGAACATATTGCGTGCGCATCTTGCTTTGCGCTAGGGTAAGGCCGTGACCCTGCGCATCCAGATCGTCAACCGGAGCGACTTTCCAGACACGCTAGCCGTGCGAGTCGTGGCCGACATGTGCGAGAAGTTCGAGAGCGGCACGCTCGACGTCGCCATGGAGCCTTGCGTTCACATTCCCCGCTCGCCGCAGGGCAGCTACTGGGTGAGGGCATCGGACCGCGGGGCGGCAGGACTGGTCTTTTCCGTCGAGTGGGAGCCCGCCGCCCGGCATCACCCCGGCGCCTTCGGCCCGCACCGGCTGCGGCTGGTTTCCTCCAAGCCGTCCTCTTAGAGCCTTTGCATCCCCGTCCTGCCCGGTTATGCCCCGCCGCGCATCCGCTCTTCCCTCAAGGCCCGTCAATGTCGCATCCCAAGAAAGTCGTCCTCGCCTATAGCGGTGGTCTCGACACCTCGATCATCCTGAAATGGCTGCAGGAGGAGAAGGGCTGCGAGGTGGTGACCTTCACCGCCGATCTGGGCCAGGGTGAGGAGTTGGAACCCGCACGCAAGAAAGCCTTGGCGGCGGGCGTCACCGAAGAGAACATCTATATCGACGATCTGCGCGAGGAATTCGTGCGCGACTTCGTCTTCCCCATGTTCCGCGCCAACACGGTCTATGAGGGGCTCTACCTGCTGGGGACGTCCATCGCCCGGCCGCTCATCAGCAAGCGCCAGATCGAGATCGCGCACGCGGTCGGCGCGGACGCGGTCTGTCACGGCGCGACTGGCAAGGGCAACGACCAGGTTCGCTTCGAGCTGGGCTATTACGCGCTGGATCCGGAGATCAAAGTGATCGCTCCCTGGCGCGAATGGGACCTGAACTCGCGCACCAAGCTGCTGGAATATGCGGAACAACACGGCATCGAGATCGCAGCGGACAAGCGCGGCGAAGCACCCTTCTCGGTCGATGCGAACCTGCTGCATACCTCGTCGGAAGGCAAGGTGCTGGAGGACCCCGACGACGAAGCGCCCGACTATGTCTTTCAGCGCACGGTCAGCCCCGAAGACGCGCCCAACACCGCGACCGTGATCGAGATCGGGTTCGAGCGCGGGGATGCCGTGTCGATCGACGGCGAAGCGATGAGCCCGGCCACGCTGCTCACGCGCCTCAACGAACTCGGCGGAGCCAACGGCATCGGCCGTCTGGACCTGCTGGAAAACCGGTTCGTCGGCATGAAGAGCCGCGGCGTCTACGAGACGCCCGGCGGGACGATCCTGTTGATGGCGCATCGGGGCATCGAGCAGATCACGATGGACAAGGGCGCGATGCACCTGAAGGACGAACTGATGCCGCGCTATGCGGAGCTGATCTATAACGGCTTCTGGTTCAGCCCCGAGCGCGAAATGCTCCAGGCTGCCATCGACCACAGCCAAGCCCTCGTCACGGGCACGGTCCGGCTGAAGCTCTACAAGGGCAATGTGGACGTGATCGGGCGCGCCAGCCCCCATTCGCTCTATAGCCAGGAACACGTCACGTTCGAGGAAGACGACGTCTACGACCAGGCGGATGCGGAAGGCTTCATCAAGATCAACGCCCTGCGTCTTCGCCTGCTCGCCGCACGCGACCGCAAGGCGGGTAAGAACAGCTAACGCGTCTTGCCCGGCTCTGGCCTCATCCGGTTCCTGCCACTCGCGGCCCTGCTGGTCGCGCTCGCCCTCGCCAGCCAGCTCGACCCGGCTGCCTCCACGATAGAGCTGCTCTACCTGCGGCCCATCGACGATCGCACAAAGGCGCTGATCCTTGCCACCGCCTCCTGCGGCCCCGTCGTCGGTTGGACGCTATCCCAAAACGTGCTGCGGGAATTGGGGCGCGGAGCTTCCCGGCGCAAGCGGCTCTGGTTCGCCTTCGCCCTGGCGGGCATGATGACGGGTGCGACCCTAGCCGTGGCCGGGTTTGGCGGGCGGATACAGGCCACGCTGAGCCTCATGTCGGGATTGCAGGCGGCCACGGCGCTGATGCTGGTCGACCTGCTGGCGCGCGACCGGAGCGCGGCAGCGGTGGCACTGCTCGTCTGCGCGAGCGTCGCGACTGTCTCGCTC
>JBATXP010000523.1:0-4172 GCA_049673465.1 Litorimonas sp.
GATAGGGGGAGGTGGCCAGTCGTGACGTAGTCACGCTGGACGGAGGGGGAGACGAATAGTAAAGCCGCGCCTTGGCGCGCCCTTTCACATATCCGGCCCGTCCACCTGCAGCCCCCGATTGGTCAGCAGCGGCTCGACCACGGGTTCGCGGCCGCGGAAGCCCACATAGGCGTCCATGGCGGGGCGGGAGTTGCCGGCGGAGAAGACGTTTTCGTAGAGCTTGCGCGCCAGTTCCGGATCGAACGGGTCGCCCGCTTCCTCGAAGGCCGCGAACCCGTCATTGTCCAGCACGCCGGCCCACATATAGGTGTAGTAGCCGCCCGCATAGAGCTCGCCCGCAAACGAATGCAGGAAGTGTGGGGAGCGGTGACGCATCTCGATGGCGTGCGGCATGCCGATCTGCGCCAGAACGCCGTCCTCGAAGGAATTGACGTCCAGTTCGCGGATGATGTCCGGATCGGTCAGGCGGTGGAAGGCGAGGTCCACGAAGCCCGATGCGATGAATTCGACATTGTCGAAGCCCGACTTGGCGTTGGCCGCCGCGCGGACCCGCTCCAGCAGGGCGGTCGGCATGGGCTCGCCGGTCTCGTGGTGCAGGGCGAAGGCCTGGATCACTTCGGGCTGGCGCATCCAGTGTTCGTAGATCTGCGCCGGGAACTCAACGAAATCGAAATCGACCGACGTGCCCGCGATGGACGGGTAGGTCACGTTCGACAGCAAGCCGTGAAGGCCATGGCCGAATTCGTGAAAGATCACTTCCGCTTCCCGCTGCGTGATCAGGGCGGGCTGGCCTTCGGCGGGCTTGTTGTAGTTGGCGTTGTTCATGATCAGCGGCAGCGTTTCGCCGTCCAGCTTGTCCTGCTTGCGCAGCGCGCTCTTCCACGCGCCGGAGCGCTTTCCGGGCCGGGCGAAATAATCGCCGTAGAACAGGCCCATCGGCTCGCCCTCGGCGGAGCTCATCTCCCAGACGCGCACGTCCGGATGATAGACGGGGATGTCGTCGCGTTCCTCGAAGGTGACGCCGAACAGGCGGGTCGCCACGTCGAATTGCGCGTCGAGAATGTTGTCCAGCGACAGGTAGGCCTTCACCTCGTCCTCGTCGAGTTCGTAGTTTTCGGCCCGCGCCTTCTCCGCATAGTGCCACCAGTCCCACGGCTCCAGATCGTGGGTCGCGCCTTCCGCCGCCATTATCGCGCGGATTTCGCGCTCTTCCTGTTCGGCCTTGGCGCGCGCGCCTTTCCAGACCTGGCTGAGCAGGTCGTGCGCGGCCTCGGGCGTGCCGGCCATGGTGTTGGCCGTGCGGAAGGCGGTGAAGTTCTCAAACCCGAGCATGTTGGCGCGTTCCAGGCGCAGGAGGAGGATCTGGCGGATGACCTCCTCATTGGCATATTCGTTGTCGTTGTCGCCGCGATTGGTCCAGGCCTCGAAGGCCCGTTCGCGCAGGTCGCGGCGGGTGGAGAAGATCATGAAGGGCTCGAAGGAGGAGCGGGCCAGGGTGATGACATGCTGGCCCTCCATGTCCCGGTCGGCCGCCGCCTGCGCGGCCGCGCTCAGCACGAAGTCGGGCAGTCCGGCCTTGTCGGCCTCGGAATCCAGCACCAGCGCGAACCCTTCCGCGTCACGCTGCACGTTCTGGCTGAAGGTGGTGTAGAGCCCGGCCAGTTCCTCCACGATCTCGCCCAGGCGCTCGCGATCCGCGCCCGTCAGTTCCGCGCCCGCCCGGACGAAGCCCGTATGGGTGCGTTCCAGAACGCGCGCCTGCTCGTCGGTGAGGCCGAGCTGGTCGCTCATCCCGAACAGCGTGTCGATGCGCTGAAACAGCGCCTCGTTCAGGGCGATGGCGCTGCCATGCGCGGCGCGGCGGGGGCTGATCTCGCTCTGCACGGCCCGGAACTCCTCATTGGTCGCCGACGAGGTGAAGGCCGCAAACGTGTTGCCGATCCGCGTGAGGTCGGCCCCGGAGCGCTCCAACGCGGCGATGGTGTTGTCGAAGGAGGGCGGTGCGCTCTGGCTGGCGATGGCGTCGATCTCCGCGGTGTGGATTTCCATGGCGTGCTCGAAGGCGGGCAGGAAATGGCGCGCGTCCAGCCGGTCGAAGGGCGGCGCGCCGAAGGGCGTGTTCCAGGTCTCGAATAGCGGGTTGTCCGCGACTTGGGCCGCGCCGGGCAGGTCGGTTCGTATCTGCACCTGATCCTGGGCCAGGGCGGGCTGGCTCAACGCAGCGGGCATCAGGACGAGTCCGGCGCAGGCGGACAGCAGGGAAGCGCGGAAGGAAAGCCGGGACGTTCGGGACATGGGTGGCCTTTGGATAAGGGGTTGTTACCTAATAACTTCTAGGGATACGTCGCGACGGGCGTCAACGTTCCGACCATGACGTTTTCGTCAGACCCTTCGGTCTCGGCGAGGCGCGCCCTTGACAGGGCGGGGCCGGGCGCGGATCGGAAGTCCATCTTCCGGCCCGGTCCGGACCGTGACGATGGAGCTCCAACATGGCCGACAATCCGGTCGACGCCGCCAAGCCCGGTCCCAAGCCGAAACGCAACGCCTTCACCCGGTTCCTCGACGGGGTGGAATGGCTGGGCAACCTGCTGCCGCACCCGGTGACGCTGTTCTTCTACCTCGCCGTGCTGATCGTGCTTTTGTCCGGCCTGTTCGGCTGGATGGGCCTGGCGGTGGAGGACCCCCGACCCGCAGGCGCGCGCGGCGTGGCCGAAGACGGCATGATCCGGGCGGTCAGCCTGATGAATGGCGACGGGTTGCGGCGCATCTTCGTCAACATCGTGGACAATTTCACCAGCTTCGCGCCGCTGGGCGTGGTCCTGGTCGCCATGATCGGCGTCGGCGTCGCGGAGAAGTCCGGCCTTCTGTCGGCCGCCGTGCGCAGTCTCGTCATGGGCGCGCCCAAACATCTCGTCACGGTCGCCATCGTGTTCGCGGGCATCATCTCCAACACGGCGTCCGAAGTCGGCTATGTCGTGCTGATCCCGCTGGCGGCAGCGATCTTCTACGCGCTGGGGCGTCACCCGCTGGCGGGCATGGCGGCGGCATTCGCCGGCGTGTCGGGCGGCTATAGCGCAAACCTGCTGATCGGGACGATCGACCCGCTGCTGGCCGGGATCACGGAGGAAGCGGCGCAGCTGATCGACCCGGCCTATTCCGTCATCGCGACGGACAATTATTTCTTCATGGCGGCGTCGGTCTTTCTGATCACGATCGTCGCCTCGCTGGTCACCATCTTCATCGTGGAGCCGCAGCTGGGCGAATTCGACGACTCGCGCGCCGACGATACGATCCTCGACACGACCATGATGGAAGACGTCACGCCGCAGGAGAAGAAGGGGCTGCGCCGGGCGGGTCTCGCCCTGCTGGCCGTGCTGGGGCTCATGGCCCTGACCCTGATCCCGGAATGGGGCGTGTTCCGCAATCCGGTGGACGGCGACCGGATGGACAGTCCGTTCTTCGATGGCTTCGTGGTCTGGATCCTGATCTTCTTCCTCGTGCTGGGCTATGTCTACGGGCGCACCGTCGGGACGATGAAGACGGACCGGGATATCATCGACGGCATGGCGGACGCGCTGGCGTCGCTGGGCCTCTACATCGTGCTGGTCTTCTTCGCCGCGCAGTTCGTCGCCTTCTTCGGATGGACCAATCTGGGCGCGATCTTCGCCGTCACCGGCGCGGAGTTCATCAAGGAATCCGGCCTGTCCGCCCCGTTCGTCTTCGTGCTGTTCATCCTGATGTGCGCGGTGATCAACCTGTCGCTCGGCTCGGCGTCGGCGCAATGGGCGGTCACGGCCCCCATCTTCGTGCCCATGCTGATGCTGGTCGGCTATTCGCCCGAAGTGATCCAGGCCGCCTACCGAATCGGCGACAGCTCGACCAACATCATCACCCCGATGATGAGTTATTTCGGCCTGATCTTCGCCTGGGCGCTGCGCTACGACAAGGATCTCGGTGTGGGCGCGCTGATCGCCATGATGCTGCCCTACACCATCTTCTTCCTGCTGACCTGGATCAGCTTCTTCGTGCTCTGGACCTTCGGCCTCGACCTGCCCGTCGGTCCCGGCACGCCGACCTATTACACGCCGGGGGGGTGATGGCGCGCGCTGTCCCCCCGCGCGCCTGGCAGCGCATGCTGTCGGGCCGCCGCCTCGACCTGCTCGACCCCAGCC
>JBATXP010000524.1:0-3422 GCA_049673465.1 Litorimonas sp.
TCTGGCTCTGCCGGTAGAGCGGCAGATGATCGGCGTATTTGTTGACCAGCACGTGCGCCAGCAGGCCGGGGCCAGGGCGACCGCGCTCAATCGGGCGCGACGGTAAAACTACCTGCGTGAACGCCTCGCAGCCGGAACACGCAAAGCGCGGCCGCACAATGCGGTTCACGATGAACCGACCGGGCACATACTCCAGCTCCTCTGTCACATCCTCACCCAGGCGGCGCAGGGCTCCACCGCAGTGGGCGCAGTCGTCATCGCCGGTGGTCAGCTCGATCTCCTGGCGCGGAATGTGGTCGGGGATAGGCCGACGCTTCGGCTTGTTCTTCGGTTCCTCGTCAGGAAGCCGGAGCTTCGCGGTCATCTTCGCAACGGCGATCTCGCTGGCTTCAAGGGCCAGTTGGAGCTGCTCGATCGTCTCGGACGAGGGGCCGAACCTGTGGTTGCGATGACCGGCCAACTGGTGTCGCAACTTCTCGATCAGCATCGCCTGCGACTTTACCTCGGCCAGCAAAAGGGCTGTGAACCGACGCAGTTCATCGGGATCTTCCGGCAGAGATTTGGCCACGTCCAGCATGGTCGGATTATACGGGATCTGCCGTGTTCGGGGAATCCCAGAAGTGTCATTCCAGGCCTGTTTACCCCGCTTTGAGCGGCTTCCAGCTGCGTTGCGGCAGACGCCAGTCGATCCCCTCCAGCAACATTGCCAGCTGTGCGGCCGTCAATGCGATCTTGCCCTCCTTCGCCGCCGGCCAGACGAACCGGCCCTTCTCCAGACGCTTGGAGAACAGACACGCACCTTGCCCGTCCCACCAGATGATCTTGATCAGATCACCGCGCCTGCCGCGAAAGACGAACATGTGGCCGGCGAACGGGTCCTGCTTCAGCGTCTGCTCGGCCTGCGCCGCCAGCGTCGTGAACCCGCGACGCATGTCAGTCACGCCTGCCGCAAGCCAGACCCGCGTATTTACCGGGACAGGGATCATCCCGACAGGCCCCGGATCAGCCGGGCCAGCGCATCAGGGTCATAGGTGCCAGTGATCCGCAGCCGATGACCGCCCGCAATGTCGATCTCGATCGAGCCTGCTGCGGGCACGGGATCGGCGAGGAAATCTGCGTCACCGCTCTCCGTCCGGCCGATGATCTCGACCGGCAGGAAACAGGCCGCATCCATCGCTCTCTCATCAACAACTGCTCCGGCATCGGGCGCATAACGAGGGTCACGCAGCCACTTGAAGACCATGTTCGCGTTCATTGCATAACGCCGTGCGACCTGCGCCACCGAGACACCCGGCGCCGCCGTCTGAAAACAGATCGAACGCTTCTCTTCGTCCGTCCATAACCGCTTCGACCGACGTGCCATCAGCCGCCCCATAGTGTCCGCTATCCAAAGCGGACACTATCGAACACTCTCTATCCGCGGCAGAGCAGTGACGCCGGACGGTTACGATTGGTCTGACTCAACAGCTTGATGAAGCATGGCCTCGCGGAACTGTTTCACTTGGAGGACTTCGATCCCGCCCGACAGATGGGCTGCCTAGGGTTTCAGAGTCACGAGCAGCACGATGAGGGCCACGAGACCAAGGCCCATGGGCAGGAAGAGGTGGCCGCCGGGCGCGGGTTTCCCGTCCGTCTCCCAGATCGCGCGGCGCAGGCGGCCCGTTAGGGCACCGTGCAGGCCGGAAAGCCCGATGACGAGGAGGATCTTCGCGCCGAGCCACGCGGACGAGAACCACCCGCCCAGCACCCCGAGCGTGATCCCGAGCGCGAGCGCGAGGATCATCGCCGGCGTCGTCACCGCACGGTCGTAGGCCTTAAGCGGCTTCATGTGGACGAGCGCCGGATATCCTCACCGTCCGCGACGGTGGAGCCGGCATCGCGCCGGAAGACCGCGAGAAGGTGTTCGAGCGCTTCCACCGCGGCGCAGGCGCGAGAGATGTCGAGGGCCACGGCCTCGGCCTTCCCCTCGTCCGCCAGATCGCCCACGCCCATGGCGGTACGGTCGAGATCGGGGACGGTCTGGGGAGCGAGGTGCTGGTGCAGTTGCCGACTGATCCCAACTTTCGGCAAAGAAGGCGAGCGCCCAGTAGGAAGCGTCAGCGTTAGGCATACCTCAACGACCGCTTCGAGCCATGCGCGTCAGGCTGATGATCATCATGCCGGCGAACGCCGTCAGGCCCCACAGGGCCGTCCAACCGAGGTACTCGGCGACCGGGCCGAGGATCGCAGGGCTAAGAAGGTAGCCGGCATAGGCCGTCCCTGTGACGATGCTGAGCCACGCGCCGCGGGCCACGTCGGGTGCCCGACGTGTCACGGTCCGGTAGATGGCGGGCTTGATCGGTCCGACTGCCATTCCCGCGATGACGAAGCCGACGATCGTCAACGGAACGAACGACGATACGGCGATCAGGCCGAAGGCGGGCACGCCGAAAAGCGCGGCAACCCGTATGATCGAGAAATCCTCGCGACCCGCCCCCGCCCGGTCGGCGGCGAGACGCCCCAGGAACAGCCCGAACATGAACATGCCGGGGGCGAGGCCGCCCATCGTCGCCGATCCCGACAGGACGTCTACGACATGGATCGCGGCCCAGTTGGTTGCGGCCATCTCCTGGAACGCCCCGAGGGCACCAAGGCCCCCGAGAAGCAGGAGCAAGGCCGGGACGTGGCCAGGCAGGGCCGCCTCGCTCGGCTCGACCGGCGTTGCGAGTGTCCCGGCGCCCTGTGCCGATGCCCGCCACTCCCATGCCCCAGCGAGCACGAGGATGCCGCCGGCCGTCGCGAAGATCGTGTCGATCCCGATCCCGGCATCGCGCAGCCAACCGGCGGCGGGGCTCGCGACGAGGAACGCGAGGGGAAGGGCCGCATGCGCCTTGTCGAACAAGCGCAGGCCGTCGACGCGCTCCAAGGTCGAAACCCGCAGGTTCAGGGCGATGTCGAGCGCTCCTGACGATGCCCCGAGCAAGAGCAAGGCGATGATGATCGACACGAGGTCCGATGCATTTGCAAGCCAGAACGCCGCGCATCCCATGGCCAGAAGGCATAGCGGCAGCGCACCGCGTTCGATCCGACCGACGATCCGGCCGAAGACGAACATGGTCGGCAGGGCACCGACGGTCATCGAGAGGAGCAAGAACCCGAACCCGGCAGGTTCGAGGTTCGTGAGCGCCCTGAGAGCGGGTGTCGCGGCGGCGAACACACCCCAGAACGCCCCCGCGGCCGCATAGCACGCGAGAACCGAAAAGAAGCGAACGGGTCGGTTAGGAGGGTTCGTGTTCCAAGGCATCGCTTCCTGGTACCAGCACGTTAGCCTGTCGGCGATGGAGTCCGGACACTGCGTCCCAAGGCATATTTGGAGAACGGTTCCACGGCGGACATCTGGGAGTGGGTGCCCAGGCCGACACTAGCTCCTCGCCGGTCTAGCC
>JBATXP010000525.1:0-1967 GCA_049673465.1 Litorimonas sp.
GTGGAGACGTGCGGCACGTGCGGCGGGGCGGGCCGCGTCCGCACGCAGCAGGGCTTCTTCACCATGGAACGCCCCTGCCCGACCTGTGGCGGCCAAGGCGATTATGTCTCCGACCCGTGCCGCGAATGCGACGGCCAGGGGCAGGTTCGCCAGCCGACGGAGCTCGACGTGTCCATTCCGGCGGGCGTGGAGGACGGCACGCGCATCCGCCTTTCCGGACAGGGCGACCAGGCCCCCAAGCGCGGATCGACCAACCGCCAGCGCGGCGACCTCTACCTCTTCGTCTCCGTCCGCCCGCACGACATGTTCGAGCGCGAGGGCGCGAACCTCTACATGCGCGCGCCCGTGCCCATGACCGTGGCCGCGCTGGGCGGAGAGGTCGAGATCCCGACCATCGACGGGGGCCGGTCCAAGATCAAGGTCGAGGAAGGCAGCCAGGGCGGCAAGCGCCTACGCCTGCGCGGCAAGGGCATGAGCGTGCTGCGCAGCCAGGCGCGCGGGGACATGTATGTCGAACTCGCCGTGGAAACGCCCAACCAATTGAGCGCCCGCCAACGGGAATTGCTGGAGGAGTTCGCCGAACTGTCCGGCGACGAGGTCAGCCCCGAAAGCCAGGGCTTCCTCAACAAGGCCAAGCGCTTCTGGGAAGATCTGGTCGACCAGTAAGGGGCTTTGCACGTGAGTCCGCGTGTCCGCTTCGTTGCCTGGATCACGCCGCTGGCGACCCTGTTCGGCGGGGCCGTCGCGGCATGGCGGCTGGGCGGTCAGGGCGATCTGATCGCGGATGTCGCAAAGATCGTGGCGATCCTGTTCGTCGCGACTGCGGTCGTCGGCTTTCTCGTTTGGACCATCCTGCACCGAAGTGGCCGGGGCTGGCTGCGCGGTGCGCTTGCTGGAGCCGTCGTCGGCGCGCTGATCGTGCCGCTGCCCTTCTTTGCCTGGACGCTGAAGACGGAGCTTTGGGCAGGCGGCCTGTCCGCCCTCTGGCCGGGTCTGGCCGCGGCTCTTGATGCCGGGCTCTACACATTCGAGGAGATGACCCGAGCCTCCATCGCCGCCATTCTCGGCAGCGCGGGGCTGGGCGCGGTCATTTCGTCCCGGCCGGATCGGGCGCGGGCCGGAACGTCGCCGCGCCCGCATTGAGGGTGCGCCAGAGGTCTTCCGCCTCCTCCGCGTCCGGAATGTCCTTGGTATAGTGCCAGAGCGTCCTGATGAAGGGACCCTCCTGGTCTTCGGATAGCTGCCCCGACCAGCTGGTGATGGACCCGAAACCGGTGAAGCTGACCGAGAAGGCCACCACGTCGCCCTGTGCCCAGCCCGTCAGGGGAAAGCGGGAATCCGCGTCGGGGCGGCCGAGTTCTGTTCGATAGGTGCCCGACAGCGATCCGTCTTCGGCAACCGCGATCTCCACGGCGGAGCCCGCCTCGTTGACCCAGAGACCGTCGAGTTGGTGAGCTTGGGCCGGGGCGGCCTGGCAGGCCCCAAGCAGCAGGGCGGCGAGCAGGACCCTATGCACCGACAACCCCCAGGATCAGGTAGAGCGCCACCGTCAGCCCGCCCGCGATCAGCGCGTAGGGCAGTTGGGTGCGGATGTGGTCGATATGGTCCGAACCCGACGCCATGGAGGCGATGATCGACGTGTCGCTGGTCGGACTGCAATGGTCGCCGAACACCCCGCCGCCAATGGCCGCCGCGATGGCGAGCGACGGGTCGATCCCGTAGCTGGCGGCCAGCGGCACGGCGATGGGGATCATGATGGCGAAGGTCCCCCAGCTGGTCCCGGTCGAGAAGGCCACGAAACAGCTGATCAGGAACACCAGGGCAGGCATGAGCGCGGGGGACAGTAAGGCGCTGGTCACGTCGGCGGTGAACGCGCCCGTGCCGAGTTGGCGGCACAGGCTGCCCAGGGCGAAGGCCAGCAACATCAGGATGGCGAGCGGCAGCATGGCCGCCATGCCCTTGAGCGC
>JBATXP010000526.1:0-15572 GCA_049673465.1 Litorimonas sp.
ACGCGCTGCCGGGCTGGCGCGCCCCCGAATTGCCTGTCACCCTGTCCTGCCTGCCGGCGTTGCGGACCTCTCGCCGAGTCGTGGCGGCCCGCGACGTGATGCGCGCAGCGATCCTGTCCGTGCCGGGGATCGACCCCGCGCAGGCTTGAAACCCCGCCGCGCCCCGCCCACATCGCCTGCCACACACAGATTTGACTCAAGGCCGGCCCCGCCCGCCTATCCAAGCCGCGCCCGGAACCGTAGACTAGAGCAGTATGAACGAGACGTCCCCAAACCCTTTCGATCCCCGACTGTCCGATGACGAGGAGTCCGCAGGCGGCCCGGACGGCAATACCGGCGCGCCGGGCGATGGCGGCGGGTCGCCCAAACTGCCGGGCGACGAAACGGAACGCGGCGTCGCGACCAAGGTGCGCGAAAAAACCAAGAAGCCGTCCATGTACCGCGTGTTGCTGATGAATGACGACTACACGCCGATGGAATTCGTGGTCTCCATCCTGATGGGCATCTTCAAGAAGACCCAGGAGGAGGCGACGACCATCATGCTCAACGTCCACCAGACGGGCATCGGCACGTGCGGCGTCTACACGTTCGAGGTGGCGGAGACCAAAGTCAGCCAGGTCATGGACGCCGCCAAGCGAAACCAGCACCCGCTGCAATGCACGCTGGAGAAGGCGTGATGACAAGAGCCGTAATGAAATTAAGTGAAGGGCAACTTGGAAGGCTTTCATCGTGACGGACTCAAAGCATGTCGACGTAGCGCCCTATCCGTCAGGTGCCAAACTTACCGAGCCTTCGGATTCTTCCATTGCGATGAGGAAGGAAGATGGCGGTCGTTCATGGGAGCTCGGATGGATGGACGCATTGTTCGGTTTGGCTTTGTTCGGAGCTGCCTTCGCGTTCTTCTTTGAATATTTTCTGACCCTAGATGGTCGGCCGACCGACTGGCGCGTTCACCTTATCTGGTCGGAGGCCATTAGCTTCCGTACGCCACCTAACCGGCTTTTCCACCTTATCGTCAACGTCGTGGGCCAAGCCGCGTTTACGCTCGCGGTTCTCGCCTCTGTTTTCAAGGCAGGCATTGGAGCGACCGTGGCCTTGGTTTATTGTGATCGGAATCGGCCTGCCTGGCTGCGCTGGTCGCTCGGTGCCGTCGTGACATTTGCCATGCCAGTCATGTTGTTTTCGGACAGTATGCGGCCCTATCTGGGCCAGTTCTCGCCCAATCCGATCCATAGTCCGACCTACATTCTCATGGCGCCGTTGGCCTTGCTAACGTGGTGGGTTTTCACGCGCAGAGTGTTGGATAGCAAGATACCCGACTGGCGATGGCTAGCAATTCTGGGCATCATTGGTGCTCTAACGGTATTCGCCAAGCCGAGTTTCCATGTCGGGTTTTTTGTCCCGGCCGTCCTTCTTTGTCTTTGGTCGCTAGCCCGAAATCCGGAGGACCGTGTCGGTCGGTTCTGGTGGCTGATCATGTCGGGCCTCGTTTTGTTCGTTCCGCTCCTTTTCATTACCGGTTTCGTGACGGGAACCGTTGGGAGCGGTGAGGTGACGTTTGGCTTCGAGATCAACCCCTTTGCCGTAATGAAAATGTATTTCGTCGATATGGACGGAGCCTTCCTTGCGGCATTTCTAATCCCGGCAATTATCATGGCGCTACTCTGGCGTAGTAGCCTCACCGATTACATGATCGCTGGCCTGGTCTTTTTGGTTTCCTGTATCCTTATCATGGTGTTGTTCGCCGAGGTGGGTGAGAGGATCAGCCATGCTAATTTCTTGTGGACTGCCTATATAGGCGTACTCGTCTTCTATTCTGAACTAGCCGCGATACTTTGCCGCTTTAGATCTAGCGGCTTATGGCAGTCGGCTAAGTGGTGGATGGCTATAGGGCTGTTCGCGTTACATGGCGGATATGGGGTAAAGTATCTCTGGCACATCTATCAGGGCGGACACTATGTCTGATTGGAGTAGGAGCGTGACTTCGCGACGAGAAAACAATGTGAAGTCATAGAGACTTCGACTCTATGATCGATTTTTGCAATTATGAACGCGTCCTCCTAAGCTTTCATTGACATTCGGTCCGCGCATTTGAAATATGAAAACACGTTGGCCATATCCGTGGTCTACAAGGTCTCAGATCTTTTCCATGACGTGCCTCGCGCGCTTGCACATGGGGTCGTTCCTTCGGATGCCCTGAGTGACATGCGCAGCCAAGCTGCGCGTACTGGTCTGGATGGTTACCTAAGTTCTCTGTAGGCGCATGCCCCGGATCGGCTCCGGTGAACCTCGCTCCACCCCCGCCAAAATCTTGTGCCGCTTCAAACGTGACCGCCTCTTCACATTTCCGTGCGGCTTTTGCCCAAATGACCGCATTGCAAAGCGGCAAAAGACTTCCCAAGTCGGAACACTGAAAGGAAGCACTATCATGGCATCATTCTCTCCAGTCTTGGAAGAAACCATTCATCGCGCCCTGACGCTCGCCAGCGACCGTAAACACGAGCTGGCGACGCTGGAGCATTTGCTGCTCGCGCTGCTGGATGACCAGGACGCTGCCGCCGTCATCACGGCGTGCAGCGTCGACATCGAACCCCTGCGTCAGGACGTGACGCGCTATCTGGACGAAGACCTCGCCTCCCTCGTGGTGGAAGAGTTCGAGGAGGCCCGCCCGACCGCCGGGTTCCACCGCGTGATCCAGCGTGCCGTCATCCACGTCCAGAGCTCGGGCCGCGAGGAAGTGACGGGCGCGAACGCGCTCGTCGCGCTGTTCGCCGAACGCGAAAGCCACGCCGTCTATTTTCTGCAGGAGCGGGACATGACGCGCTACGACGCGGTCAACTACATCAGCCACGGCATCGCCAAGAACGGCCAATCCGCGCCCAAGCCCCCAACGGGTGCCGGCGAGGATGCCGAGGACGCGAACGCCAAGGACCCGCTGGCCGAATACACGGTCAACCTCAACCAGAAGGCGCGCGAAGGCGATATCGATCCGCTGATCGGCCGCGCGGACGAGGTGGAGCGCTGCATCATGGTGCTATCGCGCCGCCGCAAGAACAACCCGCTGCTGGTGGGCGATCCGGGCGTGGGCAAGACGGCGATCGCCGAAGGCATCGCGCGGCGCATCGTCAATGACGACGTACCGGAGGTCCTGGCCGACAGCACGATCTACTCGCTCGACATGGGCGCGCTGCTGGCGGGCACCCGCTATCGGGGCGACTTCGAGGAGCGGTTGAAGGCGGTGGTCACGAAGTTGCAGGACACGCCCGGCGCGGTGCTGTTCATCGACGAGATCCACACCATCATCGGCGCGGGCGCGACGAGCGGCGGCGCGATGGACGCGTCCAACCTGCTCAAGCCCGCCTTGCAGAGCGGCAAGCTGCGCTGCATGGGCTCGACCACCTACAAGGAATACCGCCAGCATTTCGAGAAGGATCGGGCCCTGTCCCGCCGCTTCCTGAAGATCGACGTCTCCGAGCCGACGTCCGACGATGCGGTGAAGATCCTCCAGGGCCTCAAGTCCTATTTCGAGGAGTTCCACGCCGTCGAATACACACCCGAAGCCATCGAGAGCGCGGTGACGCTCTCGGTCCGCCACATCACGGACCGCAAGCTGCCGGACAAGGCGATCGACATCATCGACGAGGCCGGAGCCCGCACCAAGCTGGTGCCGGAGGACGAGCGCCAGAAGATCATCGGCAACAAGGAGATCGAGGCGGTCGTATCCAAGATCGCCCGCATCCCGCCGAAGAGCATCTCGCGCGACGACGAGAAGGCTCTGGCGTCGCTGGAAATGGACCTCAAGCGCATGGTGTTCGGCCAGGACTCGGCCATCGAACAAGTCGCGGCCGCCGTCAAACTGGCGCGCGCGGGTCTGCGCGAGCCGAACAAGCCGATCGGCTCCTACCTGTTTGCGGGTCCGACCGGTGTCGGCAAAACCGAGGTCGCGCGCCAGCTCGCCATGACGCAGGGTCTGGAACTGCTTCGCTTCGACATGTCGGAATATATGGAGCGGCACACGGTCTCGCGCCTGATCGGTGCGCCTCCCGGATATGTCGGCTACGATCAGGGCGGCCTGCTCACGGACGCCGTGAACCAGAACCCGCATTGCGTGCTCCTGCTCGACGAAATCGAGAAGGCCCATCCGGACATCTACAACATCCTGTTGCAGGTGATGGACAATGGCTTCCTGACGGACAGCAATGGCCGCAAGGTCGACTTCCGCAACGTCATCGTCATCATGACGACCAATGCGGGCGCGGCGGACGCCTCGAAGGCCGGGATCGGCTTCGGCCGGGGCCTCAAGGACGACGAGCAGGAAGAGGCCATCAAGCGCCGCTTCACGCCGGAGTTCCGCAACCGCCTTGACGCGGTGGTGATGTTCGCGCCCCTGTCCAAGGAGCATATCGGTCGCGTGGTCGACAAGTTCATCATCCAGCTGGAAGCCCAGCTGGCGGATCGCAAGATCGAGTTCGAGCTGAGCAAGGCCGCGAACGAATGGATCGCCGACAAGGGTTACGACAAGCGCTACGGCGCGCGTCCGCTCGGCCGCACGATCCAGGAATATGTCAAGAAGCCGCTGGCCGACGAGATCCTGTTCGGGAAGCTGAAATATGGCGGCCTGGTCAAGGTCGGCGTGAGCCGCAAGAAGGACGAGAAAGGCAAGACCAGCCTGACCTTCAAGTTCGTGCCCGCGCCCAAGCCGAAAGCGCCGGAGGACGAAGGATCGACGGAGACGCCGAAAGAGGACGCGTAAGCGGTTGCCTTCGGCAAATTTTCGCCAGCGGCGAAAATAGCGAAGCGCCGCGAACGCTGTGAGCGGATCGGCGCACCGCGCCGACGAGACGTCTAGGTAAAGGGCCGCCCTTCGGGGCGGTCTTTTTGGTTCGTGTCCCCCTCTGACCTCGCGCTACGCGCATCGGCCACCTCCCCCTCACGGGGGAGGAACTACAATGAGGAAAGCCAGAACACTAAGTTCCTCCCCCGCGAGGGGGAGGGGGACCGAAACGCGAAGAAGGGAGCGAAGCGACCGCGCGTTTTGGTGGAGGGGGACGCCTCAAACAAGCCGACCGTTAGGTCGCCCTCCTTCAATCCCAATCCCGCCGCCGCAGCACGGCCAGCTCGCTTCCGTCTTCCCCGAACAGTCGAAGCTCCAGGCGCGTTGCATCCACCGCCCGGACCCGGCCGAGAAGGTCGAGCCAGTCGCGTTCGGCTTGCATGACCGGGTCGGGGCAGACCTTTCTCGTGCTGGCCAAGGGGCCGAAGGTGACGACGCGGCCGCTCTGGGTGAAGCTGCCGAAGAAATTGTTGCAACCGCCATTGCCGACGACTTCGCCGCCGGGCTTGAAGGCGACGAATCTGTCGACCTCGTCGTCCGCCATGCCCCATTCCGTGCCGACCAGCGTGTCGAGCGGGCGCATCTTGGCCTCGCTCAGCACCTTCTGGCAGGCGGCGAGCGCCGCGACGGCGGCTATGGATCCGAGGACTCTCAGGACAAACATCATTCAACCTCCCGGTAGGGATCGCCCAGCATGGCGGCGACGGCGCGGCCGTTTTCGGCCAGGGCGGCCACGTCGGCGCTGACTCCGCCGTCGCAGACCGTGTGGCGCGCCTGCTCCTGATAAAAGCCGGCATTGAAGGCCCGGCTCAATGCCCGCTGGCGTTCCGTGTCGGCCGGCGCCTCGACGGACAGCATGCCGGACATCTGGTCGCGCCAGCGCTGATCGTTCAAGCCGAAGCAGAGCGTGCGCAGATAGTGGAGCTGGCCCAGCGTCTTGGCCATGGCCTCCACGAGGCTGGTCATGGTGACCATGTCCTGCTGCACGCGGAGTTCCGCCGCCTCGCGCGCCTTTTCGGCCTCGGCGCGGCGTTCCGCGTCCGTCTGCTGCGCGAAAGCCGGTGCGCCCAGCGGCAGTATCAAGGCGATCAGCGATATGGCGAGCGGGCCTTTCACGCCTCCGACGCTAGCGTCGGGCTACAGTCTTCGCCAGACCGGATGACAGAGTGGGCGTCGCGGATGACCTGTTCGGTCTTCGGCCACATGCGCAGGGCGGAAATCTCGTCCATGTCCCAGAAGCGCGCCTCCAGCGCGTCGTCCGCGCCTTCCGGCTCGCCGGAGGTCCAGGTCGCGATGTATTCGTGCAGGCGGTAGGCGAAGCCTTCGAAGTCCGCGTTGATCACGGCGATCTTGTTGCCCAGCATCGCCGAGCAGCCGGTCTCTTCGCGCAGTTCGCGCAAGGCGGCGTCGCGTTCGCTCTCGCCCGGCTCGATCCGACCGCCAGGCAGGGACCATTCGCCCGCGCGCGGAGGCTTGCCGCGACGGATCAGCAGCACCTCGTCGCCCCGGAAGCAGATCACGCCGACGCAATCTGTGCGCCCCGCTTCGGCCGTGCGTTTTGTCTTGTCCACCGTCATTGCCTTTGCCGTGCCCCATGTTAGCGCGGATGTCATGTGCGGCCGTTACGTTCTCGATGCCTCCCTGGAGGAAACCGTGGCCCGGTTCGCCGCCCAGGACAGTTCCGACGGGATGTGGTCGTGGGAACCGCGCTACAATATCTGCCCGACCAATACGGTGCCCGCGCTCGCCTTCGATGGCGACAAGCAGCGCAAGATCGTGCCGATGCGCTGGGGGCTGCACCCGCACTGGAGCAAGGTTTCGCCCAAGGAGTCCAAATACGGTCCGCTTTTCAATGCGCGCTCGGAAACGGCCGGGACCAAGGCATCCTTCCGCACGCCGTGGAAGCGCCGCCGCGCGCTGATCCCGGCGACGCACTGGTATGAATGGACCGGAGAGCAGGGCGGCAAGATCCCCTGGTGCATCAAGCCGGAAGGCGCGGTGGGCGAGAACAGGATCTTCGCCTTCGCCGGTCTGTGGGATCGCTGGACGGTCGAGGACGGGGTGGAGCTGTTGTCCTGCACCATCCTGACCACGGACTCCGATGGGCCGCTGTCGCGGCTGCACCACCGCATGCCCGTTCGCCTGCCGGAGGAGTATTGGGACGACTGGCTCGATCCGGAAGCGAGCGCCGACATGCTGATCGAGACCCAGCTGGACGCGGACGACCTGATCTTCTGGGAAGTGGACCGTGCGGTGAACAGCAACCGCGCCTCCGGGCCGGAGCTGATCGCCCCGGCGGCGTAGGGGCGCTCAGACCCGCGTATCTTCGCTGTCCTCGGCCTCCGCATCGGCTTCGTCGTCGGCCTGGTCCTGCGTCAGCGGGTCGATTTGCGGCACGTCCGGCGGCGTGGTGTCGGCGGGGATGAGCTGTTCGGCAAGGCCCGGCGCATGTGGGAAACGGTCGGGGAACAGTCGGCGCATGGCCGCGGTCAGGAAGTCCGCCATGCGGGCTTCGCGAAGGCCGACGGGACGCGGATCGCCGCGCGTCGTATCGGCCAGGGTCTGGCGTTCCATTTCGGCGTTCAGTTCGGCCCCGACGATCACCGTCATCGACGTCAGCCAGAACCAGAGCAGCAGGATGATGACGGCGCTGAGGCTGCCATAGGTGGCGTCGTAGCGTCCGAAGTTCCGCACGAAGAAGGAAAAACCGTAACTCAAGGCGAGCCAGGTCACGGTGGTGAAGATCACGCCCGGCGTGACCCAGCGCTTGCGCGCCGGTCGGCGCGACGGCCCGAAGCGGTAGACGACGAAGGCCCCCAGCATGAACAGCACGATCAGCAGCACCCAGGGCAGGTAGCCCGATAGCAGGTTGGCCGTCTGGTCCAGCCGCATGAAGTGCAGGATGGCGGGCAGGGCGACGACGATGAACAGGGCCGCGTAGACCAGTACGAACATGCCGATCGTCATGACGAAGGCGACGGCATAGAAGGCCAGCAGGCTGCGCTTTTCGTCCTCGTCATAGGCCACGTTCATGGCCCGCAACACGGCCCGGATGCCCGCCCCCGCCGTGTAGAAGGCGAACAGAAGCGACACGAAGATGCGCAGGGACAGCTCGTCATCCGGTGCGTCGATCACGGCGGCGATCTGATCGGAAATCAGCGTCCACGCCTCTTCCGGCAGCAGCGGGCGCAGGAAGCCGATCATGCCCTGCACGTCCGACAGGTCCGCGAAGAACCCGTAGATCGACAGCGACGCCGAGATCAGCGGGAAGATCGACAGGAGGGTGAAGAAGGCCACGCCCGCCGCGACGACCGGGACATTGTCCCGACCGATCTGCACGAAGACGCGCGCGGCGATCTGCGCGTGCTCGCGCGGGGTGAAGCGCAGCGGGCTCTCGACATGTCGCTGGATGAAGTCGAGAGACGCGATTTTCATGCAGGGGTTACTTCTTCTTGGGCGGCTGCGGCCGCTCGAACACGAGCTCCGTATCGGAAGAACGCTCCGGCGACAATTTGTAACCGGCCGCGTCGAAGTCCCGCAGGTCCGCCGCCCGGTCGATGCGGTTCCGTACGACCCAGCGCGCGAACAGGCCGCGCCCGAACTTGGTATAATATTGCACGGGACGCGCCTTGCCGTCCTTTTCCTCCAGGAACTTCACATCGATCACGGGATGGCCGAGTTGCTTGGCGCGCACCGCCTTGAAATATTCGTTGGAGGCGAGGTTGAGCACGGTCGGGTCGCTATGTCCGTCCAGATCGGCGCGAAGCTGCTCCCCGATACGCTCGCCCCAAAATTCGTAGAGGTTCGCGCCGCGCGCAGTGTTCAGCCGCGTGCCCATCTCCAGCCGGTAGGGCTGGATCTCGTCCATGGGACGCAGCAGGCCGTACAGGCCCGACAGGATGCGCACCCGGTCCTGGGCGAAGGCGAGGTCGTCATCGGACATCGACTTGGCCTCCAGCCCCCAATAGACGTCCCCGTCGAAGGCAAAGCCCGCCGGCTTCATCCCCTCCGCGCGGTTGTCCGCGTCGAACCGTTCGAACCGGTCCGCGTTCAGCTTCGCCAGATTGTCCGACAGGTGCATCAGACGTTTCAGGTCGCCGACGGTCTGCGCCTTGGCCGTCCCGACCAGCGAGCGGGCTTCGTCCATCAGGCGCGGACGGGTGACGGGCACGGCGCCGGTATAGGCGTCCATGTTGAGTTTCTTGGCAGGGGAGAGAAGGGTAATCATGGTCCGGTCCTCATGACAGCGAGCCCAGGATGGGCTTGTCCGCGTGGGTGAGGGGCGGGGATGGCGGGTCGGGGGTGGGGAGTCAAATCACCGGGGCACGGAGCGTCCGCATAAATGTCCCTTTGGACATTTTGCAGCGCAGTGCCGCGCGCATGGCGCGCGGTCCGAAACGCATTGCGTTCAGCCTGCCCTGGACTTGATCCGGGGGCAACTCCGCTACGAACATCCAACGGGATGTTCGCTTAAAGCTTCGTGCCCCCGGACAGGGGGAGGTGCCGAACGAAGTGAGGCGGAGGGGGAGACGGAAACATCAGCCGCGCGAAGCGCGCTCTCCCCCTAAAACCTCAGCTTGAACCCGACATTCACCGCATGGGCTTCCGTCTGGTCATTGCTGACCTGTTGCGGCGCGACGAAGGGGATGAAGCCCTTATTGTAGACATATTCCGCGCCGACATCGAGGAAGGCGTTGATCGGATATTCCACGCTGACCGCGTGCTGCTGGTTGTCCTCGAAGCTGGTGGGCTGACCGCGCGTGCCGATATTGCCCGTATCGTCGCTGATATTGCCCCAGCTGCCCGACGCGGCGATGGCCATCTGTCGTCCGTTGACCCAGGGCTTCCAGCGCAGCTGCGCCACGAGGGTGGAGAGGTTTTCGTCGAAGTCGATATTGTCGATCGACGTGGTGGACCCGGCCGGGTCGATCAGGAATTGCGGCAGCGGCACGCCGTCCACCGTCTGCGGGATCGCCGCGCCCCATGGTTCCAGCGTCGTCGTATATTCCACCATCGCGTCGAACATCGGGCTGTTATATTCCGCGAACGCGTTCACCGCGCTGTTGCGATACTGGATGAAGTTGGCGGGCGGCGTGCCGTTGGTCCGACCCGCAAATGTGTGTGCCGTCCAGTTGTCGCGATAGATCGTGTCGTGGAGATAGCCGCCACCGACCGTGAAGGCACCGCGATCGCCGAGCAGGAATTCCTTTTCCGCACTGAAGGCATAGTTGGCGATATTGTTTTCCTCGCCCGCAAGCGCGACACGCAACTGACGTCCACCGGAGAAGGCGGAGCCGACCAGTTTCCAGCCATTCTTGTAGAAGCCCAGCTCGGCCACGGGCTGGTCGGACACGGCCCAGAAGAAGTGCTGACCCTCATTCTGGGTGAAGGCGTTGTAGCTGTCGAAATTTCCGAAATCGATCGTCTTGCGGCCGAAGGCGGCGTAGAAAGGCGACCGTTCGAGGTTGCCGAAGACCACGAAGGCCTTGCGCAGCTGGAACTCGTCCTGTTCGCCCGGATATTCCGTCTCGCTATATTCGGGTTGCAGATAGAGCGTGGTCCAGTCGCCGAACGTGCTGGTGAAGGACAGGGCGGCGTTGTTGATGGCGAACACGCCCGCCTCGTCATCCGTGCGGTTGGAGAAGAAGGGGAAGCGGGACAATAGGGGGAACTGCCCGTCCACTTCCGTCTTCTGATACATGAAGGTCCCTTGCAGGAAGCCGCCCAGATAGAGCGAGTCGTCCTGCAGCACGCCGCTCGCGCGGTTGGCCAGCAGCGTCAGCGTCTTGCCCGTCGTGTTCTCCTGGAAATCCAGCATGTCGCGCGAATTCAGCACGGAGGTGCGGACGTTCAGCCCACCCAGATTGGCGTTGCGGTCGGTAAAGAAGGCGTTGGCCGCCGCCGGGCTGTAGGTGACGGGCTGGCTATAGCCGCGCAGGCCGAGCTGCGCCGTGCGGACCGGCGGCGGGGCGGAGCGCACATAATCCACCTGATAGTCCGTGGTCGTGACCGCATAGAGCCCGGCCGGGGCATGGCGCAGCTGTTGGACCAGCCGTTTCTCCTGCCAGCTCTGCGGGGCGACATATTGGCCATGGCTCGCGCCGCTGCTCTGGAACATGCCGCGCAACCCGTGGCCCTGACCGTGATGGGCGAGGACGGGCAGGCCAGCCGCACCGAGAGCGGCGCAGGCGAGCAGGGCGGTCTTGAAACGGGTCATCTTCATATCTCTCGTGGATGCTAGGCTGAGCGGACCTGTTTGACGTCGAGTTCGTGCTCCCGGACTTTGCGGTAGAGCGTGGAACGGCCGATCCCGAGCCGTCGGGCAACCTCGGACATGTGCCCGGAGTAGGTTTCGATGGCGAAGGCGATCAGGTCGCGCTCGATGTCCTCCAGCGTGCGCAGATGGCCTTGGCGGTCCAGCACTGTCACGGCGCTGTCCTCTTCCGGTTCCTCGGCGGGAACCAGCCGGTCGAGCGGCCCGGCTTCCGCGTCCAGCGCCGCCATGGCGGGGGTCAGGCCGCTGATCTGCGGGAAGTCGCTGGGGCGCAACTGATGGCCGTCGGACAGGATCATAGCGCGGAAAATGGTGTTCTCCAGCTGGCGCACATTGCCCTTCCAGTCATAGCCGCGCAGCATGGCGAGCGTGTCGGACGTCGCGCCGGACACGCTCATCTTTTCCTGCGCGTTGAAGCGGGCGACGAAATGATCGACCAAGGCCGGAATGTCCTCGGCGCGATCGCGCAGGGGCGGCACGGCGATGGGAAAGACGTTGAGACGATAGAACAGATCCTCGCGGAAGCGGCCTTCCGCCACGCATTCGGCCAGGTCGCGATTGGTCGCCGACACGATGCGGACATCGACCGCGACGGGCCGCTTGGAGCCGATCGGATCGACTTCGCCTTCCTGCAGCACGCGCAGCAGCTTGACCTGCATGTCGAGCGGCAGCTCGCCGATCTCGTCCAGGAACAGCGTGCCGGTATGGGCTTCCTGGAACTTGCCCAAGTGTCTGGCATTGGCGCCCGTGAAGGACCCCTTCTCGTGCCCGAACAGGATCGACTCCACGAGCGTTTCCGGGATCGCGCCGCAATTGACCGTGATGAAAGGCTTGTCGGCGCGGTCCGACGCGCCCTGGATGGCGCGGGCGATGACTTCCTTGCCGACGCCGCTTTCGCCCGTGATGAGGATGGGGATGGAGGCCTTCGCGCCGCGCTCGCCCATCGCCACGACGGGACGCATGGCCGCAGACGATCCGATCAGGTCGTCGAAGGTCAGCCCGCCGCTGCTTTCCTTCTTCAGGCGTGTGACCTCGCGGCTCAACGTCTTCATTTCCAGCGCGTTGCGGATCGACACGATGATGCGTTCCGGCGCGGCGGGCTTGACCACGAAGTCGCGCGCCCCGCCCTTCATGGCGGCGACCACCGCCTCGATCGAACCCTTTCCGGTCAGCACGATCACGGGCAGTTCCGGCCGCGTCTTGGACATCTCGGCCAGCACCGACATGCCGTCGCGACCCGGCATGACCAGGTCCAGCAGCATCACGTCCACCCCGCCCGCATCCGGTCCGGTCGCCATGTTCAGCGCCGTGTCGCCGTCGCCCGCCTGGAGGACGGAAAACCCGCTCTTCTCCACCACGGCCTGCAACAGGCGGCGCTGGGTCGGGTCGTCGTCGACGATCAGGACGGTCTTGGACATGGGCTCGCTTTCACCTTCGCGGCGCGGCTCTCGACGGCCGCGACTCGTTCGGATGGGTGTGTGCCAAAAAGGGATGAAAGCGCCGCGAAGGAACGGGGTTAAGCAATCGTCAAGACCAAGGGGCCGAGCGATGAACGTCTTGGACCGTCCCATTCGGGAGGGCCGCCAAAGCGCCCGAGAGGCGCGATTGGCCCACCCCCATCTAGGCTGTGACAATTGACACAGACAGGAAAGAGGCTCTTAGGTGATGGTCCTGGCGGGCGTTCAGGATTGGATCGAGTGGCACGAGGGTGTCGTGACCTGTCGCCTTGCAGCGAGCCTTGGGCCGTACCGTGCATGAGGCGCGATAGGGGCGGGGCTTTCCAATGGAGCGACCCATGTCCCACCCAAATCTCAAAACCGTACTCACCAACGGCACGGCCGTCCTAGCGATCGCCGTAACGCTCTCGCTCGCCGCCACACCGCAACCCGCCTTCGCAGACGACTGCCTCCTCGACCGCGACAATGACGGCAATGTCGATGCGGGCAGCACGGACAATGACGGCGGCGCGGACTCGGGTGGTATCGATTCTCGCTTGGCCTGTGGCGTCGGTGCGGATGCCTCTGGAGGTTTTTCCACGGCGCTCGGTGCGAATGCGACGGCATCAGGTGGCCAGTCCGTCGCGATAGGCTGGGGTGCGCAGGCGATTGGGGTCGACGCAATCGCGATCGGCGTATTGTCGGAGGCAACGGGCGCGAGCGCAGTTGCCATCGGCCGGGATGCCGATGCAACCGCGACCCGCGCCCTCGCTATAGGGGGGTCGTCTGACGCGACCGACACGAACGCCACTGCCCTGGGTCAAAGTGCTGGTGCCACTGACGCGGACGCCACGGCTGTCGGTCAGGACGCGCAAGCGACCGGGGCTGGGTCCACTGCCTTAGGACAGGGCACCGATGCGACCGGGACCAACAGCACGGCCGTGGGCGAGGCAGCGCAGGCGACGGCTTCAGGATCCAGCGCCTTGGGACAGAGCGCCGATGCGACCGCAATGAACAGCACGGCTGTCGGCAATTCCGCACAGGCAACGGGGACTGTGGCGACGGCGCTAGGTCTTGACGCACGTGCGACCATGGAGAACGCGACAGCTGTCGGGACGTTCTCTCGGGCCACGGCAACGCGCGCCACATCGCTTGGCGTCGCCGCCATTGCGTCCGGAGCGAGTTCAACCGCCGTGGGAAGCCTTTCGAGTGCAACTGCGCAGAATGCTACGGCGATAGGAGTTTCATCCGAGGCAGATGGGCAGGATTCTACGGCGATAGGAATTGGAACTGACGCAACGAACGACTTCTCCACGACTGTCGGAGCGTATTCGAATGCCACCGGGAACAGAGGATCCGCTTTTGGCGCCGGTGCATCCGCCTCGGACACCTTTTCCACGGCGGCTGGTGTCTCTTCCATTAGCTCGGCCTATGCTACAACGGCTTTGGGTGCCCAAACCAATGCGAGCGAGGAGGGGGCGCTGGCCATCGGTGGAGGCAATAACGCATCCTTCGGCGCGCAAGCCACGGCGCGAGGTGCGATCGCCATCGGCGGGGCCACGTTTGCCGACGGCGTAACGGACTTGGATGCTGCGGCACTGTCCGATTCGGCACGCGCATTCGGCTTGCAATCGGTTGCATTGGGAACGGGGACCGTCTCTTCCGGTTCGGAGGCAGTGTCAATCGGCTCGAACTCGTCCGCAAGCGGCGGCAACGCCTTGGCTCTCGGTAGCGGAGCCGAAGCCACCAACACATCCGCCGTCGCGCTGGGCAATGCCACTTCCTCCACGGGTTTCGGCACGGTCAGCCTCGGAAATTTGGCCTTGAGCGATGGCGTGCGCGCCGTCGCGCTCGGAGCCAACACGGACGCAACGCAGGAAAACTCTGTTGCGATCGGCGGCTTCGCCCAAGCGACCGGAGACAATGCAATCGCCATGGGCGGGCAAGCCATATCGTCTGACTTCAGCTCGTCCGCCGTCGGCTACGTGGCTAATGCCACGGCAAACAGTGCCAGTGCTTTCGGTCGGAGCGCGAGCGCGACGGCCGATTCTGCGACGGCACTGGGCGCGGTCGCTGCAGCAACGGGGGTCAATTCCGTCGCTGTGGGACGCTCGTCCAGCGCTTCGGATTCATCGGCCATCGCCGTGGGTGCAAGTGCGTCCGCCACCGAGTTCAATGCCGTGGCACTCGGGCGATCGGCTGATGCTCTCGGGGCAAATGCGGCCGCTATAGGCTCGTTAGCCCAAGCGACGGGCTCATCGAGCTTGGCTGCTGGGTCGGCCTCTCAATCCACCGGGACTTTCTCGACGGCCGTCGGCAGCTCGGCAAACGCATCCGACAGAAATGCCAGCGCGATTGGCGCTTTCGCGGAAGCGAGCGGCATACAGTCGACGGCGGTCGGCGTACTCGCGCAGAGCACGGCGTATGCCTCGACGGCGTTAGGCGGCTGGAGCGATGCAACGGAAGAAGGATCCGTCGCCATCGGTAGCGGGGGCAACTCCGAACTCGGCGCACAGGCCACGGGCCGAGGGTCGATCGCCATTGGCGGGGCCACTTTCGCGGACGGCGAGACCGACATATTTGCCACTGCGGAGCAGGCCGCGGCTATTGCCTTCGGCGAGCGGTCCCTGGCGGTGGGGTCCGCCGCGATCGCGACGGGCGTCCGGGCCACGGCAGTAGGCGCGGACGCCGCGGCTTTGGCGGAAAATGCTTCCGCCTTCGGTCGCCAGGCGGAGGCGAGCGGGTTCTTGAGCACGGCCGCAGGGTTCTCGAGTGCGGCCACGGGTCGTGACAGCATATCGATCGGCGCAGCCTCCAATGCCTTGGGCGAAAGCTCCACGGCAGTCGGTTCCCTTTCCGTCGCCGGAGCTCGCAACGACACGGCGTTGGGTTCGAGAGCCAATGCCGATGGCGTCCAGGCGACGGCGGTCGGCATTGCGTCCGAGAGCTCGGCCTATGGTGCGACGGCTCTGGGCGGCTGGTCGGACGCGACCGAGGAAGGCGCGCTGGCCATTGGCGGCGGCAGCGA
>JBATXP010000527.1:0-22951 GCA_049673465.1 Litorimonas sp.
TTCCGGAACGTGCACTCTTCCAATCGGTGCGGGCGCGTCTCCGCCACGCAGGTCTCGAACGCGGCCAGCAGGTCCGGCGGGACGCTGAACGGATCCTGACGGGCCTGGGCCGGGCTGGACCAAAGCATGAGAGCGGCGAGAAGGGCGAGGACGCGGAGCATGGGAGAGGTCCTGTTCACGGGGTTCGGGCGTATGTAGGTTTGCAGGCGCACCGCGTGCCCCTGCCGCCTTTCCATCTCGCCCGAAAGCGACCTTTTCATGGCCCATGCAGACATTGCCCCCGAACAGCTGACCCGCATTTCCGTCGACCCGCGGGAAATGGAGAGTTTCTCCCGCATGGCGCATGACTGGTGGAACCCGTCGGGCATGTTCCGGCCGCTCCACGTGATGAACGGCGCGCGCCTGGCCCTGATCAAGGACACGGTGTGCGACCATTTCCTGCGCGATCCGGACGCGGAACGCCCGCTGGAGGGCCTGCGCCTGCTCGATATCGGGTGCGGCGGCGGTCTCCTGTGCGAACCCATGGTGCGGCTAGGCGCGCAGGTGACCGGCGTCGACGCGCTGGAAAAGAACGTCAAGACGGCCAAGACCCATGCCGAGCAATCCGGCCTTGAGATCGACTATCGCCACGGCACGATCGAGCAGATGGTGGAGGCGGGCGAAGCGCCGTTCGACGTGGTCCTGAACATGGAGGTGATCGAACATGTCGCCAATCCGCGCGACTTCATCGCGGATTGCGCCGCCATGGTCCGGCCAGGCGGTATCATGATGTGTTCCACCATCAACCGCACGCTCAAGGCCTTCGCCTTCGCCATCGTCGGGGCGGAATACATCTTGCGCTGGCTTCCCCGGGGCACGCATCAATATGACAAGCTGGTCCGTCCGGACGAATTGAAGTCCTACCTCGCCGGAGCCGGCCTCGACGTGGAGCGCGTGATCGGCATGAGCCTCAACCCGCTGACCGAAAGCTGGCGTCAGGGCGACGACCTCTCCATCAACTACGTAACCTCGGCTACCAAACCGACCGATACGACCTTAACCCAGCTTCAAGATTGATCAGGGTTATTGGGGAAAATTTGTGGATAAGTTATGGTTAGCGAGAAGTTAATCACAACTTCGCGGAACCAAATAGTTAACGGTACGTTTACGACTTTAGCGGAATTTTAATCATAAGGCGGGAACCAACCCGTATTTCGCATCGTTGAGAGCCTGTTAACCACGTTGGTTGGAGGCCACACCATGTTGTGCACGATACGGACCCATATTCCCCACAACGCCCCTGTGGATAGGTTCGACGTCCCGCGCGGTTACGTCCTGAGCGGTCAGACGCTGCGCGAAGTCGCCTCCCTCGAAGACAGCATCGCCGAACGCGGTCTCCTTTCCCCCATCGTCGTCATCGAATGTTCCGACCGGCTGGTCGTCGTTGACGGTCGCAAGCGTCTGGCCGCCATCCGGCGTCTCGCCTTCAAGGGCCGTCTGCCCGCATCCCTGTCGCGCATTCCCTATATCCTGACCTCCCAGATGAAGGCCGACGAGCGCCGCGCGCCCGTACTGGTCTCCAATCGGGAGCTGTATCGCGCCGTAATCGAGGAGTTCCGCAGCGGCGACCGCGTGGGCACATTGTCCCACCGTCACAATTTGTCGCGTCAGTGCGTGCGCGACATCATCTCGCTCTCGCGCCTGTCCCCGGTGCTGCGCGCGGCCTTTTTCGAGCGCCTGATCGATTTCAGCCAGGCGCGCGCCTATGCCGCCATTCCCGATCCGGACATCCAGCTTCTTCGCCTGAAAGCGCTCGGCCCGTTCGCCTCGGCGTCGGAGATATTGGGCAATGCCATTCCGGACGCGATACGAAACTCCGCGCCCGGCCCCGTCGCCGCCTGATCCCTTCGAGGCAGTCTTGGCGATTCACAGCCCGGCCCAGCCGGGCTTTTTGCTGCCCCTATATAGAGTCCCATTTACGCTTCCCATTCCGTCGAGACTGCGCGCCCCCAGGACTTATGGGAACAAAGAGACTCCACCCGCATAGTTTAGGTCGAACCGGCGGGCGCAAAGGCTTTTCCCGAAGAGTGCGCGCTTCGCCGGTTTGCCCACCCGACCGGACCGTCCGTGCCAGGACATCCGGTCCAATATCGAAAGGAGACGACCAATGGCTGAGATACCAGTCGAATGTAAATCCGGCTTCCCGCTCTGGGCGGCCCTACTCGGGCTTCTCGCCCTTGGTGCCCTGCTCTGGATGTTGTTCGCCATGGGCGACGACACGCCGGACTATGCCGAAGCCGATCTGGACGACCGCGAAACCGTCGTCGTCATCGACCAGGATGCCGACACCGATTCCGTGATCGACTAGCGCTTCGCCGGACTCCCCCAACCCCACGAAAAGAAAGAGACTCTCATGAACTACGAAACCGACTATCAATTCGCCGAAATCGACAATCTTCCGGAACTGCAGGAACTCTCCGACTGGGCGCTCGAAAACCCGTCGCAGGACATCCGCAATCGTCCGCTCGTAACGGCCAACGGCCAGACGCTGGGCGTGATCGACGAAATGCTCGTCGACCGCAATGCCGAGCGTGTCGCCGCCGTCCGTCTCGAAGACGGTCGCCTGTGCAGCGCCGAAGAGCTCGACATTCGCGCCGACCGCGTGGTCTACGCCCCGAGCGCCGCGACCATCCAGTCCACCGGCTACGACGTCGACCGCTACGGCGCCTATGAAGCCGAAGCCACGACGGCCGACCTGGACGACAACGACACGATCCAGATCGTCGAGGAAGAAGTCGCCATCGGCAAACGCGCCGTGATGGGCAATGCCATCCGCGTGACGTCGCATGTCGTGACCGACACGGTGACCGAAGACATCGCCCTGCAACAGGAAGAAGTCTACGTTCAGACCAATCCGGTCGACCGCGTCGTCTCCACCGCCGAAGCCGATGCGCTGTTCCAGGACAAGACCATCGAAGTCGCCGAGATCAACGAAGAAGCCGTGGTCGGCAAGCGCGCCGTCGTGACGGGCGAAGTCGAAGTCGGCAAGACGGTCGATACCGAGATCGAAACGGTGTCCGAGACGGCCCGCCGCACGGTGGTCGACGTCGATACCGACATCGATGCCGAGATCGTCGCGACCGATCTGGACACGCGCAACGCGTAAGGCTGACGACACAGCCTCATGCCTTTCGGGCCGGCCCTCGCGGCCGGCCCTTTTCTTTTCGCCACAGATGGGAGACTCCGACATGCTGGGATGGATCAAATCCGACAAGAACAAGACGCTCGACGTCCAGCCGGACGAAGACTTGGGCAGCGAAGCCCCACACAAGACGGTCGAAGCCGTTTTCCCACTGGCTGAAGAGATCGTCTCCGTGACCAGCCGCGAGGTCGAAGGAGACCGCGTCCGCGTTTCGATCGACACGCTGACGGATGTGGAAACGGTCAGCCAGGCCCTGAGAACGGAAACCGCCGACGTGGAGCGGGTGCCGATCAATCGAGCTCTGACCGAAATTCCCGATGTTCGCCGCGACGGCGACGTGACGATCATCCCGGTCGTGCGCGAAAGACTGGTCCTGAAAAAGGAACTCGTCCTCGTGGAGGAGATCCATATCCGGCACACACGGACGGAAAAAACGGTGACGCGCGACGTGGACGTCCGGCGTCAGGAAGCGCGCGTGGAGCGCCTGTCGCCCAAGGACTGACCGGCCTTCGCACGCGCGCCCCAAACGGAACGGCCCGACTCGGATAGGCGTTGTTCCGACACGACGCCGCGAACTGAACGTTCAGCTCCCGGCCCCGACCGATCCTTTCAGACAGTTCGCTGAATGGGCCGCACACAGACAAGATGGAGGACCGACATGAACACGAAACGCTTTCTCGCCCTTTCCGCCGCGCTCGCCGTCGCCCTGGCGTTGCCGGTCGGCTCGCTCAAGGCCTCCGAGGCCCCCTCCACCCAGACGGTGGGCGGAACCGCCGCCTCGCAGCTCGTGCTCGACATAGTCGGGCTGGAGACCCGGGAGGGACAGGTTCTCGTCGGATTGTATGACACGGAAAACGGGTTCGAGACCGAAGTGGAACGTCTGGGCCGGACCGAACCCGTCGGCGGAGACGCCGCACGCATCGTGTTCGACGGCCTGCCATCCGGCGACTACGCGCTCAAGGTCTTCCACGACGAGGATAGCGACGGCGAGCTGGACACCAACTTCCTCGGCATACCGACCGAGCCCTACGGCTTTTCCAACAATGCGTCCGACCCGTTCAGCGCACCGGAATGGAGCGAGACGAAGTTCAGGCTGGAGGGCGGTCGAACCACCCATGTGATCGACCTCAACTGAGGCCGCGCCGACTCGGTCCTCGACCGACCCGCAAAAAAGGCGACCCGGAACGATCCGGGTCGGCTTTTTCATTGGCGCTGGAGAGCTATCAGAAGGACGTGCTCACACCGGCCCCAGCGACGGGAAACAGGGGCTCGACACCCATATATTCGGGATAGCTACCGCTGTCGAAGCGGGCGTCGCGCGTGTCGAACTCGCTCGGGCCCTGGCCGCCGATGAAGATCGCGCTGTCGTCCACCAGGTCGATGTTGCGAAGATCGGTCTCACGTGTGAACGCCCTTTCGTCCTGGAGACGGGGCGCATCCTCGACGGTCCCCATCCGCATGTCGGTATTGAGCGGGGCGACCATCTCCGGAAGGTCCTCGTCGACGCGAATGACCGTGGCGCTCAATACGGGCGGGTTTTCGCTGACGGCGGTCTTGTCGTGGATCCAGATCCGGGACTCGGCGTCCGCGGCGTAGGCGTTGGCGGCCCCTAGTGCGAAGGCGGCGGCCGTGGTGGCGAGGATCAGGGTCTTAATGGTTGGACGTTGCATGTAAGAGAAACGCCCGGCCTCCTCTCGGAGTTCCGGGCGTCGCTGTGTGTCGACTGTGGGCGGCGTGCGCGGAAGGCTTAGCCTGCGGTCGTGATGAAGACGGCGATCATGGCGATCACGATCAGCGCCGTGGAGATCACGAACATCCACCAGAATTTGGGCGACCGGCGGCCGGTCCCGGCTTCGACATGGTCGAGATTGGCGGGGTCGTTCGAGGTATGATGATCGGTCATTCGGGTCTCCTATGGTCTTGCGGGCGGGGTCGTCTATTCGGCGGCGTCGAGCAGTTGCCGCGACAGCATCACGCCCAGGCCGACGGCGGTCGTGGTCGCCATCCAGGGATGATCCTCGACCTGGGCGAGAACCTTCTGGCTCAGCGGATGGGTGAGGACTTCCTCGGGAATATGCTCGGAGAGCGGATCGTTCTTGGCGGCCAGCATCGCCTTGATTCGGGCCTGGCGATCCTTCTCGCTCTTGAGTTTCACGGTCTGGGACACGCGCGCCATGATGGTCAGCCCGATCGCGCCCGCCGTCAGGATCAGGGCGATGGTCAGAAAGGCGACGTCCAGACCGAAGGTGGTGGCGATCCAGGTGAAGAGCGCGGCCAGAAAGAAGATGGCGGCGAAGATGGTGAGAAACAGTGCCCCCATGTAACCCGTCAGCACACGGACCGGGTTGGGCGTTCCCTTGCGCATCAGCAGTGGGGCGATGATGGTGGCATATCGAAGCACGCGTGGCCTCCCGTCATGCGGTCCGGACGATGCGCCCGGAAAGAAAAGACCCGGCGCGCGAGGCGCCGGGCGATTGGGTCAGCGAAGCGATTAGCCCCGCAGGATGGCGCCGAGAACGACGCCTGCGCCGATGGCCATCGCCATGGAGGATAGCGGCTTTTCGCGGATCTGGACTTCGGCTTTGCCGCTCAGCTCTTCATAGCGGGCGAGCGCGGCGTCTTTCTGCTCGACGGCGACGGCCTTGGCGGTTTCCGCGCGGCCTTCGACCTTGGACAGGGCCTGCGCCTTGACGGTTTCGGCAAGGGCCTTGAAGTCGGCGCGCAGCGTGTCGAGTTGCTGAGTCAGTTCGCCGTTCATCGGCACGACATTGTCGCTGGTGACGACATCGTCCGTGACGGACGGGCGGGCCGTCGTGGTCTTGGTGACTTTCGGAGTGGTGGGCTTTTTGGCGGTGGCCATGGGTCAGGTCCTTCCTTGGGGTGTTGATACGTTGCCTCACGCGCCCTCTTGGCGCGTCTTCACGGGTTCAACGGCGATGTGCGGCGTTTCGTTCCAAGGTCGTCCCGCTTTTCGGTCATCGCGAAGAGACGCGCACATCGCCGATGATGGCCGCTTTCGGAACGATGGGCGGCGCGGTCGCGTTCGATCTGGGACCACCCAAGAGGAGACGATCCATGACCGACCACACCACCGCCCGCAGCCAGGCCGCAGACCATGCCGAGGACACGGTTCCCGTCCCGGAAAACCCGACCCAGGCGGAATTGAAGGGCAGCCTCGAAGACGCGGAATTTCCGCGCGCATCGCACATGGCCAAGGAGATTTTCGGCGAGAGCCCTAAGCACGCCGAGGAAGAGGAGTAATTCGCCGGGAAGTCTTGCTTCCAGGCAAGGCTTGGGACTCAATCGAGTTTAAACTGAAAAAACGCGATCTGCCCTGGAACCGCATCAAGTCCTAGGGCGTATCCCCTACAACAACAGCACAAACACCAGGTACCTCCCCTTCATCCCGGTGTTTTATAAGCCCGGACCCCGTTTCTCCCCTGCACGGCGTCCGGGCTTATTCTTTTCTAAAAAACATGAAAACGCCTGGCACCCGCCCGATGCCGCGCTCGCGAGCGCGGTCGGCTAGCGCGGTTTGCGGCTGACCTGGAAGGGCTGCTCGGGGCTGTCGTCTATGGGAAAGCGCAGACGCGCCTTGAGACCGGGAGCATTGTCCACATAGTCGAGCGTGCCGCCGAGCTGGCGCGCGAAGCCCTGCATCAGCCGCGTGCCGATGCCGCGCATGGCGGACGGGTCGCCCATGCCGCATCCATCGTCGGACACGTCGATGCGCAACTCGCCGGGTTCCGGGAGGTCGATATCGACCTGGATGCGCCCGCCGCGCGCCACGCCGTGCTGCTTGGCGTTGGACACGGCCTCGACGATGAACAGCGCGACCGGAATGGCGTTGTCCGCCGGGATGCGGACCGCCTCCACGTTGTGGGACAGCTCCACCCCGGCTTCGTCCAGGCCCAGACTGTCCGACAGAGATCCCATCAGCCGCGCGACGAAGGGGCCGACATCGATGGCACGGAGATCGTCGGATTCGTAGAGCCCGCGATGCACCACGGCGATGGCGTTGATGCGCGCCCGCGTTTCCGCGATCGCCTTGACCGCTTCTTCGGTTTCCGCCTTGCGTTCCTGCATGTTGAGCAGGCTGATGATGATCTGAAGGTTGTTCTTCACCCGGTGGTGGATCTCGCGCAGCAGCGTGTCCTTTTCGTCCATATTGTCCGCCAGGCGCAGGTCCCGCTCTTCCAGCTGCTGCGCCATGTCGTTGAAGGACGTGGCCAGCCCCTGCACCTCGGCGGCCGCCGCCGCCGACAGGTCCACGCGCTGGTCGAGCTCCCCCGTGGCGAACTGCCGTGTCGCCCGGCGCACCTTGCGGATCGGCGTCAGCAGCATGGACTGGGTACCCAGCCAGATCAGGCCGAACCCGACCACCCAGGCCAGCAGGGGCAGGAGGACGGAGGTATAGGGGTTGATGAAGGACAGGACGTTCTCGAACCGGGTCGGTCGGCCCACGGTCACGTAGAGATCGAGATAGCGGAAGTAGCGGCTGGCGATGCGGCGCTCTTCCCCGTCGTCGCGCACGATGTCGAGCAGGGTCGCCTGTTCGCCGATCTGGCTGCGATAGGAGGCATTGGCTTCGGAGGTCGTGTCCATGCCGACGATGCTGCGTCCGTCAGGCTTGGTCAGGGCGATCACCCACCCTTCGCCGAGCGCGGCGTCCATCACGTCCCTCAGGCCCAATGTCTGCGGGAGGACCAGCGTGTAGGTGCGGTTTGTCGATGGGATCCGGCGTTGCAGCACCACGACCTGCTCGGGCACGTCGCCATCGCCGAGCCGCCCGCGCTCGATCCGGAAGGGTTTTCCGTCGGCGAACTCGTCCGGCCGTTCCAGCAAGAGGGTCGGCAGGCTGGCCGGCATCTGGCAGGACGGTGTGTCGGCATCGTCCTTGATGATGAGGGCCGAGTAGACGCCGAGCCGGTCCAGCACGTTGGCGGCCCCTTCCTCGCAGCCGAACTCCGCGATCAGTTGCGGGGCGGCGTCCAGCGCGAGCCGTCCCGCCTCCAGCGTTCGGCCCACCTCGTCCACCGCATTGGTGGCGACGACGTCGGCGAGCTGGGCCTGGGAGCCGCGATTGCGATCGAGCGTGGCGACCGCTTCCAGCGCGGTCAGGAGCAGCCAGGGCAGGAGCGCAAGCGCCAGCAGGATGCCGAAGCGGAACCGCAGATTGCTCCACAGTCCGGCGTCGCCGGCGTCACCGGCGGCCAGGCCTTCCGGCTTCTTCGTGGTTTTCACCGTCCCGTCCAACACGGCTTTGCCTACTGCTCCTCGATCGGTTTACACGCCGTTAAGCTTAACGGTCCTGTCATCAGAACAAGATCGAGAGCGGGTTCAGCCGTTCCTACGGGACCTTGCCCGCAAGCGTGTCCGCTTCGGAGAGGATCGTCGTCATGGCATCGAGCGCGCGAACCTTGTCCGGTTCGTTATCGAAACGTCCGGACTGCATGATGGTTTCCAACGCCTTGCGGGCGCGGCTGACGCGGCTCTTGATGGTGCCGACCGCGCAGCCGCAGATTTCCGCCGCCTCTTCATAGGACAGGCCGGACGCGCCGACCAGGATCAGCGCCTCGCGCTGGTCGTCCTTGAGCATGTCGAGCCCACGTCGGAGTTCGTTGAGGTGCACGCTCTGCTCGGGATCGGTGTTGGCGACGATGGTCTGCTCGGCCACTTCCGGCTCCAGCGAGGTCGCCCGCCAGGAGCGTCGCTTGATCGAATAGAACTGGTTGCGCAGGATGGTGAAGGTCCAGGCCTTGAGGTTGGAGCCGGGCTTGAACTTGTCGCGTGCCTTCCACGCCTTGAGCAGCGCGTCCTGCGCCACGTCGTCGGCGAGGGTCGCATTGCCGCACAGCGAACGCGAGAAGGCGCGCAGGTGCGGGATCAGGGCGGTGAGGTCGTCGCGGAACTGGTCCTCGTCGAGGACCAGCACTTCCTCTTCGGGAGCGATGGCGGCCACGTCCTTGCTCACTTACCGGCCTCGTCGGCTTTGCGGAGCAGGTTCAGGAAATCGTCCGGAACCTCTTCGCCGAGGACGTCGTCATAGATCTGTCGAAGCGAGGAGCCGATCTTGTCGGGCAGCGCTTCTTCGTCGAAGCGTCCTGAGTTGCGGTCGGACCCGGAAGAGTCGTTCCGTTTCTGTGCACGGTCGTTGGACATGGTGACGTGGCCTTCTTCCCCTGTTTCGTAAGGGGTAATTACGTGTGGGAACCAAATCGGTTCCAACCAGTTTAAAGCCCTTGTGAAGTGGGCGCGTTACTGCCAGAGGCCCGGCGTTAATAACCGGGTTCTCCTAGAAATCTGAAGGGGATAGAGATGAGTCTCGTCGATACCTATGCACCGTTTTTGCCCTATCTGCGGCGCTTTTCCCGCGCCCTGACGGGATCGCAGACGACGGGCGACCGCTATGTGCGCACCGCTCTGGAGGCGTTGGTCGCCGGCGATGCGGTGATCGACGACACGCTGCCGCCGCGCACCGCGCTATACCGCATGTTCCTGGGCATCTGGAACAGCAGCGGCGCGCAGCTGGAAGATCCGGCGGATGGCACGGACACGCCGTCCGATCGCATCCGTCGCCTGACGCCCGTGTCGCGCCAGGCGTTCCTGTTGTCGGCGCTGGAGGGCCTGTCGGTCGAGGAGATCGCGGGCGTGATGAACAGCACGGCGGGCGAAGCGCGCGACATGCTCGACCAGGCCGAAGCCGACATCGAGAAGGAACTGCGCACCAACGTGCTGATCATCGAGGACGAGCCGATCATCGCCGCCGACATCGAGGAGCTGGTGACCGATCTCGGCCATTCAGTGGACGGCATCGCCGCGACCCGCACGGATGCGGTGCGCATGGCGGGCGAAAAGCAGCCCGGCATCGTGCTGGCCGACGTGCAGCTGGCGGACGGATCGTCCGGCATCGACGCGGTGGACGACATTCTGGGCGACTACGACGTGCCCGTGATCTTCATCACCGCTTTCCCGGAGCGCTTGCTGACCGGCGACAAGCCCGAGCCGGCCTACCTGATCTCCAAGCCGTTCAAGGCCAGCAATGTGAAGGCCGCCATCAGCCAGGCGCTGTTCTTCCACGGCTGAGCCACCGATCAAAGTCCGAAACGCGAAAGGCGCGCCCTTATGGGACGCGCCTTTTTCATGGGTCGGTCTCTTTGGAACCGCCTATTGGGCGGCGAGGGCCACGGGATGCGGCTCCATCAGCGCCGTGTTGTATTCCGCCAGCTCGATCAGCCCGTCCCGGTCGAGGATTTCGATCCCACTGCGGCTCGTGCCGACCAGTTTCTGCGCCTTGAGACCCGTGAGCGATCGGGACACGTGGACGACCGAAAGACCGAGCGCGTCCGCGAGGAAGGCCTGCGGGACCGGCAGGGGCACGAAGTCCGACATTTCCCCTGAGGCGATCCGCTGCCGACGGTTCAGCTCCAGAACGAAGTTGGCGATGCGTTCGCGCGCGCTCATGCGCCCGATGCGCACGATCTGCTGGCGCAGGATCGTCTCCTCCTGGACCGTCACCCACCAGAAGGCGGAGGCGAGTCGGTTGGATTCCTGAATGCCGCGAAGAAAATCGTTTCCGTCATAGACCTGCATCTCCAGCTCCGTCGCGGCGCTGATCGTGTGGTCCGAGCGCGCCCCGACGAGCGACATGAGATCGAAATAGTCGCCCGGCAGCAGGAAGTTGATGATCTGGCGGCGGCCGTCGTCGAGATAGCGCGCCCTCAGCGCCCAGCCCTTCTTGACGATGTAGAGTTTGCGCAAGGGCTCGTTGAGCGACACGATGGTCTGCCCGGGACGATAGGTTTCGGTTTCGTGCGGACGGTCGGTCAGGCCGGTCAGATCGGCGATGCCGATGTCGACATAATGCTTCATGCGACGGACAAATCTGTCCATGTGTCGGTTCCCCCTTGCGGCCACGGGGGCGCGGCCGCTCATACAGGGCCTCCGTCACACCGTCCCGCGTGGAAGCCGTTATCCGCCTCTATTCGGCGGGGTCGATTCGCACGATGGCAGCCCGGCCATTGATATACAAGGTGGCGACTTCCTCCTCGCGGGGGTCTTCGGCGACATCCATGTCGATATCGGCGTGGGTGAAGCTCGCCGAGGTCGTGACCTGCTCGGCCAGTTCCTGGATGCGGGCATCGGATTCCGCCAAGTCCTGAAGTTCCTCGGCTTCCGGGACGACGGGCACCAGCGTGACGTCGAGCGGACCGCAATCCTCGGCGGCTTCCAGACCGCTTTGAATGAATTCCGCGCTGTGCACGGTCACGTCTTCCTCGTCGAAGAAGATCGGCAGGGAAGCCGCTTCGCAATCCGACAAGGCGTCCAGCTGCGGATCGGTCACGAGCTCGGCATAGGTCTCCTCGACCGCGACCGGTTCGACGCTCGCCTTGGTGGAGGACATCCAGGAGATGACCCCGATGGGAAGGATGGCGGCGGTACTGACGAGAAGACGGAGCATGTTGGCGTTTCGTTGGGTTCAAGAGGTTCGCGAAATCAATGCGCGATCCGCCGCAACGGTTCCGCGCCCTCTCATCCGTCCACAGAGGGAACCGCGCCCGGCGGGAGTCGTTGCGCTCCCACACACATTCATATTGCGGGAGCGAGACGAAATGGCGGGCTACGATACGGGTACCAAGGTCGAATGGGACTGGGGCAACGGCACGGGCACGGGCAAGATCACGGAGCGTTTCACAGACAACGTGACCCGTACCATCAAGGGCAACGAAGTGACCCGCAACGCCACATCGGACGAGCCCGCCTACATGATCGAGCAGGAGGATGGCGACCGCGTGCTGAAATCCCACTCCGAAGTGACCAAGGCCTAAGACTTCCATGCAGGACAATCAGACCGAAAACACCCGTCCGGACGTCGGCGCGGACGGCGACACTGGGGCTGTCACGCTGACACCCGAAGTCGCGTTGGATACGCTCGATAGATGGATCGACGGATTCATGGCGCTATTGCCGAACATCGCGATCGCGCTCGCCATCATCGCGCTGTTCTGGTTCATCGCGAAGTTCGTGGCCAACACGGTTGTGAAGCGTTTCGAAAATCACGAACGACCGAGCCTTGGCAAAGCCATCGCGCGGCTGGCCAAGATCGCCGTTCTGGTGATCGGTTTCGCCTTCGCGCTGACGGTGATCGCCCCGTCGGTCAAACTGTCAACCCTGATCGGTTCGCTGGGCGTCGGCTCGGTCGCCATCGGCTTCGCCTTCAAGGACATCCTGCAGAACTGGCTGTCCGGCCTGCTGATCCTGTTGCGCCAGCCCTTCAAGATCGGCGACCAGATCGAGGCGGCCGGGTTCGAGGGCACGGTCGAGGATATCCAGACCCGCGCCACCATCATCCGCACCTATAACGGCGAACATGCCATCGTGCCCAATTCGGCGCTCTATACCGGGTCCGTCCTGGTCAAGACCAAGACCAGCCTGAGCCGGGGCGAATACACGATCGGCGTGTCCTACGACGCGGACATCGACGCGGTGCTGGACCTGATCGTGACGGAGCTGAAGCAGATCGAGGGCATCGCCGACGATCCCGCGCCCGAGGCCCATACGTGGGAGTTGGGCGAGAGCAGCGTCAACATCCTGGCACGCTGGTGGACGAGCGCGGAGAAGATCGAGCAGGTCCGCATTCGCGGCGTCGCCGTGCGGGCGGTGAAACTGGCCCTCGACAAGGCGGGCGTGGAAATCCCCTACCCGCATCTGGTCAGCGTCAAGCCCGCATCGGGCGCGGGCGAGAGCGAATCCGGGTCCGAGGAGAGCTCCGGGTCCGAAAAGCAAAAGGCCCCATCCTGACGCGAGTCGGGAGGGGGATGGTCACGCCATGAACGCCTGGATCATCCAGTCCCTCCTGCGCCTGCGGGCCAGCTACTACTTCATTCCGTCGCTCATGTGCTTCGCGGCCATCGGGCTCGGTCTGCTGACGGTCGCCATAGACCTGAACTACCAGCCGGAGATCCGCGAGGCGCTGGGCTGGTTCTATGCCTCCACCGTGGACAATGCCCGATCCATCCTGACGACGGTGGCGGGCTCCATGATCAGCGTGGCGGCCGTGACCTTTTCCCTGACCATGGTGGCGGTGACCACGGCGGCCGGACAGTACGGCCCAAGACTGATCGGCAACTTCATGCGCGACCGCTCCAACCAGGTCACGCTGGGCATGTTCCTGTCCACCTTCCTGTTCTGCATCGTCGTCCTGCGATCCGTTTCCGACGAGATGGGCGACGGCGCGGCCGGGCTGATCCCCAGCGTGTCGGTCCTGGTGGCGCTGATCCTGACGCTGATCAGCGTGGGCGTGCTGATCTATTTCATCCACCACATTCCGGAAACGCTCAATGTCGGCACGCTGACCAGCAAGGTCGCGCAGACCCTCCTGTCCCAGATCGAACGGGGGCAGTTTCCCAACGACAACAAGCTGGAAACCGTCGACGGCGCGGAGCTGGGCGATCCGTTCGATCCGGCCCTGACGCAGACCGTGCGAAGTCGGGCCTCCGGCTATGTGGAGGCGATCTCCCTCAAGGGCCTGCTGGAATGGACGGACGAGCAGGGCTGCCGCGTGCGGTTGCGCCGCGTGCCCGGCGACTTCGTCATGCAGGGCGACGCGCTGATGGATATCGCTCCGGACAATCCGGCCCAGCCGCTCGCCCAGGACCTCAACGAACAGATCGGCTCGGACGTTCGCGGCTTCGTCGCGCTGGGGCGGGAGCGGACCGTCTACCAGAACCTGCTCTTTCCGGCCGACGAACTGGTCGAGATCGCCTCGCGCGCCCTGTCGCCGGGCGTCAACGACCCGTTCACGGCGATCAACTGCATCCATTGGTTCGGCGACATCTGCCTGGCCATGATCAACGCGCCCAAGACGCCGGACTGCGTGATCGGCGCGGATGGGACGCCGCGCATCTGGGCGGGCTCGGTGGGTTTCGACCGGCTGTGCGACACGCTGTTCGGGCAGAGCCGCCAATATATCTGCGCGGACGAAAACGTGTCGCGTCAGACGCTGGACGTGCTCTACCATGTGCGCGACCGGGCGGACGCCGCCTCGGCCGTCGTGCTCGACGACCAGATCGCGCTGCTCCATGAGGCGATCGAGCAAAGCGGACTCGGCAAGGCGCAGAAGGCACGGCTACGCGGCGGTCCGCCCTACAAATATTAGTCCGTCGGCCTGCTCAGCGCCTGAACGGCCCTGACGAGCGCGTCCGGGTCGAACGGCTTGCGCAAGAGCGGGCGGTCCGTGCCGATCGTGTCGCGACTGCGCCCGGACAGGTAGAGGAACGGCACGCCCAGCTCGGACAGGCGCTGGGAGATCTCGGCCGACGTCTCCCGCCGCAAGTTGAAGTCCAGCACCGCCATGTCGGGCGTGCGCTCGGCCAACAGGGCCAGCGCGGAGTCAGGCGTGCCGTGGCAGCCGATCACCTCGAACCCCGCCGCCTCCAACAGGTCGTTGACGTCCAGCGCCACGAAGGCGTCGTCTTCCACCACCAGGACGGTCGGACGCTCGGATTGTGTCGCATCGTCTTTCACGCGCGCCCTTTAACGCGTCGGGGTCCGCCCTGCCAACGCCCCCAGGCAATCAAGTCGCAGCGGAACGCGCCCGCGCGCGCGGCGTTGAACTGGCGAACCTTCAGGGGACACCGACATGACCATTCGCACCATCGCCTTCACCGGGGCCGCCGCCCTCCTCCTTGCCGCCTGCGGCGGCGGAGGCACGGAAGTCGCGGAGATCAACAATGACTGGACCGGAAACGAGATCAAGATCGAGAGCCTGCGCGACGAAAAGGTGCAAGGCGTGGTCTGCCACATGGCGCATTTCGACCGGGGCGTGATCGACCGCCTGCGCAAGGGCGACTGGTTCGAAAATCCGTCCAACGGGTCCATCGACTGTAACGTCACCGGTCCGATCGTGATCGGCGACATCGAAACCCGCAGCAAGGGCGAAGAGGTGTTCCGGCAGAGCCAGAGCATCATCTTCAAGAAACTGACCGTGCGGCGCGTCTATGACGAGGCCAACGACTCGCTGATCTATCTGGTCTATTCGCGGCGCATCATAGACGGCTCCGCCAAGATGAGCATCGCGTCGGTCCCGCTCTACGGTCGGGACGTGACCTGGACCGACCGCTAACGAAAAGCCCGCCGGACCGGCGGGCTTTTTTCTTCGAGGTTTCGGAGCGCTCTAGCGGGTCAGTCGCTTCTTGTTGTCCGAGCTGAACTCGGCTTCCAGATATTGCTTCACCGCGAAGGAGAGGGCTGTGGCGAGGGCGGTGCGGATCAGGAAACGGAACATGGGAGGCCTTTCTTGGGGCGTGCGGAAAGTGAGTGTCGGTTCTGCAACGAACATCTGCGCGAACGGGTTTCGAGCGACTATTGTGCCAGGAGGGCGATGAGGCGCTTCTCCCGCGTCGGCAGGCCGTTGGGGGCGCGGCGCAGGTCCAGCGCGTCCAGCGCCGCCTCCCGGTCGGCGGAGGTGCGTTCGGCCAGATCGATCACGCGCGGGTGGATGTAGCTGTTGCGCGCGATGGAGGGCGTGTTGTGCAGGCGCTCGGCCGCCGCCTCGCTCAGGGCCTTGATGGTGACGTCGTCCGGGTCCGCCATGACCCGCTCCAACGCGGTGACGGAGCCGTGCCAGGTGCGGAAGGCCTTGGCGGTGAACCGTTCGTCCCCGGTCGTCTCGGAAATGTAGCGGTTGACGTCTTCGGAATGGACGGGCCGGACCTCGCCGTCATCGTCCAGGCAGGTGAACAGGGCGCGCCCCGGCAGGTCGTCGATCCGTCCCAGCACGCGCGCCAGGGTCCGGTCGGACAGTTGCTTGCGCACCCGCTTGCCGCCCTTGGCGGAAAAGGAAAGCTTCAGGGTCGCGCCGCTCATCTTGACGTGACGCGATCGAAGCGTGGTCGCGCCGAAGGTCTTGTTCTCATGGGCGTAGCGGTCCGAGCCCACGCGCAAGGCCGCCTCGTCGATCAGGCGCACCAGGGCGGCGGCGACTTGCGCGCGGTCGGGGCGGTTGCGGCGCAGGTCCGCCTCCACCCGCTCGCGAAGGCTCGGCAGGGCGCGGCCGAAATCCTCCAGCCGGTCATATTTCTGCGCTTCCCGATAGGCGCGCCAGTCGGGATGGTAGCGATATTGCCGCCGGCCCCGCGCATCCGTTCCGGCGGCCTGCAGATGGCCGTGTTCGTCGGTGCAGATCCAGACATCTACATAGGCAGGCGGCAGGCCCAACCCCTTGATCCGGTCCAGCGTGCGCTCGCACCGGATCAGCGCGCCGTCGATCCCGTGGTAGGAGAAGCCGCGGCCACGACGCCGACGCGAAAAGCCGGGTTCGTCCTGGCTGCTATGACGCAAGAAGCGGGGCAAGGCTGTCATGGCGCGGTCCTGACGGCGGGCTGGATTGGATCGGATCGGCCCACCCTTGAAACGCGCGAGGCGAGGAGTGTTTCCAGCCGCGATCCGCCCTGCGGCAAGACGCCGGCCACCCACGCTTCACAGCGAAAGCGCAGTGTCAAGGAATCGGCCCATCAACAACCGGTCGCGTTAATTCTACGCAACGTTCTTGGAACGGTGACGCGGGTTCGGAGTTGTTTGGGGGCGAGACAATCCCGTCTCAGCCGCTCGCAAAAGCGACAAATAGGAGCCCCTGATGTTCGAAGGAATCTTAGGATTGCTGCACCTGATCGTCTGGATCTGGGCGGCCATCAACATCTGGCAATCCGCAGCGTCCACGCTCGCAAAGGTTCTCTGGACTCTTTTCGTGCTGATCGCTCCGGTCGTCGGACTGATCGTCTGGTTCTTCATTGGACCGAAATCCAGCAGCCGCCTCGCCTAGGACGCGGCCGCTCTCCACTCCCCACACCCATTCCAAGGAAAATACAACATGACCGACTATAACGAACGCCCCACCGTCCGCACCGACGAAGACGACATCAAGGTGTACCACACCGAAGAGAAAAAAGGTGGTGCAACGGGCTGGATCATCGGGGGTCTCGCCGTCCTCGCCGCCGGTGCCGCGCTGATCTATCTGACCGACATCGACCTGACGCAGACGGCCGAGCTGCCGGAAGTGAGCGTCGAAGGTGGCCAGCTGCCCGCCGTTGACGTGGACGTTGCCGACATCGACGTCGGCACCCGCGAAATGACCGTCGAGGTCCCGACCATCGATGTCGACCTGCCGGAAGAAGAGCGCGAAACCGATGACCTGGCCGACGACATCGATGTCGATGCCGATCTCGATGTCGACATCGAGAACGAGCCGGTCGGCGAAGACTACTAAGTCGCCACGAACGACTAGAAGAACCCGCCATTCTCAGGAATGGCGGGTTTTTTCATGTCCGCATGACGGACATTCGGGCTCGGAGCCGATCAAGCCCTCGGATCAGTCCGCGTCGATGATCCCCGCCGCGTGACGCTCCTTCGCCCAGCGTTCCTCCGTGACGCGCCGCAGCAGCGCCGCATTGCGCAGATTACCGCGCCAGCCAATGTCGAACAGATCCCCGATCAGCGGAACCAGCCCGATCAACCAGTCGAGGAAGATGTTGGAGCCCATCCGGGCGAAATGCCGCTTCTTCGCCTTCAGCCCGATGCCGTGACTGGCGATATAGGCCGCCACACCGAGGCTGGCCGTGTCGCCCACCGCCGGGAGCAGCCCGACGATGGTGTCGAGGCCGATGGGAATATTGGTGCCGGGAATGTTGAAGGCCGCGTCCATGGTCTTGGCGAGCGATTCGACCCGCTCAAGCTGTGCCGCTTCCGCCGCGTGCCGGCTGAGCAGCTCGTCCTGCTCTCGGGAAAGGTCGCTGTCGGCGGCGGACGCACGGATGGGTCTGGCTTCGATCATGGTCGTCGCTCCTGGATGACGGACGGAACTTGCACATAAAAAAACGGACCCGCGAGGGGTCCGTTCCAAAGCTCGGTCGGCGAGGCGGCGACTATTCGGCGACGATCCGGTTGGTGAAGGTCATGCCGCGATGTTCGAACGTGTAGCTGTCCACGACGGCGAAGTCCTGATCGACCTCCTGCAGGTCTTCGACCGGCACGAGGTGGTTGATGTAGAGGTCGCCCTCATTGTCTTCCACGATATAGGCGTCCGTGTTCTGGACTTCGAAAGCGCCCAGCACGGCGGTGCGGCGCATATCCGTCGCGGCGGCCTGGACGGTGATCATGCCGACATTGCCGTCCGCATCGATGGTCTTGACCGTGCGGGTCGTCATCGATTGGGCGTCAGCCTTGACGGTCGTGTCGTCCGACATGACTCCGGCCTGTGCCGAGGTGGCGAAAAGGGCTGTAGTGGCGAGCGCGAGGGCTGCGGTCGTGAGTTTCATGGGTTCCTCCTGCAAAACGGTATGACCAAACACTAACGGCTCTTAACGTCTTTCGTTCCCCAAGTCCGGACCTCGCGGTGACGATCCGATGACGATTTCGTGCGCACCCTGTCATGATTTCGCTGTTTTCATCGTTCAGTCCGGTGGGAACCGGGAGGCGGACATGGCGTTGAACCGCTGCATGCATTCGTCTACCGGACGCACGCCAAGGACCAACGCCATGAATCGCATCACATCGCTGACAGAGACCGGGATGCGCATCACGCCCAGCACGGGGCACTACGTTCCGGTCGACGACTATTTCCTGGTGGATGAAAGCCAGGACCTGCGCGGCCGCGACGTCACCCGCATGCTGGACAGCAAGGAGATCGAGCATGTGGGCGTGGTGGCCGACATGCTGGTCGATCCCGACACGCGCGAGGTCGCGATCATCGAGCTCAAGGATGGGCGGCGCTACCCCATCGAGATGGTGCGCCTGCGCGGCAGCCAGGTCCGGCTGGAAGGCTGAGCCGAAAGGGCGATCCGCCGCAGCGCGACCTGTCGCGTAACCTTGCAAAAGTTGCCGGTTTGTTCCACGAAACTGCGTGACCCGACGCACCCTCATCGACAAGCTGTCCATCCTCGCCGACGCGGCGAAATACGATGCGTCCTGCGCATCGAGCGGCACGAAAACGCGCTCGTCCCTGGGCAAGGACGGACTCGGCTCGACGGAAGGCATGGGCATCTGCCACGCCTATGCGCCGGATGGCCGCTGCATCAGCCTGCTCAAGGTGCTGCTCACCAATTTCTGCATTTTCGATTGCCGCTATTGCGTGAACCGCGTCTCCTCCAATGTGGAGCGGGCGCGTTTTTCCGTGGACGAGGTGGTCCGCCTCACCCTCGATTTCTACAAGCGCAACTATATTGAGGGGCTGTTCCTGAGCTCCGGCATCATCCAGTCGCCCGACTACACGATGGAGCAGATCGTGGAGGTCGCGCGGGTCCTGCGCGAGGAGCATAACTTCCGGGGCTATATCCACCTCAAGACCATTCCAGAGGCCGACCCGCTGCTGATCCAGCGCGCCGGCGAACTGGCCGATCGTGTGTCGATCAACATCGAGCTGCCCGTGGAACGCTCGCTGGAGCACTTCGCGCCCGAAAAGAGCCAGCCCGTGATCCGCAAGGCGATGGCGGGCGTGAAGGTGCGGCTGGACGACGCAAAGGACGCGCGCGAGAGCCGCATCCTGCGCAAGGCCAAGGCCCCGGTCTTCGCCCCGGGCGGGCAGTCCACGCAGATGATCATCGGTGCGGATGCCAGCACGGATAGCGACATTCTCAAGACCTCGACCGATCTCTATTCCGGCTACGGGCTGCGCCGCGTCTATTACAGCGCCTTTTCGCCCATGCAGGACGCGTCGCTCGACCTGCCGCCCGTCGCCCCGCCCCTGATGCGCGAACACAGGCTTTATCAGGCCGACTGGCTCCTACGGTTCTACGGGTTCGAGAAGGCTGAGATCGACGCCTCCACCAATGACGGGATGCTCGACCTCGACATCGATCCCAAGCTGGCCTGGGCGTTGCGCCACCGCGAGAGCTTTCCGGTCGACGTCAACCGCGCCCCACGCCACCTGCTCCTGCGCATTCCGGGACTCGGCGCAAAGACGGTGGACCGCCTGATCGAGGCCCGGCGCATGACGGCGGTGCGCCTGTCCGACCTCGCCAAGCTGACCAACACGGTCAAGAAGGCCATGCCCTTCATCCAGACGGCGGACTATCAGCCCGGCGGCCTGCTCGACACCGCCAATCTGCGGGCAAGATTCGCCCCCCCGCCGGAGCAGCTGATGCTGGCGTTGTGAGGATGCGCTTCGCGCAGCACATGTTCATGTCCCCCTCCGCCCCTTCGGGCCACCTCCCCCTTGCGGCGGAGGAACTGGGTTGGATGCAGGCCTTTCTCAAGTTCCTCCCCCACAAGGGGGAGGTAGCCTATACGCGAAGCGTAAGGCCGGAGGGGGACATAAATAAGAGAGCCGCGCGCAGCGCGCCCACCCCATGCACACCGTCGCCCTAGACCGCCACGCCGACTTCGACGCGTGGCGCGTGCAGGCGCGGGATTTCTGTGCGGCTCGGGTCCACCCGTCCCAGGTCCGTTTCGTCCCGCCCGACCGGGAAGAGACGCTGCTCGACTTCGGCAGGCGCGGCCTGCCGGAGGCACGCCGCAAAGTCGTCGCCTCGCCGGAGTTCCTGGAGCGGGCGGAGCGCGTCGCCTGCGTGGCGGACCCCGAACGCTACGACCGGCTCTACCAGCTGCTCTGGCGCTTGCAGGACCAGCCGTCCCTGATGCGCAACACGGTCGACGACGATGTGCGCTGGATGGTGGAGGCCGACAAGGCGGTGCGGCGCGACCGCCACAAGATGCATGCCTTCGTGCGCTTCAGGAAGGTGGGGGAGACTGACGCGGGTCGCGAACGTTTCATGGCCTGGTTCGAGCCGGACAATTACATCGTGGATCTCGCCACGCCGTTTTTCGCGCGCCGCTTCCCCAACATGGACTGGGCCATCGTGACGCCCTACCGCACCGCCGTGTGGGACGGCGAGACCTTGCGGTTCGAGCCGGGCGGCACGCGCGACGACGTTCCGGCCGAGGACGTGGTGGAGGATCAGTGGAAGGCCTATTACGGCTCCATCTTCAATCCATCCCGGGTCAAGATTTCCGCCATGAAGGCCGAGATGCCGGTTAAGTACTGGAACAATCTGCCCGAGGCCGCGCTTATTCCGTCACTGATCGCAGGGGCGAAACAGCGCGAGCGAGACATGATGGACAGCCTCAACCACGATCCCAACCCCATTGCCGAAAAGGCGCTCTACCAGCCCGAAACGGTGGACGAGAACCTGTCCCCGCCCGACATCGCCGCCCTGTGGGAGCAGGTCGAAGCCTGCCGACGCTGCGACCTCTGGGACGGCGCGACGCAAGGGATCGCGGGCGTCGGCCCCGAAGAGGCGCGCCTGATGATCGTGGGCGAACAGCCCGGCGACAAGGAGGACCTGGCGGGCGAACCGTTCGTGGGCCCGGCCGGACAGATCCTCACCCAGGCGCTGGAGGAGGCCGGGCTGTCGCGCGCGGACGCCTATGTCACCAACGCGGTGAAGCACTTCAAATACGAGGTGCGCGGGCAGCGACGCATCCACAAGAACCCCAGCGTGGGTGAGATCAAGGCCTGCAATGTCTGGCTGGAGCGCGAGATCGAGCTGGTTCGGCCCGAGATCGTCCTGTGCCTCGGCGGATCGGCCGCGCGGGCCATCAACGGCAAGGCTGTCAAGGTCGGCCAAAACCGGGGCCGCGTCCTGACGCGGGCCGACGGTCTCAAGTTCTTCATCACCTCGCACCCGTCCTACATATTGCGCGTCCAGCGCTACGAGGACGCGCCCAAGGCCTATCCGGAGATGGTGGCGGACCTGCGCAAGGTGGCGGAGCTGTTGGCGGCGTAGCCGAACGCCCCTATCGCACTTCCATGCCGAACGGACAGACCATCGCCGGGCCGAAGCCCACCGGACCCTTGCGCCCCAAGCTGTGGCGCGGCCTGAAAATGGTCTGCCCCAATTGCGGCGACGCCAAGCTCTTCCGCGCCTTCTTGAAACCCGTCCGGCATTGTCCGTCCTGCGGCGTGGAATGGGGCGAGGTGCGCGCCGACGATGGCCCGGCCTGGGCGTCCATGCTCGTGGCCGGACACCTCACCGCGCCCGTCTTCCACTGGGTCGTGTTCAAGGAAGACTGGCCGATGTGGGCGTCGATCGCGGGGGTGAGCCTATTCCTCGGCCTGCTCTGTCTGGCATTGCTGCAGCCGATGAAGGGCCTTTTCATGGCGATCATCTGGGACAAGGGGGCGCCCACTTCCGGCTAGCCCCACGGATTTGCTTCCCCGATAGGGGTCTAAGGGCCGCGAAGCGGACCGTAGCAAATCCCCGCGCAGCGGTCCGTCCCAAAGGACGGAAAGGGGAACTATCGGCGCGAGCCCAAAAGGTCTGCCTCCCGGCAGGCTTCCCTGCTTTTGTCCCCCTCCACCCCATCGTTCCGCTCGCTGACGCTCGCTCCAACGATGCGGTCCCATGCGCGTCGCGGGCCGCTAGCCCGCTTTGGCGCAAACCCCCTATCCGGGGGAGGAACTTGGACAAGCAACTATGGGCACCCCACCTTGACCCCTACCCTCTCCCCCGCCATAGCCGCTCTACTCATCAAGACCGGAGCGAGGGACAAGGCCTTTTGACCTCCGGGGCAACCGACGGGCCATCCGTCACGGTGCCAAGTCCTGCGGGTTTCCCGGAAGATGAGAGCGTGGCCGGGCGTCCGGCGACCTCCCCTTCCCCCGCCTGGCGACGCACCGACAAGCAGGAGGCGGACCGTGCCCGCACGCGATATCGAGACGGATCTCGGCGACTGGCGGCTTTCGCGCGGCTGCGAGATGCGCGGCGACGTGGTGCG
>JBATXP010000528.1:0-2296 GCA_049673465.1 Litorimonas sp.
GCAGACGGGCGACTCCCTGCCGGAGACGCACGGCTCGTTTTCCGACCCCGAGTGGCGGCGCTTTTCGGGTATGCCTTTGCTTTCCCGCCTCGAAGACGGCCGTCGGCGGCTGTGGATCTGGGTCGCCGACGATTTCAGAGCCGGCCTGCCGGAGGTCGTCGAGATGTCGGAACCGGTTTCCGGCGATCCGTCCGTCAGGGAGACCGAAGTCGGCGTCATGCGCATGTTCGCGGCGGAGCCGGTTTCGGGGCGCGTGGAGGCCCAACCCTGGACCCTGTTGACGGAACTCGACCGCCCCCTTTTCGAAACGGTCATGGGCCGACCGCCAAACGACTGTCCTGGGACGCGGATCACCGGATCGACCTGTCCCGATTACAGGCTTTTCCAAGACCGTCTCATGGACATCCTCTTCGAGGATCCCGACCTGGAGGCCCTGCGCTCCGCCCTGGCCCTTCTGCCGGAGCGGATATGACTGCGAGACCGGGCGCAAGGGTGGCTTGCGGGGCTGGGTTCGTCACACACCCGTAACCCCCGCGTCACACCGCGGACACCAAATCACCCTAGCGGCCCGGTCCAATGCCGCACTACCGCTCCATCTTCATCTCGGACCTGCATCTGGGCTCCAAGGGCTGCCAGGCCGAAGCGCTGTGCGTCTTCATGAAGGATCACACGTCGGAGCGGCTCTATCTGGTGGGCGACATCATCGATGGATGGCGGCTGCGCAAGCGCTGGTACTGGCCGCAGGCGCATACCAATGCGGTGCGGCGCATCCTGACAGCAGCCAAGCGCGGCACGGACGTGACCTACATCATCGGCAATCACGACGAATTCCTGCGCGGCTTCCTGAAGTTCCGGCTGGCCTTCGGCGACATCAAGGTGCGCAACCGCGCCGTCCACGAGGGCCGGGACGGCAAGCGCTACCTGGTCGTGCATGGCGACATGTTCGACGGGCTGATGCGCGCCGACCGCAAGTGGATCATGCATCTGGGCGACAGCGCATACAATCTCCTGCTCTGGATCAACACGCGCCTCAACGCCGTGCGCCGCAAGTTGGGCCTGGACTACTGGTCGCTGTCCCAGACCCTGAAGTCGCGCACCAAGCGGGCGATGAACTTCATTCATTCCTTCGAAGGCCACGTTGCGGACTATTGCCGCCGCAAGGACTATGACGGCGCGATCTGCGGCCACATCCACGTTGCCGAACAGCGCGACATTGGCGGGATCGCCTACAAGAATACGGGCGACTGGGTGGAAAGCTGCACCGCGCTGGTGGAGCATTTCGACGGTCGCTGGGAGATGCTGCACTTCGCCCCGCACGCCGCCGTGATCAAGGACCGGGCGCTCCATGGCGACGGCGCGCCAGCGCCGGGCTCCATGCCGGGCGGGCTGGTCCCGGCGGAGTAGACCTCAGTCGACGAGTTCGCGGGCGGGCTCGGCCGCCCTCTCCTCTGCGACACCCTCGTCCCGGCGGGCGCGCACCCAGGCCCAGATCCATTCGCCGTAGCGGCGGAACGGGTGCAACTGTCCGCGCACCACGTCGTCCGGCGCGTCCGACACACCGGTCGGCACGTCGCACCAGCCCGGATCGTGATAGGTGTCGAACAATATGTCCCACAGCGGAAACATGTCCGACAGGTTCTTGCCATAGACGGCCGGATCGTCGGCATGGTGCCAGCGGTGGTAGTTGGGCGAGCAGAGCAGCTTGCGGAACCGGCCATGGTCGAAAGGCAGGCCGGAATGGACGTAGAAACCGTTCCACATGCGAAGCGCGCCGGCCGCGCCGACCACCACGGCCGGCAGCTCGATCCAGCCCGTGATCACGGTGGCGACCATGGCCATCTGCACGATTTCGAGGCCGTGAATCCGGTAGGCCGTCATGCAGTTCATGTGGCGATCGGAATGGTGCAGGGAGTGGATTTCCCACATCCAGGGCCGATGCAGCAGTCTGTGGCTCCAATAGTTTCCGAAATCGAGGATGAACAGCGCCAGGATGAATTGCGCCCAGGCCGGCCACCCTGCCGCCAGGGCGACCTTTTCCAGTCCCAACGCCCCGGTCCAGAAGTCGTTCATCAGGGCGAAGAAGCCTGCAAAGGCCGCGCCCCAGATGAACGTATTGGCTACCATGACCGCGATATTGTTGGTGACGCTCCAGACCGCGTCGGAGCTGGGCATGAAATCGTCCAGCCGCGAGGCCTGACCCGCGCGCATCCGCTCCCACAGCCGCCAGGCCGTCAACAGCAGGGCGAAGACGAACAGCCCCCTGAAGGCCAGCGACTCCCCTACGAGGTAGACCATC
>JBATXP010000529.1:0-2470 GCA_049673465.1 Litorimonas sp.
GGCGGGGCGCAAGGGCACAGGTAGGCAGGCACGGACATACGAAACAACGTTCAGTCCCGACGCCCTTGCGCGCCGACCGCCCCGTGCCATCCCTGCCGGTCGCCCACCCCCGTCTGCCGAGGGAAACCCACTCAAAAGAGCCGGCGCGTCAGCGCCGTCCGCATGGCTGTCAATGTTGAGACGATTGCGGTCGGGATCTGTGCCGCATCAGCGGCCCCTTGAGCCGGGCCGATGCCCGGCGCGCCATGGGATGAAAGCCCGGAGGGCGGAGACAAGCGAAGCGCAGGCTCCGTTCACGCGAGCCCGGTCGCGCGGTACGCGCGAGGCGCCAGATGTTTTAGCTACTGCTGCAGCTCGCTCTGAGGGATCCAGCCGCCGGACGTGAGGACCATGTCTGTCGCAACCTCGCGCGGCTCACCCTGGATCCACGGAAGATAATCCGTCCCCGCAAAAACATCTGCGGCCCAAGGCTCAATATCGGTCAGTGCTGTTATGAAGCGAACGTTCGACACGGTCGATCCAAAGGTTTCCGTCGGCTCCGTGAAGCCAATGATCCCGGTTACCTCGATGTCTGCAAAGCAAAGGTTCGGGGCCCCCTCCGAGCTTTGCCCATTTTTCAGATAGGGCCGGATCGCATCGGTCAGGCTGTAATTCAAGCCGATGCCGTCTTGGCGGCGCGTGAGCAGGCCCTGCTCCACGAGAGCGTCCAGCTGTGGATTTGGACGGATGGACGGGGCTTGAGCGATCACACCGTCCCGCGGACGTGTGCCGATTTGCGAACAGGCTTTCCGGTCTACGTAGCTGTCACGAAGCGCTTGTAGAAAAACATCGTCCGAGACTTTGTCGTCGGGCCCACCGCTACATGACACGATCAGCAAAGAGAAAAGCGAAACGGACACAATGCCGAGAGATGTGGTTCGCATCATGCGACCTCCATTCGTCCCAGCTCAGTCAATCTTGTTCACATGCGAGCGTAAGGTCAACCTCGCTGTCTATCTCTCACATGAAAACGAAGAGATCCGGGATGTCTCAGGAGCTGAACATACCCACAGCCTAGTTAGGATAAAATTCCTGTTTTGCTTGACGAGCTCGCTTTAATGAGAACAAAGCACGAACTTATGTCAACCCTGCAGGACATAAGATCACATGTCGGCCTTGTTTCCGGACAGGACTTCCCGGCCAATGAAGACAGCATCCGGCTGGACTCCGCCGAGCCGATCGCCGCTGCCCGCGTCCACGAAGTGACGGGGTCTCTTCGCACATCCTTGGCCCTCGCCGTCATTGCAAAGTCAACGGGACGGATCTTCTGGGTTGCGATCGGAGGCCGGTCTCGATCCCTCCGCGCCCGGGGCCTTCGCCCCTATGGCGACCCGGCGCACCTCATTCTCGTCGAGACCGCCAATCGCGACGAGACCCTCTGGGCGGCCGAGCAAGCCTTGCGCTGCCGCGGGGCGGGCGCGGTCATCATCGACATCGACAAGGGACCGGACCTGTCCGAGAGCCGACGCCTCCAGATCGCCGCACAAGTCGGCGGCGGGATCGGCCTCGTCCTCATCCGACGCCATGCGCAGTCCTCGGCCTGCCAGACCCGATGGCATTGCGAGAGCGAAGAGGGGTCTGGGTCCGACTGGGTGTGGAGCCTGACCCGCAACAAGCGCGGCCGCCCGCGCGCCTGGTCCGTGCGGGGCGACCCGCCCGAACATCTCGTCCACCCGCCCGATCTCTGCCCTTCCTTGGAAACCCCACCCATCCATGCGCCCATCCGTTTCACGACGCACCCTCGCTCTCTGGTTTCCGGAGCTGCCGCTTGATCGATGGCGGCGGCGCGAGGATCCGCGCCTCTGGGGCCCGTTTGCCGTGACGCGCAAGACCGGCAATGTGGACCGCATTGTCTGCGCCAATTATCACGCACGCAAAGCCCGATTCCAACCGGGCGACACGGTCGCGGACGCCTATGCCGTCTGTCCCGACCTGCTGACAGAGCCGCAGGACGATATGCGTGAGTCCCGGCTCTTGGGCGCGCTCCACATCTGGGCGGACCGCTACTCGCCGCGCATCGCACTCGATCCGCCCGACGGACTTCTCCTCGACGTCACTGGCTGCGCGCATTTGTTCGACGGCGAGCAGCAGATGGCCAAACTCATCCTGAGGGAGACGGAAGACCTGACGGTCGTGACCCGGATCGGCATTGCGAACACGCTCCGGGCGGCGCGCGGGTTTGCGCGGCACGGTGCCTCAACGATCACCATAACAGATCCAGACCGCGAGCATGCCCAAGTCGATGATTTGCCCGTCACCGCCTTGGATCTGAAGACGTCTATCGAGACCGACCTGCGTCGACTTGGCGTCACCACGATCGGCGAGCTACGGCGATTCAAGTCCGCCGAGCTGGCTCGGCGCTTTTCCGTCCATTTGACGAGCGCGCTGGATGAGTTGCGCGGCCATACCCACGACGCGGTCGTTCCTAGCG
>JBATXP010000530.1:0-8253 GCA_049673465.1 Litorimonas sp.
GCTGGCGCAGGGTCAGCGGGCTGGCGGACCCGCCCCGGCCAAGCTCCGCCCAGTCGGCGCGCGCCATCTGCGACTCCGACTGCTCGCGTGCCAACACGGTCTCGGCCTGCGACACGCTGGCCCGCGCCTGCACGACGCGCAGCCGGTATTCCGCCGGGTCGATCCGCACCAGAAGGTCGCCGCGCCGGAATTGCCCGCCTTCGATGAAGCTGGGCGACATGTGGACGATGCGGCCGCCGACCTGGGTGACGAGGTTGATCTGCGTGCGCGGCTGCACCTCGCCCTGCGCCTTGACCGACAGGGTGACTTCCCCGGTCTCCGCGCGCTTGACGAGGACGGGCAGCGCCTTGATGGGATCTTCCGTTTCCTCCGGCTGGGGCGACAGTGCGCCCATCGCCACGAACCCGCCGATCGATCCGGCCAGCACCAGCACGGGTAGGACGAAGATCAGCGCGCGCCACAGCCAGAGCCGCCTGCGCGGCGGCGCAGCAACCGATACGGGATGGGTCTCGGGTAGAGTCGGTTGGGGCAGTGTTTCGGTCACGGTCGTCTCCCTCGCATCCGGCTGGCACACCGGTTCACGGGAAGCCGCATAGCAAATCACATATTGTTTTTCAATAAGGATATATCGAAAAACGAGTGCGACAGCTTGGCCGCCTTTTCAAGGCGCTATGCCGGATGGACTTTGTCCGGGTAGCGGCAGAGCGCCCGAATCGGACAGATGTCGCAGCGCGGAACCCGACTCTTGCAGATACGCTTGCCGAAGTTGAGCAGCCAGAAATGCGCCTCCGGCTTGGCCCAGTTCGGCGCACGTGCGTCCAGCGAGGCGGCGACTTGCGCTTCCGTCTTTCCCGTCGCCAGGCCGCTGCGCTGGCAAACGCGGCGAATATGCGTGTCCACGGCGATATGCGGCTGGCCGAAGGCGAAGTGCGCGACCAGGTCCGCGCATTTTCGTCCGATGCCGTGCAGCTTGATCAACTCGTCGCGCGTGTCCGGCACGACCCCATCATGGTCCTCCAGCAGCTGCTCGCAGAAGCGCCGGATGTTGCGCGCCTTTCTATTGTAGAGCCCCGCCGGTCGGATCGCCTCCACGATCTGTTCGTCCGACAGCTTGAGCATCCCGCGCGGCGAGCGGGCCAGCTTGAACAGCGCGGTCGTCGCCGTCGCCGTGTTGCGATCCAGCGACTGAGCCGACAACATGCAGGAGATGCAGGACCGGAAGGGCGACCTGGCGCGCTTCGGCCCACGCGAGACCCGCGAGTCGCCCGGCATGACACCCGACAGAATGCGAATGGCCGCCTCCACGTCTTCGAGCGGCATGGAGGAAAGGGCGTGGGTCGTCATGGGGTGTTTACGCCCTCACCTTGCACGGCGTTGCGACGGCAGGCCTACTTCCGGCAATTCACGCGCTTCGCGGCACGCGCGATGAATGCCATCGTCGCGGGAAAGTTCTCCAGCCGCGCCTCGAGGTTCGCCGCGCGGGTGCGCGCCAGCGGCGTCCCGCCGACGCCGTGACTGCCCTCTGGGTAGACGTAGCTTTCCGTCTCCAGACCGGCTGCGGCGCGGGTCTCGGCAATAGTTCTGGCCATCCGCCCCGACGCCCAGGTCGTGTCCAGATCGCCGCCAATGACCAGCACGGGTTCGTCGATGGTCTCGACCCGGATGCGGGCGGCTTTTGCCAGATCCGGGTGATCGCGACGTCCGGTCTCGTGGGCTTGGGTCATGGTAAAGGCGTCGTCCCGGTCGAGTGCGCGCGCCATATCGGTGTAGGGGACGAAGGGCAGCGCTTCGCCGCGCCAGGAAAAGCCGGACGTCCGTCCGCCTTCGGTGCCTGGCCCCCACCCCTCCCAGACCACGTCGGACGGCACGTCGGCAACGATGCCGCAAAAGCCGCCGCCCGGACTGCTGTCCGGGATCAGCGACCCGGCCAGCAGCACATACTCCGCGCCCTTGGAGCCGCCTTGAAGAAGGATCCGGTCCGGGTCCACGTCGGGCCGCTGGCGGAGCAGGGCCACGGCGTCTTCCAGATAGTCGACGGGCAGTTCGGCGAAGCCGCGCGGCAGGTCGGGGAATTGTGGCTCCTGTCCCCACCAGGCCGGGGAATAGTAAGGCAAGCCCAGCACGGTATAGCCTTCCGCCGCAAAGATCGGAGCCGTCGCGCGCGACCCCTGGTCGCCGCCTTCCGATCCCCCCAACAAGACGATCGCCGGCGCGGGACCGTCCCGATCGGCGGATCTGATTACATAGGCCCCCGGGAAATCGTCGCCCAGCGGCTCCTCCAACAGCGCGGCCATGTCGGGGCCGATGCCGACCGTGCGCCGCGCGACCTCGGTTCCGCTGGGATCGATCAGGCGAAGGCGAAGCTCGCCTGCCTCAATCCCGTCTAACGCCGTGTCGCTCAGATAGGCCATCTCCCGAATTGGCAAGTAGGGCGAGACCTCATCCATCTCTTCGGGCGACTGTGCGGACGTGTCGATCCGGCCTGCCTCGTCGGCCGTGTAGGTCAGGGAAGACCGTTCCGCCGCACCCGCATCCCAGAAGGAAATGCGCTCGGTTTCGAGTCGGTAGCGCTCGCCCGCCTCCAGCCCCGTCGCGACCAAGATCGGTGCTTCGGACCAGACGAGCCGGTCGGCGATGCGCAAGTCCGGCTCAGGCGAGCGCGCATTGCAGGCCACGAGAAGCGCGGCGGAGAGCAGGAGGACAGGTCGTTTCATCATGGATGGCGGCTAGCGCGCGGCGGACGGGCGGACCCTTCAAATCCGCGAAACGACAGCGCCACACGGTAAACGGACAGAGACCTTACAGGGCAAGGTCGCGAACCGCTTTCGCCCCGGCCCGACTGGTCGTCACGGACAGGCCGCGCTCCAGATGCAATATCAGCCGGCCATTGCCGCCGCTTTCGACGGACAGCACCGCATCGGTGCGCACGATGTGGGAGCGGTGGACCCGTAGAAAGAGAGGCGGGAGTTCGGTCTCGAACGCGGAGAGCGAGGTGGAGGAGAGGTAGGTTCCGTCCCGCGTCGCCACCTCCGTATAGTCGCCCGCACCGGACAGAAGGAGAATATCGTCCAGTCGAGTCGGGCGGAGCGTCCGGCCGTCCTTGAGGAAAATCTGGCGCGCGGTGGGAGCATCCAGAACGGGCGCGGGCGTTTGATCTCGCTCCGAGAGTCGTGTCCTGTAGGTCCCGGCATAGGTGAACAGGGCCACGACCGCATAGAGGGTCACGCCCTGATAGAGCTGCCAGGTCAGCCCCAGGCCCGACAAGGGTCGACCGATGATCCCGCCTTCGGGCAGACCGTTCTGCAATCCATAGCCGACCTGCAACCCCACATACCAGAGAAACCCGTAAGCCAGCGCCAGACCCAGATGCCCGATGACCTGCTTGGGGAGGGAGGCATCGATCAAGGAGCGTTCGACGATCCGCGCCGCGGGCCAGGACAGCAACGCCGCCGGAACGGTGTTGAACGCCGCGCGCTGGGCCGCTTCACCCAGATCGCTGAAGCCGAACAGGGCGAAGACCAGCACATAGGCGACGTACATCACGCCCCAACCCAGAAGGCCGAGGCGGCGGAAGCCACGTTGAACATCGGAAACGGCACTCACGGCTCCGCATTTACGCGGAAGCCGTGCCGAGCTTCAAGAGGAGGCTATCAGTCCCCTACCGGTTCATGCGCCCCTCGATCAGCACGTCCACCACGCCGGGCTCTGCCAAGGTGCTGGTGTCGCCGAGCGCGGCGTGTTCGTTGGCGGCGATCTTGCGCAGGATGCGGCGCATGATCTTGCCTGAGCGCGTCTTGGGCAGGCCGCCCAGCTCGGACGGGGCGAACTGGATCAGGTCGGGGCTCGCGATGGGGCCGATCTCGGCACGGACATGTTTCACGAGCTCGGCCTTGAGGTCGTCCGTCTCGATCGTGTGCGGCGTGGTGATGACGTAGGCGTAGATGCCCTGACCCTTGATGTCGTGGGGGTAGCCCACCACCGCGCTCTCCACTACGGCGTCGTGGCTGCCCAGCGCGGCCTCGACTTCGGCCGTGCCCATGCGGTGGCCGGACACGTTGATGACGTCGTCCACCCGGCCCGTGATCCAGTACATGCCGTCCGCGTCCCGGCGGCAGCCATCGCCCGTGAAGTAGGTGCCGGGATAGGTTGAGAAGTAGGTCTGCTCGAATCGGGCGTGGTCGCCGTACACGGTGCGCATCTGCCCCGGCCAGCTATCGGTGATGACGAGGTTGCCTTCGGTCGCGCCCTCCAGCACTTTGCCGTCCGCATCGACCAGTTCGGGCTGGATCCCGAACATGGGGAAGGTGGCGGAGCCGGGCTTCATGGGCGTGGTACCGGGCAGCGGCACGATCATCGCGCCGCCGGTCTCCGTCTGCCACCACGTATCGACGATGGGGCAGCGGCCTTCGCCCACCACGTTGAAATACCAGTCCCACGCTTCCGGATTGATCGGCTCGCCGACCGTGCCCAGCACGCGCAAGGAGGAGCGGTCCGTGCGCTTCACGGGTGCCTCGCCGTCGCGCATCAGGGCGCGGATGGCGGTCGGCGCGGTGTAGAAGAGCGTGACCTTGTGGCGGTCCACCACGTCCCAGCAGCGCGAGGCGTCCGGATAGGTCGGCGTGCTTTCGAACATCAGGGTCGTCGCCCCATTGGCGAGCGGCCCGTAGACGATGTAGGTGTGGCCCGTCACCCAGCCCACATCGGCAGTGCACCAATAGACGTCGTCGGGCTTCAGGTCGAAGACGTAGTCATGCGTCATGGACGCCCAGACGAGGTAGCCGCCGCATGTGTGCAGCACGCCCTTGGGTTTCCCGGTCGAGCCGGATGTGTAGAGGATGAAGAGCGGGTCTTCGGCCGCCATGGGTTCGGCCAGGCAATCGTCCGCCACGTCCGCGGCCGCTTCGTGCAGCCAGACGTCGCGCCCGTCCCGCCAGTCCACCTCGCCGCCCGTGCGGCGCACCACGATCTGGGTCCGCACCGTCACGCCGTGTGCGTGCGCGATGTCGCAGGCGGCATCCGCGTTCTTCTTCAGCGGCACGACGCGCCCGCCGCGCATTCCCTCATCCGCCGTGACGAGGATATGGCTGTCGCAGTCCACGATCCGTCCGGCCAGCGCTTCGGGCGAGAAGCCGCCGAAGACGACGGAATGGATCGCCCCGATCCGCGCGCAGGCCAGCATGGCGACCGCCGCCTCCGGGATCATCGGCATGTAGAGCGTGATGCGGTCGCCCTTCTTCGCCCCGTGCGCCTTGAGCACGTTGGCGAAGCGGCAGACCTCCGTCAGGAGATCGCCGTAGGTGATCGCGCGACCTTCGCCCGGCTCGTCGCCCTCGAACAGAATGGCGGTCTTGTCCGGCTGGCTCGCCGCATGGCGGTCGAGACAGCTCTCGGTCACGTTCAGCACACCGTCGCGGTACCACTCGATCGAAACGGGCGAGGTGAAGGAATAGGAGCAGACATGGTCCGGCGCCGTCTGCCACTCGATCCGTTTCGCCTGCTCCCGGAAGAATGCCTTCCGATCCCCTACGGAGCGTGTGTAGAGGTCGGCATAGCGCTCCGGCGTGAGATTGGCGCGCGAGGCGAAATCGTCCGGAACGGGCTGGGCGGCGGGGGCGGTATCCATATCGAAAGCCTCGGGCATAGAGTTCACGTCTCGGTCCTAGAAGCCATACTTGGTGGAAAAGGTGAAGCGCTGGATTTCGCCGGACGTGTCGTTCTCCAGCGATTTTACGCCCCATAGCCCTTCCACGCCCATGGTCAGCTTGGGGGCCACGTCCCACAGCACGGCGGCATAGGCCGACTGAACGGACTCGGTCGTGGCCGGGTTGAGGGCCTTGAGGAACTCCGGATTGTCGGCGAACAGGGCAGAGTAGCCGATGTTGAAGCGGGCTGTCTCGCCGAACGGGTGACGCCAGGCGACCAGCCCGCCATAGGAGGGGATCGCCTCCAGCTCACCGGTCGCCGGGTCGAGCGCCGCGCCGTTGAGCGCGTTCAGCCCGACATAGCGGCCCATGCCTTCGCCTGCCACCGCGTTGAAGCGGATGTCGTCGCGTTCTCCGAGCTTGAGGCGACCGGACGCGCTGAGCCCGAAGCCGAACGCGCTTTCGTCCACCGCGCCCGTTTCCAGCCGAAGCTGCCGCCCGATCGCCGCTAGCGATACGGTGCCGTGATCGCCGTCCAGATTGTAGCGCGCGATTACGTCCGGCAGAAGATTGCCGTCCGCCTCGATCCGGCCCGCCCCGGAGGCGGGCGTGATGGTCGCATCGCCGGATTCCAGCGCGACCTGGAAATTGCCGCTCGTGTATCGGATCATGGGTTGGCGGACGAAGCTCATCCCGTCCGACAAGGCGAGGAAGCTCGCGCTTTCGGGGATGGCGGATGTGTTCTGGAACGTGCTCCACTCCTGCCCGATACGCCAGCCATTCCAGTCGAGAAAGGCCCGGCGCAGGCGCGGCGCGAACGAATTGGACACGCGCTCATTGCCTTGCAGGGAGCCGAGGAAATCCATCTCGATCAGACCGAAGGCGCGGTCCTCGCCCTCGCCGCGCTCCGCGGAGAAAGACAGGCGGGACGCCTGCGCGGTCAGATCCGTCACGGTGGTGCCCTCGCCCGCCCCGACCGGAGTGACGCTAGGGATGTAGAAGTCGCGCGCAATGGACGCCGACCCGACCGCCCCGTCCGAGAAACGGGTCACATGGGTGTCGAGATCGATGAAGCCGCCGATCTTGAAGGTCGTGTCGCCGAGCTGGAAGCCTTGGCTCTTGGGCGTCGTCTGACTGCCCTTTTCTTCCGTCGAGCGGGCTTCGGAAGGAGGCTGGAGCAGAACGGGCTCCTCCGCCATGGCGCGCACATCCTGCAATTCCTCGGTCACCTGGCTCAGCAGGGATTCCAGTTGAGCGATGCGCGCTTCCAAATCCGCATTGCTGGATTGAGCGAAGGCCGGGCTCGTCACCCCTCCCATCATCGAGAGAATCATGAGGGCGGTGCCCATCTCGCGAAACGTCTTCATTCTGTCTCCCCGAACCTGTCTCTTGGACCGTCTGTGCCGCCCGGATGTCTGTCGCGTCCGGTTCGGCGATGCGGTCGTCATGACTACTGGAGACAGGGGAGCGGATCGGCTATTAGCCATTGGTGCTAAGACTTTGGTCGAACGAAGCGGCACGCGATGGATGCAAAGGGGACCGACATGGCGACTGGTGAGACGGCGACCCTTCTGGTCATCGACGACCATCCACTGGTGCGCGACGCGCTCGTGGCCAATCTGGTCCGGGCGGGCTTCGCGGAAGAGCGCGTGCTCAGCGCCGGGACGCTGGCCGACGCCTTTCCGATGATCGCGGAACGACGGCCCGATCTCGTCCTGCTCGACCTCGAACTGTCAGACAGTCGCGGGTTGGAGGGACTGTCGAGACTGCAGGCGCTCGCCCCCGGCCTGCCCGTCGTGATCGTGTCCGGTCATGACGATCCGGCCCTGTTCGCCCGCGCCCGCACGGTCGGAGCCAAGGGCTTTCTGCCCAAGAGCGAGGCGGTGGATGCCATAGCGGCGGCCGTGCGCACCGTGCTGGACGGCGGCGAAACCTTTCCGGACGCCGCGACGGGTGGCGAAGACGGGCCGACGCAGAAGCTGTCCAGCCTGACCCCGGCGCAACGTCGCGTGACGACCTACCTGTCCGACGGCTTGCTCAACAAGCAGATCGCCTACGAGATGGGCATCTCGGAGGCGACCGTGAAGGCGCACATGACCGCCATCTTCCGCAAGCTGGAGGTGAGCAACCGCACGCAGGCGCTGCTCGTGCTCAACGACGCGCTTCGCGCCTAAATCTCGCGCAGCCAGGCTTGCAGGGCGGACGGATCGACCGGTTTCGGCATTATCGTCACGCCCATCGCCTCCGCCCGGTCCAGCACCTCATGCGACTGCAGGGCCGACAGCAACGCCACGTGAATGCCTCCTCGCGCCAGCAGCCGCTCTATCAGGTCCAGCCCCGACAGGCCGTCTCCGAGATCGTGATCGGCCAGCACCACGTCCGGGATCTCGTCTTCCAACGCCGCCAACAGGTCTTCCGCGCGCGCGAACAGGCGCGCCCGCACATGCCAGCGCGACAGCAGCGCCTGCATGGCGTCGCGCACGGCCTGTTCGTCGTCCACCGCCCAGAGCGCGAGACCCGACAGGTCCGGAGCGTCGGCTGAGGTCGCGCGCTCGGGCCGCGAGATTTTCGGCACATCGCGTTGCACGCGCGGCAGGCGCACGAAAAACAC
>JBATXP010000531.1:0-23709 GCA_049673465.1 Litorimonas sp.
CCGTCACAGAGGCTCAATTAATGTTGAAGCATCAAAGTCGTATTTCTTCAAGGGTTCTCAGCTTGTGTCATTTTCTATTTCTATCGTCAGATCGCATCCATTCTTATATATGAAAATGTACACGAAGGAGCTGATGTGATCCCGCTGGCCTGCCCCCATGCGGTGGTCCATCCGCTAAGTTAGAGCCCGGCGGTTAGGGTCGCCCATCCGGGCCGACCGGAACGGAGTGTAGGTCGGACCGGATGGGCGAGGCAAGATCGCTTTTGGTGCCGGTGGTCGGTAGCCGAGTGAGCTGTGCGGCCGGACGGTATTGTAGTGCTGCCTCCAGCGCTCGATCAGTATCTTGGCCTCCTTGAGCGAGTAGAAGATTTCTCCGTTGAGGAGTTCGTCGCGCAGCTTGCCGTTGCTCCCCGCAGGGCCGCGTAGCGGAACCTCTCATTGTATCCGTTTTCCCAAGGGCTGCCTGGTTCGATGTAGAGCGTCTTCACCCCGAGCCGGCCGAGCCAGTCTCGCACAGCCTGGGCCGTGAACTCGGCGCCATTGTCGGACCGGATATGCTGCGGTGCGCCGCGTTGGGAGAACAAGTCCGTAAGAACGGCCAGCACGTCGTCGTGCTTTAGCTTCCTCTGGACGTGGATCGCCAGGCACTCGCGCGTGTGCTTGTCGATCACGGTCAGCATCCTAAACGCGCGACCGTCGTGAGTGCGGTCCGCCACGAAGTCGTACGACCAGACATGGCCTTTATACTGCGGCCTGAGCCTGACGCAGGAGCCGTCATTGAACCACAGACGCCCACGCTTGGGCTGTTTCTGCGGGACCTTGAGCCCTTCGCGTCGCCCTATGCGCTCCACCCGCTTGGCGTTGACCATCCAGCCCTCGCGGCGAAGCAAAGCCGTGACGCAGCGGTAGCCCCCGGATCAAGTCCGGGGCAGGCTCCCCGACCATACTGCTCCGCGAGACGGATGATGTCAGCTGTCAGCTTCGCTTCGTCGATCGCGACGACCTTCGGCTTCCTCTGGGTGGAGCGGTGCTGGCCAAGAACCTTGCAAGCACGGCGCTCGGACACGCCGAGCACCTCCCTGACGTGGTCCACGGCCAGGCGACGACGCGAAGGGCTCAGTACTTTCCCTCAACCCTCCGGCTGCGCCTCCGATCCTTCAGGATCATCGCATCGAGCGTGAGATCCGAGACCACCTTACGCAGTCGCAGGCTCTCCTTCTCAAGCGCCTTCAACCGACGGGCCTGGTCGACCTTCAGGCCGCCGTACTCGCGCCGCCATCGGTAGTAGGTCTGGTCCGATATCCCGAGAGATCGGCAGACAATGCCAATCTTCTCGCCAGCGGCCAGCCTCACTTCGGCCTCTCGTAACTTCGCTATGGTCTGTTTAGGGGTGTAGCGTTTCCTCGCCATGATGGGCTCCTTCAAGCGCAAAATAGCCAAAACTCTAACTCTCAAAACGGACCACTTTTCAGGGGGCAGGTCATCACGGGGCAGATCATGGATCTATGGGCCTACACCCATAAGGCCAAAATGGACTTCTCCGACCTGGAATATCCACGGACAATGCGCACATAGAGTCCTTCAACGGATCGGTCCGGGACGAGCTTCTCAATGTGAACGGGTTCAGTTCGGTCGCCGAAGTCCAATATCTCACCGAGGCTTTGGCGGGGTACCAGAATGAGAACCGTCCTTACATGGCTCACAATGGCCGAACGCCGCGAGAATTTGTAGAGTTGTCATCCCTGTGGCACAGGGATGATTTGAAAATGGCCGATGGATTTAACCTCCAGCTGGACCACTTAAATCAAGCACCTCAATGTCGCCAAGCTCTGAGGACGGCCTTATATGGGGCAGGCCAGATCAGGCCGTCACGACCCGCCTTATGCCGAAGCGTTCGAGGCCGAGGGTGAACTCCTGATCGAGCGTGGGGTCCGCTTCTCCGGTTTCGGCGTTGAAGACGTTGAGGCGGAGGGATAGCAGCCCGTCGCGTTCCCGCGCCGTCAGGAAGTTGGGGTTGCGCTCATTGGTCCAGATCCGTGTGATCACGCCGAGGATTTCCGAGAAATCGAATGTGCCCGTTTCGAATATCTCGCCGATCCAGCCGGGCAGATGCTGCCGGTTGGTTAGGGCGGACGAGGTGATCTGGTAGCAGGCCCGACGAAAGCCCGGCGGCTGAAAGGAGAACGCATTGGAGATGTGGATGTCTCCCGACAAGTTGACAGCCGTGCAGTCCTCGTTCTTGTCGAGCGTTTCGCGAAGAATGGCCATCAAGTCCTTGAGTTGCGCCTGATTGCCGGGTGAATGCCAGCTGTCCCTGACGTCGTCGCGGATGCCCATGGCGAGGTCGGTCAGGGCCTTCGGGGCCTCGCTCCCGAGCCGTTCCAGGAAGTCCTTGAGGTTGATGAAGGGTACCGCCGTTCCCATGCAGAGATAGCGGATGGTCTCGTCCCGCGCCACGCCGTGACAGAAACGTTCGAAATCGGCCATCTGCTGGTCCGAAACGACCTTTCCCTCTTGGCCGTGATAGGCGCGGCTGGACCGGCCGTCGAAGACGAAAGTCGCCACACTGCCATAGCGGTACGCCTTGTGCGCGTCCTCGGCCCGGTCGTCGCGCGCCGGCCGGACGCGCGGACCCTGGTCGAGTATGTAGGCCCGCGCCACCTGGGTTGCGGCTTCGCGAATGGCGGGATTGTCGCCCTCGAAGTCTTCCGCCTCGGATCCCGACCCGTCGCGCAGTTCATGGTCGTCCCAGATGCAGATATGGGGCCTGGAACGCTGGACGGACTGGAACGCGTCGAAACTCCAATAGTGGCGGTACATGTCCTGGTAGGCGTTTCGCAGGGAAGCGCGGCCCTCCGCCGTGCCGAGACCGCTCCGGCTGTAATATTCATCCACGAAGTTCGTAGCCGGGCAGCCGTCGCTATAGGCCGTGTCGCCCAGCGCATAGACGACGTCTATGTCTTCCTCCTCGACGCGCCTTGCATACCATTCCAAGATCGACCGCGTGCCCTCGATGATCCGGGCCGGTTCGTCGGCCTTGCCCTCGAAAGGCTGATGGCAGGACCACATGGCGAAACTGTGCGGCTCGCGCTCCACCTCGAACAGCTTGAACCGCCCGCGCAGCCGGGACGGCGTCATGAGCTGATCTGCCAGGCTGCTGCGCTCGTGCAAGGGAAGATCGATGGGCTTGGACCGCTCCCGGCCCGGACGGTGGCGCCCGGCTTCCAGATCGAGATCGGGGAGGTCGCGGGCCAGGCGGATGGCGGACCAGCTCCAGTCCCGGATGCGCTCGAAGCCCTGGGGTGGCTCCCACTCGAAAAGCTCGGGCAGCTGCGTGCCGCTCGCGATCTCGGTCTCGAACACGCTCACCCCGCGCAGGTCGAGCGGAAACACCGGCCGAACCAGAAGACGCCACCGGCCCGGCTGTCTGGGCCGCAAGGTGAATTGCCGCCGCATCGGGCCCGCAAAGGACAGCATCACGATGTCGTCCAGCGCGTTGGGCCAGTCCACCCGTTTGGGCACGGCCCTACTCGGCGAAGGCGTGGTTGGACAGGACGGCCTCGATATGCTGGCCGAGGACCATCGTGCGGCTGTAGCTGTCGAGCGGCTCCATCACGCCACCCGGCGCGCTGTTCAGGACCTCGCGATATTGCCCGACGAACTCCCTGACGCCGTCCGCCGCGTCCTTGTGATAGGCGTCGGCGCTGGCGAGGCTGTCGAAAAAGGCATCCTCGCCGGATCGGTGTATCGGAAATACCATGCGCACGTTGGACACGTTCATGAAATGTGTCGGCGGATATTCGGGGTAGGGGAGAGTTTCCAGCTCGGGTTGTTCAAATGTCATCGATGCCCTGGTCCAGTCGATCGCGGACCGGATCGTTTCCTCGTAGAAGGAGGCGTAGCGGCGGGGTTTCCCGGCAAAGACCTCCCGCATGAGACTGGCGAAGACCTCCTTGCGGAGTTCGAGGGAATCCTCGAACCGGGCGATGAACTCGCGTTGCTTCAGCTCTCCATACTGCTTGGCTCTGACGGCAACGGCCTCTCGCTCCGCCGCAGCCTCCTTCTTGTCGGCTTCCCAGCGGGCCAGGGCGGCGACGGATTCGGCGGTCGGCCGGCGCAGGGCGATCGTGTACTTCATGAAGCCCTTGTTCCAGTATTCCGGGTCCGTCGTTTCCAGGCATGCCGCTCCCGACACGACATTGTTGGCGTCGAGCGTGGGACCCTCGACGAAATAGTCATGCCAGACCTCGAGGTCGTCCCAATTGCCGCGGTCCAGCCAGTCATAGTCCTTGCCGCGCCCGTTCCTGAACTCGACCTTGGAATTGATCGGGTCGACGGCCCAGGCACCGTCTCCGTCCTCGGCGGCCAGGATGTTGCCTTCGACCGCCCGGCTGAAGGTCTGGCGCTGGTAGTTCCGGTCCCCCATGATCGGCTGTTCCCAGCTGAAGGTATGAGTATCGAAGTTCATCGTCGGCCGTGTGGGATCGACGACGCCATTCATCTGATCGTAGTTCCTGACGGCGCGCTCGCGCGCCTCTCGCGCCAGCTGGTGCAGATAGATGAAGGGTGAGGTCGACCGGGGGCACCAGGCGATATCGACATCGTCCAGATGCACCTCGACATTCGCCTCGCATGCCACCTGGAAACGGACCTCCGTGGACGAAAACTGGTCGTCCTTGCCGCGCGTCACATAGCTCTGCGTCGAGGTTTCGGATCTGCGGCTGGCCGAATAGCGGCGTGTCTCATTGGACTGCGAGACCGAGTCGATCACCGAGGAAATGCGCTCGCGCCGCCGCTCGCGCAGGGCGGAGCTCAGAACCGAATTGTTCTGGAAAGACTCGTCGGAGATCTGCCCAGCCTCCGTCATGCTGTCCAGCGCGTCGCGGAAGGTCGACGAGTTCAGCCCCGTGTCGGAGCGGGTCCGGTCTTCCGACCGGGTCCTGGAGGTCTCGAAGCCCGACACGGTTTCGCGCGTTTGCGTGAACGCCGTCGTGCGCTCGCTATTGGGGGTCACGCCCTCGGCGGCAACCGGTCCGCGCAAGGTCGGCGTGCCCATTTTGATTTCGAGGCGTTCGCGCCGTTGAAAGGCCCATTCGCGCGACCGGGTGACCTCGGAGCTGTCAGGGGAAGGGGTGAGCGGGTCGCCTATGGGCAGTTTCGTGTCCATCCGCGTGATGACGTATTTACGCAGCAGGTCCTGGAACTCCGGGTCCTTTTCGTACAGGGCCGGGATGGGCTCTATGTCGATCTTGAACGTCTCGCAGACCTGCAGCGCCATGCTGATCAATTCGCGCGCCTTGGCAACGGCCTTGCGCGTGTAGTCGCGGTGCTGGACGCCGAGTTCCTCCAGGCGCTTCTCCACGACCGAGCCGAGAATTTCCATTAGGGTCTTGGCTCTCGCCTCGATCGTCGCGGCTTCGATCACGGCGTCGTCGAAGAAGAATTTTCGGTCGAGCTTGAGTCCGCCCGCATTGTAGAGATCCTCGGCGAGGTCGCTCGGCTTGGCCAGCCAGGAATAGAGCGTGGCCTCCTTCAGGATCGCGACCTGCGCCTTCTGCTGCGCTTTGACGGCCTTCATGGACAATCCCGGCTGTCCGGTATTGGACTCGCTCAGGCTGCGTATCTCCATGCGGCGCGACATGATCTCGTGGGTGGAAAGCTGCTCGTCGATGACCCGTCCGTCCGCCGTGACCACGACCGTCTTGTCCGTCGTCCTGTTGCTGTCGTCGAGCAGGTGCGTCCGGAACGCATCCGTGCGTGCGACGGTCCTCAATCCGGTTCCGCCGAGCATGGTGCTCCGCGAGAAACCTCCCGGCTGCGTGATCACTTCGGCAATGCCCGGCTGAGTGATGCGACCGCCCGCGCCTGGATTGACGACAGCCGGATCGGCCCCCACGCCGTTCGCATTCACCAGACCCCCATCGATCCGGCCGTCATCCCCGATCAGGTGGGAGCGGTTGAAGTCCTGGAAATCGTTCAGGAAATCCATGTAGTTGGCCTGCCAGCTCCGATGGGGATTCACCAATACCGGGTTGCGGGTGACGGCCTCGATGTCGAAGCGCCCTGCATTCTTCGGCCTGCGGCCCGGTTTCTCGCCCGTGTCCTTGTCCAGTTCGGCGGCTTTGACCAAAGCCGAGAACTCCTGGAGGATCGCGGCGACCACCCGCACATAGCGCTTGACTGCCAAGGGACCCAGCTTCGGGAAAAGCACGTTGGTCGTGTAGGGGACGATAACGGCATTGCGGTCGTCGATCCGGGTGGGCAGGAATTCCTCTGGAACTTGTGCGCGCATGGTTTGGCTTCCTTTTCTTCTATCTCCTGATCCGCGGCCCGTCGCATTCATGCGTCAAGCTGCGGAACTCAACGTCGGCGACCCGTTACCGGCTCGCCAAATCCAGCTTGTCCTTTGCGGCGTCGCCCACGAGCTGGCTGACGAGGTTGAACCAGTTTCCGCCCGGCTCCGCCCCATCCGGGTTCCACACCTTCATCTCGCCCTCCGACGGAGCTTTCGGCAGAGCCGTCAGGAGGTCGGCGTCGGACCGCACCAGTCCTCCAGCCGACCTGAGGTCGTTCAGCGCGTCCACGAGGTCGTCGCCGAAAAGAGGAAGAAGGGCGTCTGGGAGACCGAGCAGTCGCGCCGTGGCGTTTCTGCGGGCGGTCTCGACGGTCTTCCCGCGTCCGTGGCGCAACTGCTCGTCGAACAGTGCCACGGCGAGCGAACTGTCGAAGGTGAGGCCCCGCCTCCACAGATGCGTGCTGCCCGTCAACATGAGGACATCGTCGACCACGACCATCGTGGAAACGATCCGGCCGGGCCTGCCGGGACCCGCGATCGGGTGGAAAGCGGCGACCCGGCCCGGCGCGGCTTCGCTCAGCGCTTCCATCGCCTTTCGCGCCGCGCCCAGACGGACGCGTTTCAGGATCGGGTCCTCGTGTGAAGCGGCTTCCAGGTTTTCCGAAAGCGCGATCACGAGCCGGAGCGCAGGCCGCTCCGACAGACGGGTCTTCAGCGTACCGACCAGATCGACGACCTCCCCGGGTCCGCCTTTCAAGTCGTCAATGGCCGGCGTCTGCAGATAGATGAAGTCTTCCGCGCGGTTGATCGCGGCTTGCAGCGACGTTGCAAATTCGCGTCTCCCATTATGCGTCTTGTCCAGCAGGGCATCCACGCGTGCCACGGCGCGTTGTGCCTCCGCGACTCTGGAATAATCCGCGAGGTCTATGGTCTGCTCAGCCCCGACCGCTCCGGTCACCGACTTGATCGCGGCCTCGATCGCGGTTTTCAACTCCGTCCAGCTGCGGTTGAGCGGGACGGGCGGAACGGTCTGGAGAACCGGGCCGCCCGCCATGCCCGATGCCATCGTTTCGAGCACTGTCGTCCAGGTCCCGCTACCAGAGGGCGCTGTCGGTGACGGCGGAGCTTCGCCCGCCTTGTCGATATAGTCGATCAGGCCGAGCCGCCTTTCCCGCATCCTCTCGGCGAGGAGGGCGGCGGACGGACCCTCCAGCACAATGCCGGACGCGTGTGCTTCGGACGTGGCGGGAACGCCGGGATGGCCCAGCATCATGGGCGGGCTTTCGTGCAGCGCCTTTCGTCCGGGGTGCGCACCGACCACGCCGCGGCTGCCGTCCGTCCGCACGGCGCAGAGTTCGCGGCGCTCCTGGGACAGGATCGGATAGCCGAGTTGCAGCGGGTGCGCGGCCCGCGCGCGGCTTCGGTGAAGAGCGGTCTCGCTGTCCAGCCGTTCCGGCTGACTGTCGGAGTCCATCGCCAGCCCGCCCTCCGGCGTTTTGGCGAACGCAGGCGTCGTGCGTATGAGCGTGTCGCCGGACGCGACCGCCTTGAGCAATGTATGGGCGTGGAGGTCGTCTGCGGGCAAGGACGACAAATCCACCAGGCGGTGGGGTTCCGTGGTGGGATCGGACGAGAGCGCAAGGAGCGTGTGAGCGCTGCGGTAGGTCGCAGCCCCTCGCATGAACTCGGTCCCAGCCTCGCAGTCCCACAGGGTCGGCACCGTGGCGCTGGTATCAGAGAGGTCCAGCCTGTCGCCTGCGACGGCTTCCGGTCGGTCGCAGGACTGGTCGAAGAGCAGGCGCGACTCGGAGCGGGTGACGATCAACGCATCGAAACTCACCTTAGCTTCCCCGCCTGCCAGGCCGTCGGGAAGGGGCGTCACCAGAAAGGCGCGCCCGTCGGCAGCCACCAGGCACGCACCGCCGTGGTTGCGGAAGCGCAGGCCCGTCTTTGTATCGAGGCCGTGCGTCCAGATGCGGACCCAGCTTCCCGGAGACAATGACGAGGCGTCCAGTTCCATCGCGACGGATTGGCCCGAAGCCGTCTTGCCTTGCTGCTGTCCGACCCCCGCCAAGGGATAGGCCGTCGCCTTGAGTTCGTGAACCGGATCGGCCGGGTCCTTGTCGATGCCTACATCCGCAATGGTCGCGGGCGGGCATTCTCCCCACAACGCGTCCATCACGGGGGCCATGAGCACCGTGTCCCCAGCCGCCAGCATCTCCATGATCGTGCGATTGACGTCATCGATTCCGGGAAGAAACGGTGTCTGGGCCGTGTTGCGCGCCACCCCGAGACGTGTGCCCGCATCCGCCTGCCGCGCATCGTTGCGGTTAAGCCCCGTCAGCAATGTCTCGACATCGTCCACCGCGATCCGCAGAAAATCGCGCCGGAGCCGCGACCCGGGATCGGTGCGTGCCTTCCATCCTTCGAAGGGTTTGGCATCCTCCGCAGTGCTTCCGGGTTTCGCATAGGTGCCGTTGGGCAGGGCGGCGATGCGCGCTATGGGCAGGAGGTCGGTGCCAGTCGCGGCCTTTAGCGCGACCGAGGGCAGGACGGGCGTGCCACCACCTGATGGCCCAGTCCTGAACAGCACGGCCGAGCCGTCGACCGGATCGAGACCCGCAAGATCCAGACGTCCGACCTGTTCCGGCGGCAGGGGGCCGCGATGCGCGTTGACGAAATGGACGGTGCGTGCCTCCGCCACGGTGCAGACGTCAGGATCGGTGGCAGAGGGATCCACCCACAGCTTGGGGAACCCGCTCGCCTTGCGGCACATCCAGCTCCACCAGCACGCGACCGCGCCGGGATCGATCGGCCTGCCTTGGGCATCGAACGACCAGAAGCGCCCATTGATCGGAGCGCCCGTCGCCTGCATCACGGTTTTGGGTCCCGTTCTCACCGGGCGCCGGAGTTGCATCACGGGCGAAGCTCCACCATTCGCGGCGTTCGCACTCAGCGACAGGAGACCGAGATAGGCTTCCTTTGACCCCGGCTCCGAGAACCCGGTACTGAAGTCCTCGTCCAGCCATCGGCCAAGCTCATCGATGGAGCGCGGGGTGGATGTCAGTTCCAAGGCGAAGCTGCGGATGCGGGGCCGTTTGGGGGCGTCGGGTTGCGTGGCTGCCTCGGCCAGGGGCAGGGTCGCGAGCTCAGGGGAGGGCACTACGGCCGAAAGGCTCCACAGCCTTGCTTCGACTTCCGGCAGAAGCGTGACGAGCACGACGAGGCTTCCGTCCGTGAAAGCCGCCCCTCCACTTACGTCCCGCAATCCGGCCAGAAGGGGAGGGCGTTGCGCCGACGCCACGATGACGGTGCGGGTGCAGCCTGCGGGCGCAAGCCACCGGGTCCCGTCCGGCAGGGTCAGCGGGACGCACAGCCTGCCATCGGTGAGCCCGAGTTCAAGCGGGGCGGCGTTCGCCTGCGAACTGGAAAACCAGGGACCGAGAATGGGAGAGGCGAGGCCGAGCGTGGCGGGGGCCGGGTTCAGGTCTGGCATGACACGCTCCTCATGAAACGGTGAAGGACGATAGGGGCGACAGGCGCTCCAGCGGATCGATGATGCCGACCGTGAAGACGGTGCCGCGCGGGATCGTGCCGGCTGCCGTCGAAGCTACCTCCACGGCAAACGGACCGGGTCCCGATACCGAAACGGAAGGCATGACCTCGACGCCGCCTCCGTCCGGATCGCGCCGAACGACGCGGATGCGGTAGGAGCCCACTTCTGCCCCCGTAAGGGGTTCGGCGACATCCACCCTCAGCTGTGCCATTCCGTCGGGCGACGTGTCGAAGTCCGACAGGGCGGGGGCGCTCGGCGCTGATGCGGGGATTACCAGAACGTCCATGCTGGGCGAGGGCGTGCTCCACAGCCCCTCTATCACCGGAATGCGTTCGGATGTGCCGGGGATGACGGACCCGGACCCTGCGGCCGGAGGCCCCTGGACCTCCGCGACGTAGCTGTAGCGCAGCCAGGGATCCAGCACGGCGTTGGGCGCGTCCCGAACCGGTCCCGTATCGAGATATTCGGCTACGAACAGGCGGTCCCCATCGGTCTCCGGCCCGAACGTTCCTTCCGCGACGATGGGCATGCCGATCGGATTCTTTCCCGACAGGCGGGAGCGGCGCAAGCGCCATCGCGACGGGGTCGTGACACCGGAAGGGGCCTTGATGCGGACCCGCACGACCGGAACTCCGCTTCCAGAGTCCATGGACAAATCGACGGTGGGTTGGGGCGGAGCGGCGGCATTCGGCACGGCCACGACCATCATCGGCAGGTCGGTGAGGGGCGGCTTGCTGCCGACGGAGCTTTCGACCGCGATCTTGTAGGCGCTGAGGATGCGCAGGCTACCGGACACGGCGTGACGGAATGCATGACGCCCGGCTTGCGGCCCGTGGACGAGGACGCCTTCCAGACGTTCGAAAAGGTGGTCGGGAAACAGTCCCGCATTGTCCTTGAAGAGCTGAGCCCGCACTGCCGGGTCCCTTTCGTTCCGGATGTCGGCGAGGAGGCCCGTCTCAATCTGCCCTCCGGACTGTTCCAGATGATCGGCAAGCCGCGTTTCGTCGGAATAGTAGACCCCGAAGCCCGCCTGGCCGGGCGAGGCCGTCCATGAATGTTCGATCCAGGCCAGGCCCGTCACGTCCGGACGGGCGCTGTAGCGCAGGCCGGGCGGCAGGGAGAGCTGCTCGGGAGGTCGGATATCGGTGAGTTTGACTCGCACCGGCTGTGACGGCGCGGATTTCTGGCCGTGCGTGTCCTCCCACCGGGCGGTCAAGGTGACGACCCGCTGCTCGCCGGGCTCCAGCACAGGTCCCTCGAAGCGAAACACGATGGCGAACTGGTCGGAGTCCGTGCCGTCCGGCTGGGTGAGGGGGGTCTTGGCGCTCACCGGTTCGACAAAGGCTCGCTCGCGCAGAGTGTTGGACCCGGCCGCGCCCACAGCCGATCCGAGAGGGTCGGTGCATGCGAGGTGCAGGTTGGACAGGGGCCGCCCCGCCGGGGGCAGCGTTTCGGCGTCCGGTACGTGGACTTGGACGCGGACCCGCCCTCCTTTCCGGTCTGCGTCCTTCGGATCGGCCGGCCTGTAGCTCGCGCTCAGCACGGGAACGGGCGGATTGGGGCGCTTGCCTTCCGGAGCCCGTCCCACGACCCATCCCGACCATCGCCCGAACAGATCCTGTTGCGCCACGGCATAGTCGAGTTTCGAAGGGGTGGCGCGGCGGTCCCGGTAGTAGCCGCTGACCGGCAGGCCGACATCCTCGCGCGCGATCTCGAATTGGGAGGACAGCACGACCGGGAGCCTGATGTCGGTATTGCGCGCGGTCGGCCGGTTCAGGCGTTCCGCCAGGACGCCGGGCATCGGATTGCGCCGCCTCAGAGCCAAGCAGGCGCCCGTGACGACGCCGCCCAGCGCCATGTCTATTTCGCGGCGGGGCTGTAGCGGCTGGGAGAATTGCCATCCACGGTCCGTGACCGATAGAATAGAGCAATTTGCAAGCTTGTCGAGCATGGCATCGTTGGTCACCACCGCCACGGCGCGAACGATCGCATCGGCTTCGGCATCCAGAAAGGATCGTCCCACCGACGGGTCGGACGGGGCGACCCCCGCTCCTTTAAAAATAACGTCTAGGCCTTCACGCAGCACAGCGGGACTACGGAGGCGGGCGGGTTCGGGAGTCGTTTCGAGATGACTGTCGACGAGCCGGGCGAGATCGGAAGCGTCGTCCGCAAGAACCGGACGCTTGAAGACTGCGGAGACCCTGTAAAAAGAGAGTTCTCCGGGTTCGAGGTCGCGGTCGCCGTCCCGCCAGAGAAAGCCAAGCTTGGAGGCCACACCCGGATCCATCTGTCCCTGAAGGATGCGGTGAAGGCGCGACATGCCGAGATTGCCGAAGGTCTGTCCCGGTTTCGCCGGGTCTTCCAGGGGTTCGGACACACGCTGCAGGAATGGGTCCTGGGGATCGTTTATGAGCTTGTCCAGGTCCCGCTCGATGCCTTCGCTGAGAGCTTCCACGCGCTGAACTTCGGCATTGGGGTCGTGCTGCGGGGGCGCGGGGATGAGGGCGTCCGCTTCTATGTCCTGCAGAGGCTGACGCTTGGGTGACTGGTCGATGACCCGGTTCCGCGACAGGGATTCGGCAAGGCGGCTATTGTAGTAGCGCCGCCCGCCCTGGTGCGGCAGGCCGACCACGTCCACGAACTTGTATTGGAGATTGGGTTGCGGATCCTCCGCGGCAATCCAGTCCACGCCGCCGACACGGCCGGATCCCGTAATGACCAGGAACAGGATGGACGGCGCGGAGAAGGTCCAGTCCTCTCCGGTCTTGCTTCCGACGGATACGGTTCCGGCGGGGGCCTGTGCGAAGGCCTCGACCCGTAAAGCGCTTTGCAAGGGGTCGAGCACGGCGGTCGCTCCCGACAGGATGCTGTCCCAGTTCCTGTTTGTCCGGATGCCCTGAATCTCCCCTAGCCTGTCCCGTAGAGTGCCCGCCCTTTCCCTGCGGCGGACAGGGCGGTTAAAAATGACCTCGTTCCAGCGTGGATCGGTGATGGGTCCGTCCCGTCCGCCAGTGTCGCGGGTAGGAGCACGCCCCTGGTTCAGGATGGACATGTTCGTGCCGTTGAGCTTGGCCCAGATGCAGGTCAGACCCGGACCGGACACGATCGTCGCCGTCACCCTCTCTCCCTTGCGCATGACGAAAGGCGGATGAAGGCGTTGTCCCCTTGCGTCCCGAAACTCCGCTGAGGTGCGCTTGTTGATCGGCTTCGGATGCGACGTGGCTCGCTCGACGATAAAGGGCGTGCGCGGCAATCCCAGAAGCGGGGACACCAGGAAGCGGAGGTGGTTGCCCCGCCTGACATGCGTGTCCGTATCGTCGATCGCGGCGGCGTGGACTCCGAAAACGAGGGGGGGCACGAGTTTCATCGGATCAGCCCCTCATTGATCAGGATGGCGGGTTTCGAAGATATCCGCCGCGACCCCGTCAGGGTTGTGCGCCCGTTTACGGAAAGATCGAAGTCGAGCTTGTCCCCCGGCACCTGCGCTTGGTCCGGCGTGAACAGCAGTCGGGTCCAGTTGGTCGTCGCCCGGCGGATGTGCAGAACCAGAGGCCCTGCCTTCATCTGGAGTGGCGCGCACCGTTCGACGATTTCCGAGGTGGCGCCGTGCTTCACGGAACCCTGCCGCCGCAAGGGTTCGAGCGCGTCCAGAAGCACTCCGGCAAGCTCGAACCGGTTTCCCCGCTTTTGCCAGATCAGATAGGTCACAGGATTGTCCTGCGGCAGCTGGAGCGTGTCCAGTCCGTTCTGCCTCAGCACCTGGTCCAGCGCCTTGTCTCCGGCCGTGAAGGTCTTGTCGGGCGCGACAAAGTCGCCATCGAGAACGATTTCCTTCGGGCGATACGGATTGTACTCTCCCCTGGGAAAACCCAGATGCTCCATCATCTCGCCCGGATCTCGATAGCGCGAACTCACGAACCGGGTGGCGTGGATGCGGCGGTCAGGCGACCCGTCCTCCGATTTCGCGACGAGCGCCAGATCGTACATTGCGTTCGGCTCCAGCTCGAACGGACGCGTCAGCGACGCTCCGCCGAGCAACAGCTCGACCGAGAGGCAGGGCGCGTTTCGCAGCGCCGCGTTGACGCGCCGCTCGCCTTCGCTCGCCAAGGCCTCGGGGCCGGGCAACCAGTCGGCAATGTCCTTGGCCGGAACCCGCACGGACGTCTCGCGCCCTCCCGGTGCGGGCGGCGGGTCGGTGCGCCGGACATCGATGAAGAGCGTGCGACCGTAGCGTTGCAGAAGCTGTCCGACATGCCCGTATTTGAAGTGGACCCAGATCGGATCGTCCCTGAAATGCGCGCTGCGGCCATCCTCCGGCTCGACGCCATGCAGGTAGCGCTCGACGTCTTTTGGATCGAAGACATGTTCGTTCGGACCGTCGAGAGAGATCTTCGGATCCAGACCCAGCGGAGCGGTCGCGAAGTGGAAGCTCTGCGTGCCGCCCGTTTGCCAGCCGATCGTTGGATCCGCCGCGGCAGGAGGGTGGTCGTCGCCCTTTTCATTGGACTCCCACGCCTTCCAGTCCCACTCGACATCGACGCGGTAGCGCGTGTCCGGGTCGAGCACGATCGGCCTGCGCTGCGGAACGGGCAACCGGCCGACATCCTGCGTCGTGTCGCGGCGCTGCTTTCTGTACTCGGAGTCACCCTCCCGCGTCCGGTAGGCATCGTCATCGACGCCGCAGACTGAAAGCAGGCTTACATCCTCTCCGCCGGACCCGATATACTGGAAGGCCCGGACGGCGTCTTCCGACGCAGGGCTGTATTCGACAATCCGGCACTTGCCGAAGGTCGCGACGGTCCTCGCCTTCCACGTGTCCGGCATTCTGGTCAACGGATCGTCCGGGTCGACCGAATACAAGGTCCCCCCGTCCTGATCGCCCGCCTTGCCGGACGTCCGCGCAGGATCGTCGCGTTCGGCGGCTCCGTCATCCGCGACTTCGAGCCGCCCGGACAGGGTGCGGATCATCGAAGCGTTCAATCCACCCAGATCAGAAACGCTCCTCTTCAGCGCGGCCTCGGCCGTGACATGGACGATGTGGTCCACCCTGGTTGGGGTCAGTTGGTTGCGGAAGTGATCGCGCGCGATCTCCCTGAAATTGCCCAAGTCCGGCGTCATCTCGCGCCGGTTGCGTCGCGAATCCAGGATTGCGGGGGCTCCGACCCGGTAGTCGCAACAGATTTCGGCGAGGGCGACCTCGTGGCCGCGCATCCGGATCTCGCGAATGTCCGACCCTGTCAGCTCCAGGTGCCGGACGGCCTTCGGGTCGCGAGCCGCCTTCGCCGTTGCCACGACACGGCCTTGCCGGTCCAGCGCTTCGATCTCGAGGTCGCTCTTGAAGGCGGCCAGCACGAAGGCCACCCGAATGGCCGCGTCGTCCAGCACGATGGTCATTCCGGGTTCCGCGAAGACCAGGTCGTCGAGCCCGTCCTTTCCCACACGCGGCGTGTTCGTGGACAGATCGAGACGATCTTCCAGACGCAGGGCGTCGGGAGCGGGCTGCGCGGGTATCAGGCGCATATTCGCGAATACCACACCCTCCTGCGCGCTCGGGTCTAAGTCGACCGTGCGGAAGGACGTGCATTGGCGGCGGATGTCGGAAGGAATGGTCTCTCCTTCGCAGCAGATCCGGAACAGGAGGGACTCGCCGCTTCCTCCCGACAGGATCACGCTCGACAGCGCCTTGCCTTGTGGCGGTTGCAGCGTCAGGGGATAAGCCCTGCCCGTCTGTCGCCCGGAAGGCGACGTCGTGACGACCTTGCCGTTGGCGTCGAGGCCGCGCGCGACGACCTCGTCCGGCCCATCAAGCCAGACCCAGAGCACCATCTTCGCGCATGGGTGCGGGAGAGAGATTTCCAGACCTTCGGACGGGATTTCCAGCTCCGCGATCCCGTCCCGGCCGCGGCGGGTCGCACCCGACGTGTCGTCGAGCCTGTCCGCCATTTTCAGGGGAAGGTTTCGCTTTAAGGCGGTGAAGCGATAGCCTTTCCATTCGATCATTTCGTCATGCATCCGGTCCGGGTCCAGACCTTCGAACCGGTCGCAGTGATGGTGCGGCGCAGGCTCGCCAGGTCTGTCTCCGTCTCCGATCGGCGGTCCGGTGAATCCGCGGCGGCAGATCTTCACCAGAGTGTCGAGGCCGTCGCCTCCCAGGATGCGAATGCGCCGGATCCCGTCGGGGTGCTGCATCCGCCTGGAGCTCATATTGCCGACAGGGGCCGAGCTGCCATCGACATATACGGGCACGTCGTCCTCACCCGCGAAGGCGGTGATCTGGACGGGCGGGCCGTCACTGACCTTGAAGATGCCCAGGCTCACCTGACGCGCGGGGCGCAGCAGGACGATTTCCATTCCGGACTTGGGCAGGGCGATCTCCGCCTGTCCATCGCGAACCCGGCTGAACGTCTTCAGGTGGAACCTGTCGACAAGCTGGAGAGGGTCCGAGCTGTCGAGTGCTTTGAACAGCAGTTCCGTCGTGCGGAGTTCCGCCGGGCGGCCCGACGGCTTGACGCCCTCGAACGCATAGCAGATTTCCGCATCTTCTTCGGCGTCGCGCCGGCCATCCAGCCCTTCGCATATCAGCAGGGTGACCTTCGTGTCCCTGACGGGCCGGTCGAATTTCGCTGTCCATGGCAGGGCCGTGCGTACAGCCGCGCCGTCCGCACGGCCCGTTCCCCGGGGCAGCCTGTAGGCGAACTCGAAGGTCCGCCCGTCATGGGCCAAAGGGGCTGGGAGGGCCGTGACCGCGCCGCGTTCCATGACGATGCCGTTGGCCGCGAGCGATGCGCTGAGGGTTTCCCCGTCGATTTCGGTGTTGCCGATGGCAAGGCCGAGTCCGCCCGTCATCCTGAAGCGGCTTGGATAGGGACCGGGCGCGGGAACGCCCTGGACGAACCGGGCCGAGTAGCTGTCCACCCTGCGCCCTTCGTGGCCGAGGAGGCAGGCCGGGCGCGGCGGCTCCTCGTCCTCGCAAAGGCTTATAGCGACCTCTTCCACCTGTCCGACAACGCCTCCGCCGCCATCCACGAAGTCCGCCAGCCAGGGCGTCGGGTTCCAGTCCAACAGGCGGAATTGCGGGCTTTCATGCTCGCTCGGCAGCGGATTGCCGCCGGTGCCGGACGAGTCCGGCCGACGGAATGTCTGATCGGTCCAAGACGCCGGCAACCGCCCGCTTCCGTGAGACACGCGCTGCCCCGTATCCGCGTCCACCAGTTGCACGGACCTGATGCGATAGGCGTATTTCAAACGCTGGCCGCCGAACCAGAGCGGCTGTGTCGGCATTCTTGGGCTCTGGAACTGCCGGTTCGCATCGGCCCCGTCCGTGAACGCATCCACGACGCCGTGACGGAACGTCAGCACGGGCGCCGTGTCGGGCCAGACGGTATTGTTGCTCCGGGGCGACACGTCCGGCTTCGCGCTCCGAGTCCCAGGATCTTCGAGGGAATAGGCCGGCTTTGCCGCGACCCCTGCCAAATCCGGAGCGCCATATCCCATCACACGCCCGGTCCCGTCCGTGAGCGCGACATCCGTCACCGGCTCCGGAGGTGGAGGGATTTGCGCCTCGCTATCCCCGCCGAAGGAAACCCCGACGCAACCTTTCAGGGAGAAGAAGAACAGGTCGACTTCGCCGCAGAACTTGCCTGTCAAACGAAGATCGTCTTCCGAGTAGGACAGGACAAGCTCCCCACGCGCGGAAATGGAGACGACTTTCAGGTCGAGTTCTCCAGCCACGAAGACTCCGCCGACGACAAGCAGCGGATCGGTTCCGAACCCGACAAGGGTGCTGGCGCTGGCCGACAGGCGTATGGGGCCGGCGGACCAGTTGATGCCGAACCCGGCTCCGAAGCCCACGGCGAATCCGTCGAACGAAAAGTCGGTATTGCCTCCGAGGTTGGGCAGTCCGCCTTCCTCTATCATCAGGTAGGCCCAGGCCCCGTAATCCAGTAGGCCGGGGAACAAAGTCGCGGATACGGGTTCGCCGTACCGGGTGACCGTGGCTCCGTCCGACCGCTGGGCCGTGACGCCGTCCGATCCCAGGCGGATAAAGGCGTGTTCGTCCCGCGCCGTCGGGAAGTAGGCGCCAAACGGGATCTTGACCTTGACCAGCTTGGGTATCTCGAAATCGATGGAAACGGCGACGATCGCCCCTTCGTCCGAAATCGTTATCAGGCCCGTGGCGCTGGTGGAGCTTCCGCGTTCATTGCTGGCTTGTTTGGAGCCGGGGACGGTGAGCACTTCGACGTCGATGCCGAGAATGACCTCTACGTCCGGAAATCCGACCACGACCATTCCGGCTGCGGAGAACGAGAAGCTCGCATCCGGCAAGGTCCCGACGACGACGCCGACGCCGAGTGCGAACTGTCCGGCTTGCGGATCGTATTTGCGCTCCGTCGGCGTTCCCCACCAACCGAGCTCACGCGCGATCGGGTCTTCCGTGTTCGGCCGCTTGCGCGCGCCGTTCATCACGAACAGCCCGTTCATGCCGTAGATCGCCAGACCCGTGGTCCCCAGGACAAGCGGAGTCGAGAACTGCACGCCGATTCCCACGGTGAGAAAAACTTTCGGATCGATTTCCGAAGGCCTTGCAAAGGCGATCGCGGCGTTGGCCTTGAGCTGCAACGGGATGATGTCAGCGTCGATGCCGGCCCTGATCGCGCCCCCATCCTCGATCTGCAGACGCCCTTCGCCGCTCAGCACATTCGGGACATCAGCGCTGACCGTGAAACCGCGCAGTTCGAACTTCGGGTTGCCGTATTGGCCGTTCGCGTCCTTTTCGAACGTGACGCGGACCTTGGCCTCGGACACCTTGATCAGCCCGATCTCGAGCGCGACCGCAATGCGCATCTCGACCCAGAGCGAGCCTAGACCGGTCGCGATCTCCACGATCCGAACGAATTTGCCGAGCTGGCCATCGATTTCCCACTGGCCCGCATCCTCGACCTCGATCTTGCTGTTGTCGAAGACGAAGCCGACGCCGTCCCAACTTTCGGCCTTCCGGTCGAACGAGATCCCGACACCCTTGAACCGCACTTTCATCGGCCGCGTGGTCTTCACGTTCACGACTGCGGTGTCGATATCCACGTTCAGCGTGTTGGTGTAGTCGACCAGTAATCTGAAGGACTGCTGCTGGTCAGGGTCTTCCAGGGCGCGCGCTTCCCATTGCGCTTCGATCCCCTTGAACACGCTTTGCGTCTTCTGCTCGGATAGCAGGAAGTTGGCAAACCCCGCGCCCGCCAGAAGGGCCGTCGTTCGCGTGGCCCCTCCGAACACCTCGTTGTCGGCATCCGCGCCCGCGCCCAGAACGGGTCCCAGGGTAAGCGCGGCGACGACCATCCGCTGGTCGAAGGCAAAGAGGCCGTCGCCACCTTCGGACCCGAACCGCAAGGCCGTTTGCGTGAAACCCGTGCGGTTGTCGTGGACCCACTTCACGCCAATCGTGTAGAATTCGGACCCTGGAGAAACGGCCTGCGCCGAAGGGTCGGCGATGGGCTTGGGCGACATGGGTATCGACCCGTTTCCGAGAGGTATGTCGGGCAAAGCGTTTTTCGCCGGGGACCAGACGAACTCGGCCTCGGCCAATGTCGGGATCGCCTCGGCCGGAGTGGACACGCTCGGGCTGTCCCAACGCACGACAAGCCGGACGCGGTAGGCAAGGGCCGGATCGCCTTGGGGAAGGGGGTCGGGTTCGCGCTTTTCGGATGGAATCCAGATGTCGCGCGGATCCGGATCCGGAGCTTCGACGGGCACTTCATCGCCGTCCTTGTCGACCTTCTCTCCGCCCAGGGCGTAGAAGTCGACGCAGCGGTACCGCTTGCGTATCTTTTCGTAAGGCAAGAGGGGGTCGTGCTCGTTGACCCACTCGTCAAATTTGGGATGTTCGATCTTGATCAGCCAGTTGGTGTACTGATCGTCCGTCGTGTCCGGGTCCGGCGCGAATACCTTTCCCTTGTACTGGGACCGGTGCTTCTCAGGCAGCGTCTGGAGGTGGTCCTCTGCGTCGTCTTCCCAGGCTGCGCCGGACCCAGTCCACGCAAAAAATTCCCCGCGCCAATCCACGCGGGTTTTGTCGATCCCAGGGTAAGCGCTGCCCGAGGGCTGGGTCGTCAGCAGCTCGAGACCCCGTTTCGCCCTTTTCTTCGAAAGGTCCGGATTGACTCCGTCAGGCAACTCCACTTCCGGATCGCCGTCATTCGGCACACCCGGCGCCAAGGTCGTCTGGATGTCGTCGCACCGCCCCACCACGAGGAAATTCGCTTTCGGGAACTGATTGGCCCATTGAAGAAGCTGCGAATGGGCGCCCTCGTCGGAGCCGAATGTCTGTTCCTTGCCGTTGATCACGAGCTTGTGGATCGGGTCCCACCGCTTGAATTCCGTTTCCCCGAATTCCATGAGGAGCCGGATGTGGCGCTCCGGCGTGTTCAGCCTGATCGCGTCCTCCTCGTCCGCCGTCAGAGCGGGAACGGGCTCAACCGGCGTCAAGGCTACCTTTGCCAACGTATCCGGAGCGGCCACCACAAAGGGCGGCGTGGCGGTTATTTCGGGCCGCGAGTAATTGGTCCGGAGTAGCCCGCTTTCATGAAACTCCGACAGGTCGGCGCTTCGAATGAAGCCTCTGACGGGCATCCGCTCATCGGTGTCGAGCCGCCAGGCACCGTTTTGCGCCCCGACGATCGCGACGCCTTTTTCCCGGATGTCCAGAAACAACCGCGCGCGCGTCGTACGGATCTTGCCCGTGCTGTCCTCGTGTGTGCTCGCGACGGTCAGGACATGCCGCTTCATCAGGCTTTCCAGCCGCTCCGGCGTCAGTTCGAACGTCTCGCCCGTCGCCTTTACGTCGGTGTCGGAAACGGTCCATCGCTGTTCCGCGTCCGGATGCGCGAGACCCGTGGAAACGACCAGTCCGGCAAGTGTCGCGACGCTGCCGGAAATCTCCGCGACGTTGTTGAATGTCGTGCCGTCGGGCTTTTTCACGATCAGGTGGAGGCCGGCCCGGTCGGGAGGCCGGGAGCGGAAGCGGAACGTCAGCGGAGTCCGTTTGAACCTTTCCGTGCTGTCGTCCTCATAGGTGACCGATTGAAAGGGCGTGGCGATAAGCGACCATCCATGTCCGATCTCCTGCGAAGTCGCATCGCCCTCATATCGGATGCCGGAGGTCGACTCCGGAGCCCTCCATTCCCACTCGACATGCCATTCGGTCAGCTTGACGCCCTTCAGCGTGTCGGACGCGGGAGGCGCTCCGGCGGATAGCTGCACGTCGATCGTGGCGACCTCGTCGCGGTCGCCCTCGAAGGTAACGATATAGTTGCCGTCACGCTGGCTTGACGGTTTGACGTCCAGCGTCTTTCGTGACGTGGTTCCGGCTTCGGTGACTTCCTGTTCGAACTTGAATGTCGAAGGGTTCAGCGCATCCTGCCCGAACTGGATTTCCAGCTCGCCCTGCATGCCGGTGGGCGAGCCGAGGAGCAGGTCCTTGACACCTCCGGACAGTGTCTGGACCACGGGCGTGGTCCGCGGCGCGTAGAATGTCGCCTCCTTGATGGCCAAACCCATCCAGGCCGGTCCCTGGTTGCGCTCCAGAATGTCCTGCGGAGAGTAGGTCTCCGAGCCGTCATAGACGAAGTCGCGGACCGACATGCCGAACTCGGAGGTGCCGATCAGGAAGTGAGGCGGATCGAAATAGAGGCGGCCTGCCCCTCCGGTCCTGGCCGTAGGATCGAACGGATCGGTCCGGTCGATGAAACTGACGACGACGTCTCCGCCCGCAGACTGGCTGAGTCGAAGCGTCCCGGTCCCGCGGATATGCACCCCTTTGTCGCCTCCATCGGGAACGAGGTGACGGGTCGTCGTCCCCGATGCCGGAACGAACGTCGCTGGTTTCAGGCCCGCTATTTCCAGGTCCACGACATTCAGGACAAGGTCCAGCTGCCATCGCGAGGGTGGACCTTCGAGCGTTTCAGTGCCGCCGAGGGCGGCTCTTTCCAGGGACAAGTGGAAGGGCACGCCCCGTGTCAGCGCGGGCAAATGAAGGCGTCCGATGCCGATATCAAGACCGTTTTCGCCCATACCGACAAGGCTGGAGACGGGCTGGAGATGGCCGGAATGGAAAATGCTCGCGGGAGACAGGGTGGACGACAAACCGACCGCGTTGAACCGCCGGAGCAGATTGGCTATCTTGTCGGGAAAGCGTCCGGCATGTTCGCCGAGGTCGAGATGTTCAAGCAGCAGGTCGTAGAGCGGCACACCGGCTTGCAACGTCATCTCGCCTCATCCCTCTCTACCCGCTCGACGGGTTCCGCAACGGACCTGCTTTAAAGAAGTCCCATTCGGCGAGACCCCTGGGAAATCCGCACATGTCCCTAGGGATCACGCCCTTTTCCGATCGCCCGAAGTTTGGCCGTGACGACCGTCTGACGCGACTAGCCCCGCCTGATCGGTTTGGACATACCCGTTTAGGTATGGGCCGAAACATTGCCTAAACCTTTCGGCTCGTTTCCACATTGTCAGCCTTTGTGCGGACGTTCATATCCGGCCAGGGGGCTAACCTTTGGGGTGGCCATGAATTGGAGCGAGGAACTGCTCGCCATTGCTGCCGGTGCGTCGCCGGATGCGGGTTTGGAGATGCTCTGTCTGAGGTCGCCCAACGTGTCGGGGGTTCTCATACACCGCTTCTCGAGCGCCATCCGTATCGAGCGATTGGGCAGCGCCAGGATTGCCCCGCATCTCACGAAGCTGACCGACAGGGATTTTTCCACGCCGCAATGCAACCCACTCATCCTGATCATGCCTCGTCTGAAGTGCGGGTCTCTCGTCAAGGTTGAGTCATTGCTGGATGCGCTGTCGTTCCGGCAAACACGTCTGCACCGCGAATTGGTCGTGGCAAGCGGGTCGGGACACACCGGTCTCATGATGGCGAGTCGGGCGGGTGGCCGCTATGTCGCATCGATCGGTGTCGAAAGAGGGTCCTCCTGGTTTACGGACAGGGAGAAGGCCCGCATCGAGCGCGGCCTGTCCGCGATCATCACGGCCATCGATCTGGCCGTGCAGTCCAAGATGCAGTCGAGCACAACCTCGTCTTCCTCGCGCCTGTCCCTCCTGCTCGACGACCTGTTCCGCCCGATCGGGTGCCGTCGCCAGGACCTGCTGGATGTCCTGAAAAACCATCCGCTCGATCTTGCCATCCGCTCCGCGGCCGGTTCGCTTGTCTCTCGCGACGTTGATCTCACGACGATGCGTTCGGATTTCGACGGCCAGAATAAAGCCGGGAAGATGGAGCGGTCCAGCTCGGGCCGTATCTTCCACGTGACACTGGACCGTGGGCCCTGCTTTCTCTTCGGACCGTCGGTGCGGTTGGAAATCGGACCGCCCCACATCCTCTTATGGGAGCCAGACGATCTGATCCGCCATTTCGGTTTCCTGCCGCGCGAAGCCAGCGTCTGCCAGATGTTCCTGCGGACGGGCAGCACGAACCGCGTCGCCCGAGCTCTGCGCATAAAACGCGAAACCGTCAGAGTTTACATGAAGTCCATCTACCAGAAGCTGGACGTCTCCTCCCAAGGCGAGCTGGCAGCCTATTTCTTGGCAATGGAGCAAGAGACCTAGCCGTTCAGTCCTTGGAAGTGATGGGTGGGGTTGTGTTTGAACTGTTCGGGCTTGTTCGTCCGGCCTTTTGATCCCCGAGCTTCGACGTCCGGTCGATCGCCACGAACATGTGCAGCTTGCGTTTTGATCGCACGGACTTCGGCAATGTCGATGTGGACGTAGCCGATCGGGTATGGCTTGGAGTTTTTCTTCGGCTCAGCCTCTCTCACGCCCGGCAGGCGAGAGAGGCCATGGCGTTTGAGCCGACGGTGTTAGTTGG
>JBATXP010000532.1:0-5964 GCA_049673465.1 Litorimonas sp.
ACCTTGGCCCATTCGTCGGATCGGTTTCGCGGATGCGGCTTAATTGTGTCCTAATTGGGATGGTTTATGCGCCGCGAACACTGTGTTCGGCGTCTCGGCCACCGGTCCTGTTTTAGGGCGCGGTGACGCGCGGAGCGGGCGTTTCGTGCAGGTCGAAAGCGCTGTGCAACGCCCGCACCGCCAATTCCGTATATTCGCTGTCGATCAGGACGCTGATCTTGATCTCCGACGTGGCGATGACCTCGATATTGATGCCCTTGGCGGCCAAGGCCTCGAACATGGTCTGCGCCACCCCGGTATGGGAGCGCATGCCGATCCCCACGACGGACACCTTGGTCACGTCGCTATCGTGCTTCAGCCCTTCGAACCCGATCGACGCCTGGGCCGCCTCCAGCGCCTCCAGCGCCGTGTCGAGGTCGCGCTTGCCGACCGTGAAGGTCAGGTTGGCGGCATTGTCGGAGCGCGAGATGCCCTGGACGATCATGTCCACGATGACGTTGGCGTCGCTCATCGCCTTGCAGACCCGCGCCACCATGCCGGGCTTGTCGGCCAGTTTCAGCAGGGTGATCTGCGCTTCGTCGCGGCTATAGGCGACCCCGGATACGACGCGTTCTTCCATGGTTTGGTCCTCGTGACAGACGAGCGTGCCTGGATTGTCCGCAGCCGGATCGGCCATGGACGTCAGGACCCGCACGGGCAGATTGTTGTTCATGGCCAGCTCCACGGAGCGGACCTGCAGCACTTTCGCGCCCAGGGAGGCGAGCTCCAGCATCTCCTCGAAGGCGATGCGGTTCAGGCGACGCGCGTCCGGCACGATGCGCGGATCGGTCGTGTAGATGCCGTCCACGTCGGTGTAGATGTCGCAGCGATCGGCCTTGAGCGCCACGGCCAGGGCGACGGCGGACGTGTCCGACCCACCCCGTCCCAATGTGGAGATACGGCCCTCTTCATTGATGCCCTGGAAGCCCGCCACCACGGCGACCTTGCCGTCCGCCAAGCTCGGCCCGATGGCGGAGCTCTCGATCTCCGCGATGCGCGCCTTGCTGTGCGCCATGTCGGTCTTGAGCGGGATCTGCCAGCCGAGCCAGGAGCGCGCCGGAATGCCCCGGCGACGCAAGGCGATGGCGAGCAGACCGGACGTGACCTGCTCCCCGCTCGCCACGATGGAATCGTATTCGTCCTCCACCGCCCCGCCCGACTTTTCGCCCGACGGCGCGATGTCGGCGTCCAGCGCATCGACCAGTCCCACCAGCCGGTTGGTCTCCCCGCTCATGGCGGATACGACCACGGCGACCTCGTGACCCGCCGCGACCTCGGTCGCGACCAGTCTGGACACGGCCCGAATGCGGTCCAGGTCCGCGACCGATGTGCCGCCGAATTTCATGACGATGCGTCCCATGGGGGCGTCCGCTCCTGACAGATGACCGCGGGCCTCTAGGGGAAAGTGCGGATGGGGGCAAATGGTTGGGGGACGGGGGTGGTCCGGCAGCGGGGAAGCCCATAGTTTCCTTCTCCCCGCGGCGCGGGGGGAAGTGGGCGAGCGTAGCGAGGTCGATGGGGGGGAAGTTCTCGGAATAGGCGTATGGCTGGAGTGGGTCTAACCAAGGTCGATGACAGGCCACACGTTGGCGGTCTGGGAGCGGCTTGGACCCACGCCAACCTACGTCCACATCTTCAGCCAGCCCCCCATCCGCCCTTCGGGCACGCCATGCCAGTCGCGCGCCGCTAGCGCGCTTTGTGGCAAACCCCCGCGCCGCGGGGAGAAGGAGGTGCGCGCTATATCTGTCTTGCTTTACCGCCCCGTCCGCGCCCGCCCTCGACCAACGCGGCTCTCGACGCACCCTTCTCGCAAGACCGGCCCCTTTTCCCAAAACCCTCCCCATCCCGCAACGTTTCCCACACACCACCGAAACTCTCCCTATATAGCGTGCCAATGACCCTTTCCCGCGATTCCATCCTCGACGCCGTGCGTGCGCGTCCCGATCATTACGACCGCAAGCGCCTTGCCCGGCATCTGGGCATCAAGGGCGATGACCGGCGGGAGTTGCGGCAGGCCTTGCGCGCACTCGTGGACGATGGGGTGCTGGTCTACACGCCGGAGAAGACCTACCGCCTCGCCGACGCGCTGCCCGGCGTCATGGTCGTGAGCATCGTCCACGTGGACGAGGACGGCGACGTGTGGGGCGAGCCGGAGCGCGAGCTGAAGGGCGGGGTGCAGCGCTCCGTGCTGATCCGCGACAGCCACAAAACCCGCGACGATGGCGGGGCGCTCGGGGTCGGCCATCGCGCCCTGGTTCGCATCAAGGAGCGAGAGGACGGCACGGTCGTCGGCCAGGTCATGAAGCGCCTAGGCCGCGGCGCGCAGACGCATATGGGCGTGCTGCACAAGACCGAAAAAGGCTGGCGCATCCAGCCCGTTTCAAAGAAGGCGCGCCACGACTATGCGGTGGACGACGTTCCGGACACGCTGGAGGACGGGGCGATCGTCATGTTCCGCTCCACCCGCAGGAACCGGGGGCAGCTGCGCCTGGCGGAAGTGCGCGAGGCCGTCGGTAACATCAAGGACGAGCGCGCGGCCTCGCTCATCAGCCTCTACGAGAACGAAATTCCCATCGGCTTCCCGCCGGCTGCCATCGAGCAGGCGGAAAACGCGACCATGCCCAAAGTCGGGGAGATGGGCCACGAGGACCTGCGCCACCTGCCCCTGCTGACCATCGATCCGGTCGATGCCAAGGATTTCGACGACGCGATCCTCGCCACCCCGGACGAAAACCCGAAGAACCCCGGCGGCTGGGACGTGTGGGTCGCCATCGCCGACGTGGCCGCCTTCGTCACGCCCGGCAGTCCGCTCGACACCGCGGCGTGGGAGAAGGGCAACAGCGTCTACCTGCCCGACCGGGTGGAGCCGATGCTGCCGCACGAGCTATCCTCCGACCTCTGCTCGCTGCGACCGGACGAGGACCGCGCCTCCATGCTGGTCAACATGACGTTCGACAGCGGCGGCAACAAGACGGGCCACACCTTCCACCGCGGCATCATCCGCAGCCGCGCCCGCCTGACCTACCGTCAGGCGCAGGACGCGTTCGAGGGCCGGAACGGGCCAGAAAGCCAGGACGTGCTGCCGGAACTGTCCGACCTCTATTCCTGCTACAAGGCGCTTCGGACGGCCCGCGAACAGCGCGAACCGCTGGAGATCGAACTGCCCGAGCGGCGCGTCAAGGTCGGCCAGGACGGCACGGTGGAAAGCATCACGGTCCGCGACCGGTTCGACGCGCACAAGCTGGTCGAGGAATTCATGGTGCAGGCCAACGTCGCCGCCGCCGAGGCTCTCTTCAAGAGAGGCGTGCGGACGCTGATGCGCTTTCACGACTCGCCGGAACGCAAGCGCGTCTTCGACCTCTCGGAATTTCTGCCCGCGCTGAAGCTGAAATTCGCCGCCGGCGACCGCATCACGACCAAGCGGTTCAACAAACTGCTCGCCCAGGCCGACGACAAGGACCTGACGGAAACGGTCGGCATGGCAGTCCTGCGCACGCAGAGCCAGGCCATCTATTCCGCCGAGCGCATGGGCCATTTCGGGCTGAACCTGACCCACTACACCCACTTCACCAGCCCGATCCGGCGCTATTCCGACCTCGTCGTCCACCGCGCCCTGATCAATGCGTTCAAGCTGGGCGACGGCGGGACGACAAAGGCGGAAGAGGCGCGCCTGACCGAGACGGCGGAGCATATCAGCGCGACCGAGCGCCGCGCCATGGTGGCCGAACGCGACGCGGTCGACCGCTACATCGCCGCCTATCTCAAGGACCGGGTCGGCGCGACCTTCAAGGCGCGCATCACGGGCGTGACCAAGTTCGGCTTGTTCGTGACCCTCAATGAGACGGGCGCGGACGGCCTCATCCCGATCAGCGAGCTGGGCCGCGAATATTTCGCGCTCGACGAGCAGACCAAGAGCGTGGTCGGCGTGGAGAGCGGCACCACCTACAAGTTCGGCCGCGAGGTCGAGGTCAAACTCAAGGAAGCGACTCCGGTCACGGGCGGGCTGATCTTCGACATGGTGAGCAAGGGCGAACCCGGAAAACCGCCCAAGGGCGGCAGCCGCGGGCGCGGCGGTTCACGGTCGGGCGCGAAGGGCGGGCGCGGGAAGAAGCACCGGCGGAAGCGAGGTTGACGGGACAAGAACGTCGTCCCCGGCATTTATTGCCGGGGTCTGCGGTCGTTCGAGTCCACAAGATCAAGTGTGCGGGGTTCACACCTCTTGTGAGCGGTCCCGAGACCAGACCCCGGCAATAAATGCCGGGGACGAACTAGATTAATCCGCTGGTTGCCCAGCCGACTCTTTCAAAGGCACTGGTAGGTCTTCGCCCAATTTCTTCATGTCATCCACAATGTCCGTAACGAGACTCATGATTCCTTCCAAAGCCTTGGTTGGCGTGCTCTCGAGGTGGGACAAACTCGTAAGTTCAACGCAAGACCCGACATATTCTCCGTCTTCCTCGGACCAAGCGACATTGTAGGAGTATGCTTGGGGGTTTGGCATTTTCATCTCCATCACTTGGACCCTGTCGTTCCCATGGCGACTCGCCCCGGGCAGATGTTCGCAATTTAGCAAGGTGAGGGAGCGGACGCGACCTCAGCGCTTACTCCACCAACCCCATCTCCGCCTTCGCCATCTCCGTCACCCCCACATAGTCCATCTTTCCCGTTCCCAGCACGGGTAGCGCGTTCACGCTGACGATCTTCTTCGGCACGCTGATCTCCGGCACGCCGTGGCCCTGCGCCCAGGCGAGCAAATCGCCGCGCTTGGCATCCTTTTCTTCCGTCAACAGCACGATCTGTTCGCCGCGTTTCGGGTCGGGCAGGATGGCGGCGGCGTGCATCGCGTCGGGCCAGACGGCGGCGGCGTTGTTTTCCACGACCGTGAGCGAGACCATCTCCCCGCCGATCTTCGCGAACCGCTTGATGCGCCCGCGAATGACCAGATAGCCTTCCTCGTCCACGCTGACCACATCGCCCGTATCGTGCCAGCCATCGGCCGGGCACACGATCTGGCCCGGCGCGTCGGGCTTGATGTAGCCCTTCATCACGTTCGGCCCGCGCACGAGCAGCCGCCCGCCTTCCGCCAGCCCGTCCACGGGTTCCAGCTTGCCTTGCAGGCCCGGCAGCATCTTGCCGATCGTCCCGGAGCGGATGTCGCCCGGCTGGTTGGCGGCGAGGACGGGCGCGCATTCCGTCACGCCGTACCCTTCCAGCACTTCGAAACCGAAGCGCTTGTGCGCGACCGCGCGCGTCTCGTCGCGGACGCGTTCCGCCCCGCAGACCGCGATGCGAAGGCTGTCCATCCCGCCCTTGCCGCTGGCGCGCATATATTGCTGCAGAAAGGTATCGGTCGCGAACAGCACGGTCGCATTCGTGTCGTTGATTCGTTGCGCGATTGTCTTGGTCTGGAGCGGCGACGGATGCAGCACGACCGGGCGACCCGAAAAGACCGGCCAGAGCGTGCCCGCCGTCAGCCCGTAGCAGTGGAAGGTCGGCAGCGGATTGAAGAAGATGTCGGTCGGCAGAATCTCAACATGTTCCTCGATCTGCTCGATATTGGCGAGGATGTTGGCGTGGGTCAGCACCACGCCCTTGGGCGCGCCTTCCGTGCCGGAGGTGAACAGGATGATGCCCGTATCGTCGGGCGAGGCCTTGGGAAGGAACAGCCCCGGCAGGACGGGACCCAGAACGGCGCGAAGCTTATCGACAAGGCCGAGACCCTCGCGTACATCCTCCAGATAGACGACCTCGGCGAAGCCCTTTATCTCCGCGATCAAATCCTCCAGCCCGCCGAGCTCCACGAATTTGCGGGCCGTCACGACCGTCTTGAACGGCGCGGTCTCGGCAGCGGCGCGCAGGTTACGCGCTCCGGCGGTGAAGTTCATCATGGCCGGCACGCGGCCCGCCACGTGGATCGCCAGCAAG
>JBATXP010000533.1:0-2039 GCA_049673465.1 Litorimonas sp.
CGGCCGCCCTGTCCGGGCTGCGCCCACCGATGAGCACCGTCAGCCCGTCCAGCCTGGACAGCAGTCGCACCAGCCGCCGCCCGAACGTGCCGTAGCCGCCGATGACGAGCACGCGCATCTGGCGTTCGGGCGTCATGCTAGGAAGCGCCCCCGTTCCTCCGGCCCTGCCACGCGGCAGCTCTCCCGCCGCCCGAACCAGCGCAGCCGGTTGCGCGCGATCCGCTCATAGCCCCAGTCCCGCCAGCGCTCCGGTAGGACGCGCAGCCACCCCACCGCCCGCCACGGCCAGCCGAGGTGGGCGAACATGGCCAGCGTGCCGTCTGACCGCACCCGGGCCATTCCGTCCTCGATCAGGATGTTGGTGTCGTAATCGCCGCTCTTGAACCCGTAATGGGCGTAGAGCGCTTCGCCGAGATCGCTCTGCGCCGGGACGAAGCGGAACGCGCCATCGTCGTGCTCCATGAGGAAGCCGACCCAGCCGGAACAGAGCGCGCAATGGCCGTCGAACACCACGACCGGCGCGTCGTCGGCGAACTCGGGCACGTTCGGGTCCGCGCGGTAGCTGTGGGCGTCCATGGCCCCGACATAGCCGCGCGCGCGGGAACCGCAATGCCCGCCCATGCGTCACCTTCCCCAGAGGAGACATGCCATGACGACCCGACAGGACATGAAGGCGGACGCCCGCCGCAGCGCCGAAGCCGCGCCCAAGGCCGACCCCGAAACCGCCGCCCGCGCCCTCGCCGACGCCAAGGACACCGCCACCCGCATGCCCGAACAGCCGATCTACAAGACCCAGACCGAAGACATCGCCGGCGAGAACGAGCATCACGACAAGGACAAGGTCATCAGCGAATTCGACGACCCGGCCGGCAACACGGTCTAAGAGGCGTTTGCAGCGGGGCGGACCGTTTGCGGGCCCGTTAGATTGCGGCCTGCCCGGCATTTCTGACGAAAGCCCCGTCCCCGGCATTTATTGCCGGGGTCTTTTATCGATCTTCGCCACAAGCCGCGTCTTGTGAAGAAGCTCTCGGCCAGACCCCGGCAATGAATGCCGGGGACGAGGTTGGATTGGAGCCTTGTATTGTGTGGCGGGGGTTGTCGCGCTTTCGTCACCGCTTCCGAAGCCCAAGTCCTTACCGGATCCTTCGGAGCTTTGTCTTTGTCCGCACCGAAAACTTTCTAGCGGACTACGTGGGTCTTTCGGTGGGCCCGATCCTTGCGCGCATCTCGACCGTGACGTTCACCCGTCTCCACAAGCCGCGTCTTGTGAAAAAGTCCTCGGCCAGACCCCGGCAATGAATGCCGGGGACGAAGCTGGATTGAGTTTTGCCTCGTGTGCAGCGGTGTCGCGCTCATCACCGTCTCCGACGCACCGAACCACGACTGTACCCTTGCGCGTCCTACCTTCGGCAGGGCCCCCCGCTCCTATCCCCGCAACACCGCGCCCAGCTTTTCCGCCGCCTTGACGATCTTGCCGCTCACCGCTTCGATCTGCGCGTCGGTCAGCGTCTCGTCGCGGGGCGAGAGGGTCACGTCGATGGCGAGGCTCTTATGGCCGTCCTCGATCCCCTGGCCCTGATAGACGTCGAACAGGGTGACGCCGCTGATGAGCGACTTGTCGGCGCGCAGGGCGGCGTCGAGGAGGTCGCCCGCCCGCACCTCTTCGGGCACAACGAAGGCGAAGTCGCGGTGGACCGGCATGAGGTCGGACAGGGCGAGCGCGCCCTTGGACTTCGAGGCGGTCTTTTTTCGGGGCGCGGGCAGGTTCTCCGGCCAGATCTCGAACGCGACCACGCGGCCCTCCACCCCCAGCGCCTTGAGCGTGCGCGGATGCAGCTCCCCGAAATCGGCCAGCACGTTTTTCGGTCCCATCTGCAACCGGCCCGAACGGCCCGGATGCCAGTAGGCGCCGCTCGGCTGGGACAGTTGCAGATTGGCCGTCTTGGCACCCATCGCCTCCAGCGCGGCGCGCGCGTCCGCCTTGGCGCTCAGCGCCGTGATCTCGTTCGCCCCCGCCCAGTCGCGGTCCGGCCCCACGC
>JBATXP010000534.1:0-3374 GCA_049673465.1 Litorimonas sp.
ATCCCGAGCACCCGGCAGAGGCGCGTCCAGCGCAGCGTGGACCGGATGGTCTACGCCCAGCGCAACCGCGTCGAACGGTACTTCAACAAGATCAAGCACTTCCGGCGTATCGCGACTCGATACGACAAACTCGCCAGAAACTACCTCGCAAGCGTCGCCCTCGTATCAGCCAGACTCTGGTGCAGAACTTTTGAGTCTAGAACCTAGGTCGCATCAACGGCCCTCCGCCCATTTCGATATCGAAAGCGCCCGGCCGGGCGCTTTTTTATTGCGCCGAAACGAACTAGACGGGTCGGATGCGAGGCCGCGACTATTTCCATCTGCCGACCCTTCCCGCGCTCTGGACGTGGTGGCTCGGTCTCGGGTTGAATGCGGCGGGCATTCTGCTGCTCGGCATCCCCTTCGTCGTCGCCGCATATGGGTTCACGCCTCTGGATTGGCAGTTGTCGGCCGGGGAGGGTCTGCGGGGCGGCTATGCCTACCACCTCGCCCTCTTCGCCAGTTTCGTTCCGGCCTTTCTCGTGCCCCTGCTGCTGTGGCGATTTCTCAACGGCTTGCCGGTTCGGCGACTGGTGAGCTGGACCGGGCGCGTGCGCTGGGGACACGTGCTGCGGGCCGGGTTCGTCGTCATGGTCGCCTATTCGGCTTTCTGCGCGCTGGAATACCGGATCGATCCCGACGCCTATGCGGGCCTGCAGCGGCAGACGGACTGGACGGGCTATGCGGTCCTGCTGGCGATCACGCTGTTGCTCTGTCCGGTCCAGGCGTCGAGCGAGGAACTGCTGGTGCGCGGCTATGCCAACCACGCGCTGGTGCGGACGTTCGCGCGCCTCCGGATAGGGCCTGGCGCGGCTGTCTGGACGGCCTATATCCTCACGAGCGCGCTCTTCGCCTCCCTGCATCTCGGCAATCCGGAAGGCGACGGGCAGATCGGGCCCTATATGGCGGGGACCTTCGTCTTCGGGATGGGCATGTGCGTGCTGCTCCATTTCGAAGGCGGGCTGGAAAGCGCCATCGGCTACCATATCGCCAACAATCTCTTCGTCTTTTCCCTCTTGGGCTATTCCGATCCGGAGCTGCCGGACTCCGCCCTGTTCTGGGTCCCGGAGATCGTGATCGGATGGACGGACATCTTTTGGGACACGCTCTGGACGGCCGCGCTGGTCGCGGTGATCCTGTGGTGGAACCGCAAAGCTGAGGGCAAGGCCGACCGCAATCCGTCCACCGATCGGCGCTGACAGGGGCGGCGGCGTCGTGTAGGGGCACCGTCGTGTTCGCTTCGATGCACAGATTCCTGCTCGGCCTGCGCGTCCTGCTCGCGCTGGCCCTGGCCCTGCCCGCACCGCTGGCGGCCGCGAACGCGCCGGCCAGCCTACTCTGCAACCCGTCCGGGCAGCCGCTTTCGCTCGAAGCCCAGGCGCGGATCGACGCGCTCGAAACCTATCTCGGCCTCGCGGACGATGGTGGCGACGAAACGGCCCCGCCTCATTGCGAAGACTGCCTGCCACCCTTTGTAGGGCTGGAGAGCGCTTCGGTGGAGGCGGATCGGCCCAGGGTCGCGCCGGTCCCCGCCAGTGTCGCCGATATGCGAGCCGAGCATCCCTCCCAGCGGGGTCCGCCTCTCGGCTCCCGTGCCCCGCCCTCTTTCCGTTCGATCGACTGACATCTCCTCCCGGCGCTGCCCGCGCCAACCCCCGATCCTACGGACAATCAAAGTGAAACACCCCTCTCTCCGCCGCGCCTGCGCGCTCGGCGCTTCCGCCTGTGCGCTCTACGCCCACCCCGCCGCCGCCCAGACCTCGCCACCCAGCTGGCAGATCGACGAGATCGTCGTGACTGGCGAACGGCTCGCCGATTACGGCGCGTCCGCCGCCAGCGTGACACGCACGCCGACCCCCCTGATCGACGTGCCGCAATCCATCCAGGTTCTCACCCGGACCCTGCTGGACGAACAGGAACTCACCACGCTGAGCGACGCACTCCGCAACGTCTCCGGCGCGGTTCCCCAGGACCCGATGGAAGCGGTCCTTGCCAATCCGATCCTGCGCGGCTTCGAAGCCGAGATCTTCGTGGACGGGCTGATCGGCTATGGCGACACGGCCACGCTCGATCCGTCCACCCTGATCGGGGTGGAGCGCATCGAAGTCGCCAAGGGGCCGACCTCGGTCCTGTTCGGCGGCGGCACGGGCGCGCCGACGGGCGGGCTGATCAACCTCGTCTCCAAGCGGCCCGAGGCGGGCGGCGACTTCGCCGTGCTGGGCGGTCGCGTGGGCAGCTTCGGCGAACGGGCCGTCAATTTCGACGGCAATGTCGATGTTCAGGACGGGGCGGCGGGCTTCCGCCTGGCGGGCGAATGGTCCGCGCAGGACAGTCACATCGATGCGATCGGAACGGAACGGGTCGCGCTGTTTCCGTCCTTCGCCATCGGTTTCTCGGACGCGACCCAGCTGTTGGTGCGAGGGTCCTATTCGCGCGTCGAGCAACTGGAATATAGCGGCATCCCGTCCGCCGTCGTGGACCGGCCGGGCGTGGACGTCCGCCAGTTCACGGGTGCCGCGGACGCGCCCGACACGGTGATCGAGAACGCCTCCCTGACGGCGGAGTTGACCCACGATTTCGGAAGCGGGCTGTCGGGGCAGCTCCGCGCTCGCACTTATGCGATGCGCTTCGACGAGTTCGCGTCCTTCCCCTTTCTGTCGTTCTTCCCGCTCGACGGGACCGAAGCGGCCATCATTCGCGGCCAGCTGCCGACGGATGTGGACGAAGTCACGTTGGACGCCAGCCTGCTCTGGACGCGCCGGTTCGGCGAGGCGGAGAACACGCTGCTGATCGGCGCGACTTATGACAAGGTCGATTACGGCGTGGGTAGCGGCTTCGACTTCGCGCCCATCGGCACGATCGACTATGCCGCCGGGCGGAACGATCTGTCGTTCGGTCCCGTGCCGCCCATTACGGCGGAACAGATCAACGACTACGAGACGCTGGCGGCCTATGCGCGCAACGAGCTGGCGCTCGGTCGCCTGACGCTGGTCGCCTCCGCCCGCCTGTCCGAATACGGCCTGCGGGAGGAAGTCGGCGGGTTCGCCGCCACGGACGAGACCTATACCAGGGTCGATCCGCGCCTGGGCGCGTCGGTCCGCGTCGCGGACGGCGTGTCGCTGTTCGGCGGCTGGGCGCAAGGATCGCGCCTGACGCTCTTCTTCAACGGCGATGCGGGACAGGCCCCGAGGCCGGAAACGTCCCAGACCTGGGAGGGAGGCGTCAAGCTCGCCCTCGACGCGGCGAACCTGTCCGGAACGCTGGCCCTCTTCGAGACGACCCGCAGCGATGTGCCCGTCGCGTCCGCCGCGACGCCCTTCGGTTAGGTCCAGGGC
>JBATXP010000535.1:0-2349 GCA_049673465.1 Litorimonas sp.
CAGATAGCCGTCCCCGCGCGCGAAGAATTCCACCGAGGTGGCGAGGAAGTTGGGCAGGCCGTTCGGCTCGCGCAGGTCTTCCGTCATGATGACCCGCGCGCCGCCTTCGCCCGAGGGCGGCTCGCCCAGCAGGAGCAGCGTCTGGCCGTCGCGAAAGGCGGCCAGGAACTCGGCGTCGGTCTGCATCATGAACTGCTCGGCCAGCATGTCGGACGCCTCGCGGCCCGTGGTCTGGTCCGGCTGACCCATCAGCGCTTCGGCCACCAGGCTGGCCGACCGCGCGCGCGTTTCCAGCGCCTCCTGCCGGAAGAAGGCGATCGACGGCACGAACAGCAGCAGCTCCGCCATCAGGACGAAGCCGATGGTCAGACCGAGAAGTCGCGCGGACAGGGAATGGTTGAGAAGTCGGACCATGTAGGATGGGGTTAGCGGCTATGACGCGCGCGGCAAGGCGAAGGGAGAAAATGTGATGAGAGAGTGAACTTCGTCAAACTCCGAAGAATCAGAACAACACATTCAAGGTGCCAGACAGTGCGGAGAGAAGGTTTGGCGTCCCAACGCTGGACCGAGGTCAATCGAGTTCACCGTAAGGTTCACCTTTTCTGTTTCTTTGACTGTCGAAAGTGTCGGTTGGCAGACTCCTCCTCACCTCGCGTCCCCACATGCCAAACCTGACATTCCCTGGAAGTCGTCTTTCCTGGGACTCGGCAGTCATGTATTGGAGACCTTCGTCTTGAAAACCCTAAGAAAATTCCATCGTCCGAGGTCGATCATCGTGACCGGCTCCCTTCGTCCTCTTATGGGTCGCGGGCTAGATCATATCCTCAAACGAGCCTGTGTGGAGGAGTTAGAGGCCGATGGGAAATCCGACTATCGCGCGAAGCGACCCGTCCCGGTTGGGCGGTTCAGACGAGTTGGATATTTGAAACTCTCATTCGGCCTTTTCATCCTCGGCTTTGGATCAGCTGGGTGCGCAAGCATCGAAGCGGGTAATGGCGAGCTTCTGATAAACGAAGCGCCAAGCCAGGACATGGAATTTTCGGGACAGACACTTCTCATACCGCTCAACGGGAGACGCATGGTCGGGTCCATTGGTGGAACCCAGATCGATATCGTGTTCGATACGGGTGCGCCGGGCGCGGGTTTGAAAAAGACGTTCGCCGACGACCGCAATCTTCCCTACCTGGCAGGACGTGAGACCGTTACAGTCTTACCTGCGTTCAATATTCGATATCCGAAACGGATGGCTGTGCTTGATGAACTCACTCTGGGGGATGCCACTTTCAGAAACATAACCGTGAGTATCGGAGAGCCCTCGGAGGCCGATACGGCTATCTTGGAGGCGCAGGGCCTTGCGTCCGATATGATTTTCGGCCTGGATCTGTTCCGCCCGCATTTCGCAACGGCTACCTTCGATTACGATGCCGGTTCGGTCTCGTTTGGTCGCGAGGGTGACGCCTCGGATTTGTTGGACGCGGAGCTGACGGAGGACGGGAAATACATTGTCGAGGTCTCGGTCGGCGGCAAACCTGCGCGCATGCTCATCGACACAGGGTCCAAGAGCAATACCGTTTCGCCCGCCTACGCCGAGTCCGTGCCCTGTTTCGGCTATCGAGAGTTTGTCCGAAGCTGGGGTGCATTCTCTGAGCGTCTACTGCCGCTCACACTGACTGGCGACGTCACGGAACGACGATGGGTCGAGGTGCGGGATTTTGCGACAGACGAGGCTTTGAACATCATTGGAGTTCTGGGCGAGGTCAACGGGGGACAGCTTGTCTTGAATCTCTCCAAAGTGCGATACCGCTGGGACTGGGTGGCCGAAGAGAACATGAACTACCCGTATGAGCCGACTCGGCAGACGGAGACCTGCCCGCCTCTGTAGGTCTCCGCGCGTGTCGGCTTTCTGGCGTAGACCTGAAGCGCCTCTCTCCTACTGCGGAGGCTCCTAAAGACTGGGTGACGAAAAAAGCGAGCCCGCCGGACTCGCCTTGCAATCTTGCCTATGGGTCGCTCCGCTACCTCAAGCGTTTGCGCGAGGTCGGGGCCGGTCCTACGGCGATCATCTTGCCGTTGGAGCTGCGGCGGCGCGACGGTTGGTAGGCGACCATGGAGTGGGCCGTGCAGTAGGGCTCGTCCGGGTCGGTCTTGCGGCCGCAAAAGCGGAACTCGTCCGCCGACGGGTCGCCGATCGGGAATTTGCACATGTGATCGGTTAGGGTCAGGATGGTGGCGTAGGTGCCGTCGCGCAGCGGCTTGGCTTCCAGGGGCGGCTCCGTGGAGACGGGCAGCGAAGCGGGCTTGGGCGCGGGCTTGGCGTCCGAACCAGACGCCTGCACGGCCGTCTTGGGC
>JBATXP010000536.1:0-2522 GCA_049673465.1 Litorimonas sp.
GTCCGGGCGTGCCGGCGACGTTCAGCACGATCCGGCCCACGCCGCCCATCCGCGCCACTTCGGTCCAGTCATCGACGAAACCCGTCATCGCGCCGGGGCGGTGATCTTGCGGCACGGTCACGACGAGGACGTCCGCCCCCTTCGCCCGCGCTTTGGGATCGCCGCTGTCTCTGCGGCTCGATCCGTCCACGGTCCAGCCCGCTGCGCGAAGGGCCTCGGCGATGGCGGTGGACTGGGCACCGGTGATGGCGGGGATGAAGGCTTTGGGCATGTCGGTCTCCGATCTTCCGTGTCGATCGAAGCTCTGCCATGGTGGATGCGACCGCGTAAGTACGCAGCATTTTGGAACCTAGTATGCAAAACGATACCGCCCCCACCGACGAGGCCTGCTCCGACCCGAACCGCTGCCCGGTCGAGGTCACGCTCTCGGCCATCGGGGGGAAGTGGAAGGCGCTGATCCTCTACCACGTGATCCGCGGCCCGCGTCGGTTCAACGAGATGCGCCGCCTCATGCCATCCGTCACCCAGCGGATGTTGACGCAGCATCTGCGCGAACTGGAGGCTGACGGTATCCTGCACCGCGACGTCCGCGAGCAGGTGCCTCCGCATGTCGAATACTCGCTGACCGATAAGGGCCGCACCCTCGTGCCGATCCTCGACGCGATGGCCGCATGGGGCTACGAGAACGGCGCTCGAATGGAAGGTGAGGCTGCGGCTACGGTGTAGAATGGTTTCCCGCAGCGCAGATGCTGAACGCGCTCGGCGCCGTCCCGAATAGGTTCTGTAAACGCTGGTGCGTCAACCGCCTTGGTTGTTGTTGTTACGTCGTTTGCCGGGTTCAGAGTTCTGTCCGAGGTCGAGGCCTCATCATGATGTTCGCGATGGACGCTTCCATGTCTCATGCGGCGTCGGCGGCCCGGAGACCATCGCGCCAACCCATACGGACGAAGTCATCCCATCGGCGTCCCCGGCAGGGACGCACCGGCCGGCGAGCCGACCGGAACTGGTTGTCGCTATCGGCGTCGGCCCTCCCCGTGCAGCTCTTGCGCCTGATGCATCAGGCCGTCCCGGCTATGGGACTGGAGTCCTGACCCCAGTCGAACTCGGTGCCGTCTACCCAGATCGCGTGCATCGTCACCGCCAGCTTGCGCGCGAGCGCGACCTTGGCGCGCTTCCTGCCGATCCGCTCAGCTAACCCATCGGCCCACCTCTTCATCGCAAAGGTGCGCCGGAGACGGTGCATGATCACGGTCGCGGCCTCGTAGAGAAGCGCCCGCATCGTCACGCTGCCGCGCTTCGAGATGCGGCCCGTCCAGTCCATCTCACCGGACTGGTGGCGACGGGGCGTCAGCCCGAGATAGGCTCCGACCGTCGCGGAGGATGTGAAGCGGTGCGGATCGTCGATGGTCTGGCGGAAGCACGTCGCCGTCATCACGCCGACACCGGGGACCGTCATCAGCCGCCGCGTGGTCTCGTCGGCCGCCGCTTCATGCCGGATGCGCCGCTCGATCCCGCCCTGCTCTGCACACAGCCGCTCGTGCAGGCGTAGGAACGTGTCGATCAGGATGCGGAGGTGATCGCCCTCGGCGAGCCGCCCCTCCATGCCTTCGCGGACCCGGCGCCGGAACATCGCCCCTACGGCGCGGGGCATGCGGATGCCGCGCTCCTTGAGAAGCCCGCGGATTTGGTTTTGCGCATCCAGCCGCATGCGCACGAGCCGCGATCGCGCCACCATGAGCGCGCGCAGCGCCTGGCTCTCCTCGGATCGGGGCGCCACCTCGCGGAACCAGCCCGTGCGCATCAGCTCGGCGATGCCCCTCGCGTCGCCGCGATCGGTCTTGTTCATCCGCGTCGACAACGCCGCGTGCGCATGCCGGGCATCGATGCAGACGACCGGAAGGCTCCAAGCCTTCAACTCGCGCCAGAGCCAGCCGGCCATCCCGCCCATCTCCAGCCCGATCAGCTCGACACGCGCGCCATGCTTCTCGACCGTCCTCGCGATCGCCCGCACGAGGGCGTCGGGCTCGGTCGCGACCTTCGTCTCGAACAGCTTGGCGCCGTCAGCGCCCACGACGCACAGCTGTGTCTCGTTCTTCGACACGTCCAGCCCGACATAGACCGGATGCCGCTCGCCGTCCTTCACCGATTTCGTCATCGCTCGCTCCTCTCGATCACCGCCCCGAGGCTACGGAGCGGGCGGCGGAAGAGCACCAGCCGCGTTTACTTCATGTCTCATCGCGTGACGCGGTCGGGACCGACCCATGCGGAACGGTCCCGGTACTCGTTCATGTCGATAGGGGATCGGCGCCGGCGCTGTCGGGCGCGGCAGGTCGGCTCACCCGCCACGCGCTCGTCCGGCTGATGCCGAGCTGGCGCGCGACGGCGCTTGGCCGGACGCCTTCGGCCAGCAACCTTCGGACCTCTTCGACGTAAATCGATGCCTTCCTGCCCTTGTAGACGCCGCGGGCCTTCGCCGTCGCAATACTCTCCATCTGCCGCTCGCGCCTGAGGTTCGTCTCGAA
>JBATXP010000537.1:0-2724 GCA_049673465.1 Litorimonas sp.
GGTGGCGGGGGGTGGTAGGTCTGAGCCTATGATAACCACGACGACAAAGCGCCCGAAGTTTCTCAGTCGAGTCCTGTTAGGCCTCGCCATCCTGTTCGGACTCGCGCTCGCCGCCCTCTATTTCGTCATGGACGAGGTCGAGGTGCGCATCGACCAGGCAACCGCGCAAGCGGCGCTGGACGCCAACGTGTCGGACGGACCCGTTCAGAGATTTGGGGCGACCCTTACGCCTAGAACGCTCGATATTTCCTTTTCCGGCGACGGACGGGTCGGGCTCGCCGCCGACATCGACTTGGAAGGGCTTAACCGGACGGGACGGCTGCAGGGCGATTTCCAGTCCGGCATCCGCTATTCAGATGGCCGCTTCTACCTGGACGACATCGCCCCAGTGGAGATGAATGTAGACCTCGACCCCGACACACAAGGCGAATTGTCCGATATGGCGCAGCTCCTGCGCGACCGGTTGGCGCGCGAACGAAATGCGGTGGCCGACGAAGCCGCCAAGAACGCGATGGACCGCGTCGTCAGCCGAAACGAAGCGCGTGTGAAGGACTTGGGCGCGAACGCGGTGCAAGCCTTCTTCGGGAGCATCCCGCTCTATGATCTAAGGGACGCCGGGACGGCCGGATCGGTCGCGCGTCTGGCCCTGAGCGATGTCCGGTTTGAACAGGGGGTCGCCATCGTGACCCTCAGCCCGCAACTCGCCGCTGCTCGGATCGTATCGTTCATCGGCATGATCGCCTTGATGATCGCTTGGCTCGTCCTCAACAGTCCCGGCTTTCTATCCGCCGTGATACGTCGCGGCGAAGACAAAGCGTAAGGGCCGCGCGTCCCTACCCCTTCGCTTTCATCGGCACCTGATAGGTCACCCGCTGCGGGAACGGTATTTCTATGTCGTGGGCCTTGAGCGTTCGCCAGATGATGAAGCCGACATCCGACGTATATTTGTTGGGGCCGTCGTCTATGCCTTCGCACCAGAACTCCACGCACATATTGATGGCGCTGTCGCCGAAGGAGCGGAACTCCACGCTGGGCAGGTCGGGTTCGCCGAGCACGTCCGGATGGGCCAGCACGGCGTCGCGGATGATCGGCACCAGCGCGTCGAGGTCCGTGTCGTAGGCCACGCCGAAATCGACTTCGTAGCGCTGTAGCGGGCTGTCATGGGTCCAATTCTCGTAACTTTCTTCCGTGAAGTGTGTGTTGGGGACGATGATGTCCTTGCCGTCCGCCGTGGCGACGACGGCCGAACGCATGTTGATCGCCTTGACCCGGCCGAAGACCTCGCCCTCCAGCATGACGAAATCGCCGACTTTCACGGAGCGGTCGAGCAGGATGATGATGCCGGACACGAAGTTGGACGCGATGGGCTGCAGCCCCAGCCCGATGCCGAGGCCGACCGCGCCGACGATCACGGCGAGACCCGACAGCGGAATGCCCGCCGCGCCGAACGCCATGACGACGACCAGGCCGAACACGACGATCTGCAGCAGCTTGGCGAGGATTTCCCGCGCGCCCACGTCGAGCGTTTCCTGCGACCGGATCGCGGTCTGCCCGCGCCTGTTGCCCAGGGAGCCGAGCCAGAAGAACAGCGCGCCGAACAGGGCGAGCCGGATCACGGAGAGCAGCGACAGGCTGCTGCCTTCGTTGAGACGAACCGCGTCGAGCTGGGCAAGGAACTCGTCGATATAGCCCAGCACCATGAGGAGCGCGATCGGCACGAGGATCCAGGTCGCGATCTTGCGGTAGAGCGGGTCCGCCAAAAAGGTCTGGATCGCCCGGAAGACGAGGAAGACCACGGCGAGGCTCTGCGCGAGCAGGACCAGCCAGTCCTCGCCGAATTGCGGCATGGCGCGGAGTACCGCCGCCGCCGCCGCCAGCAGGCCGACGAGCAGCACGGCCCGCAAGAACTTTCCGGTCTGGAACGCCACCTGCCGCAGCTTGAACGATTTGGCGTCGGGCGCGGGCGGGTCGCGGAAGACGGGAATGCGCCGCCGGATGATCCGCGCGATCAGCGGGGCGAGAATCACGGCCAACGCGATCATGACGAGCTGAGCGAGGAAGGTCGGGCTCTGCGCCCAGACGATCAGCTGTTCCAGCCAGGCTTCGCCCCGGGCTCTCAACGCATCCGTGTCCATCTCGTCCTTCCCAAGCTCGGCGGTCGGCCGCCCTATGGCAAGGGCCGCGCGGGCGGGCAAGACGGGGGCTGCGATGGCGGCGTGAGTATCTTTCGCGAGCCCAAAGAAAAAGCGCCCCGGACGGGACGCTTTCTCGTACGGCTTGTGGTGGGGAGGTCTACTCCAGCGCGTCCTTGACGTCGCCGACGAGGTCCTGGCCCTTGGCCTTCACCTGATCCGCCTTGCCTTCGGCTTCGAGGCTCTTGTCGCCCGTCGCCTTGCCGGCGGCTTCCTTGAGGTTGCCCTTGATGTCGTTGGCACCGGCCTTGATGTGTTCGCTTTCCATGTCGTGTCTCCTTTGGGGTGTGTCTAATCAACCCGGCAAGAGGCGCTTTCGTTCCGACGTCCGCCCGCCGAGACTCACCAGGCCCGGTGCTGACTGCCGAGGCGCAGAACGTGGGCGCGGCGCAATTCGGCGCGGCAGACCGGGTCAGTCGATTGGAGACCGGTGCCGGAAGCGGCCCCATCGTCCCGGAACGCGCGCTGTAGGTCGCACTGGAGGGCGAGGAAGCTCTCGAACGCGGTCCGGGCCTCGCGGACCCGCTCCGTC
>JBATXP010000538.1:0-4861 GCA_049673465.1 Litorimonas sp.
GTTCCGCACGCTGGCGCGCGAGGCCGGGCAGACCCTGGCCGGGCGCATCCGCCTGGGCACCATCCCCTCCATCGGCCCCTACCTTCTGCCGCTGGCCGTGCGCCGCCTGCACGTGCTCTACCCGGACCTTCGCATCGTGGTGCGGGAGGAGAAGACGCTGGATCTCCATGCTCATCTGGAGGACGGCCATCTGGACGTCATCATCTCCACGCCTGAGGACCACCCGGCCATGCGCAACATGCATTTGTTCCGCGAAACCCTTTACATCGGCGTGGCCCCCGACGACCCGCTCGCCCGGACCGACGGGCCGGTTTCGTTGGCGGAGCTGCAGGGACGCGACCTGCTGACGCTCGGCTACGGCCACAAGCTGTCCGTGCTGGTCGGGCGCATCGCGGAAGCTGCCGGCGCGCATGTATCCAGCGAATATGAAGGCACCAGCCTCGACGCGGTGCGCCAGATGGCGGCGATGGGCGGCTCCGTCGCCGTGATGCCGAGCCTCTACATGCAGTCGGAAGCGCGGGAGGATCCAGGCCTCGTGATTCGTCCCCTCGACGCGCCGGAAGCCGTGCGCGATATCGACCTGATCTGGCGGCCGACTTCCCCGCTATCGGCCAAGTTCCAGACCATCGGGCACATGCTGTCCAGCGCGGCGGAGGAACTGCTCCAACCCGAAGCCGCCAACGCGGCCTGACGGGGCGTCATCCCCGTTAACCTTGCGCGCTGACGCCCGCACCATCGAGCTTGGCGGGGAAATGATCCCCAGCGACTGAAAACGATCGCCGATCGTTCATGCCTTTCGCGAAGGTTAGCACTCAGAACTGTGGCTGCCATCGCACCCCTGCTGTTGCGCACAGCTATCTCGTCGTCGCAAAAGCCTCTCCCTATAAGCCGTATAGCTTGGCAAGGATGGGCCGCTCGTCGCAGGACGGCGTTTGACCCGGTCCGCCCTGCAAGGAGCTTTCCCATGCCCAACCTCTTCACGTCCAAACCGTCCCGCGCCCTCGGCGCGTCGCTCGCCCTTCTCCTCTCCGTCGCCCCGGCCGCGCTCGCCGCCGACACGGTGTCATTCGTCGCCGCCGACGAGGTGCGCGCCGACAATGTCGCTGTGTTCGTGGACGACGCGATGGCGTTGCCCGACATGGGCGCGCTGATGGATGCGGGCCAGGTCGTCGCCCTGGAGCGCGCCATCGAGGCGTCCAGATTCGACGGGGCGTTCGGCAGCCACAAGACCTTCTTCGGCATCGGCCGGTTCGATTCCGTAACCGTGATCGGCACGGGCGACGAAACCTTGTCGCGCCGCCAGCTGCACGATCTGGGTGGCCACGCCGTGGGCGCGGCGGGCGAGGACGATCTCGCCCTCGTGCTCGGCGATCTGGACACGGATGTGGAGCGGCCCGGCGCGGAAGTGGCGCTGGGCTACCAGCTTGGCGACTATCAGTTCCGCACCTACAAGACCGGCATGACGGGTGACCGCAACGCGCCGAACCCGCCCGACGACGACCGCGACGTCTTCATCGTGAGCGCGGACGCGGATGCCGACACAGCTCTGATGGAGGCCGACTATCAGGGCCTCGCCGACGCGGTCACCCTGACCCGCGACTTCGGCAACGAACCCGGCATGGCCGTCTATCCGGAAGAGTTCGTCAACCGGGTGCGCACGGCCGCGCGCGGCGTTGAGGGCTTGCGCGTCACCGTGCTGGGCGTGCGCGAAATGGAGCGCGAGAACATGGGCGGGATCACCGGCGTTGGCAAAGGCTCCGTCCACGATCCGGCCCTGCTGATCCTGGAATATCGCGGCGGCGATGCGGACGACCAGCCGGTCGCGCTGGTCGGCAAGGGCATCACGTTCGATACGGGCGGGATCAGCCTGAAGCCCAATGCCGGGCAGTGGCTGATGAAGTCGGACCTGTCCGGCGCGGCCGCCGTGGCGGGCACGCTGATCGCCACGGCCAAGCGCGGCGCCGACGTCAACCTGGTCGGCCTGATGCCGCTGGCCGAGAACATGCCCGGCCCCAGCGCCATCCGCCCCGGCGACGTCCTGTCCACCTATAACGGCACCACGATCGAGGTGATGAGCACGGATGCGGAAGGCCGCCTCCTGCTGGCCGACGCGGTCGCATACGCGCAGGATAAGTACGATCCGGACCTGCTGGTGAATATCGCCACGCTGACGGGTTCCGCCGCGCGGGCCATGGGTGCCGAATATGCCGCCATGCTGACCCGCGACTGGGACCTGTCCGTGCGCATGATGGATGTCGGCAAGCGAGCGGGCGAGGATGTCTGGCCCCTGCCCCTGCACCCCAACCATTTCAAGCAGATCGACTCCGATATCGCCGATATCAAGTCCACGGCAGGCAATCCGGGCGCGTCCATCGGCGCGGCGGTGGTCGGCACCTTCGTCGACGAGGACCAGCCCTGGGTCCATCTCGACATTGCCGGGGTGGACTGGCGCGACACTGCCACCCCGACCGCACCCAAGGGTCACGCGGGCTGGGGCGTGCGCTTCCTCGACCAACTGGTCCGCGACTTCGAGGACGAGTAGCCTCTACAGGAGGCTCCGCCCGATCGCCTCGCGATAGTCCCGGTGGAACCGCCGGGTCATCTCGATTTCGGGCAGGGCCTGGAAGGCGTGGATCGTGCCGGGATAGACGGCGAGCGTCGTGTCGACGCCCGCCGCGATCAGCCGCTGGGCGTAGTCGAGGTTCTCCGGCAGGAACAGGTCCAGCGCCCCGCAGCCGATCCAGGTTGGCGGCAGGCCGGACAGGTCTTCGCAGGCCGCCGGGCTGGCCGGGGCGGTCTTGGGCTGCTCGGCCAGGTAGCTGTCCCACCCGAAGCGGTTGCTCTCCCGCGTCCAGACATGCTGCCCGAAGATCGGGGCGACCTTCACCTCCGAACCCGTGCGCGCGTCCAGCATGGGATAGTTGAGCAGTAGCAATGTCAGCGTCTCGTCGCCCGCGTCGCGCAGGCGCTGGCTCAGCCCCGCCGCCATACCGCCACCCGCACTGTCGCCGGACAGGGCGATGCGGGCCGGGTCGCAGTTCCATTCGCCGAGATTATCCAGCGCGAAGCGAAACCCGTCCTCGCAATCGTCCAGCGGCGTCGGATAGGGATGCTCCGGGGCCAGCCGGTAGGACAGGGCGAGCACCGCCACGCTCGTCTGCGCGCTCAGAGCGATGTGCCGCGCATCGTTGCTCTCCGGGCTGCCCATGACCAGCCCGCCGCCATGGATGTTGACGATCAGCGGCGTCGGCCCGCGCGCATCTTCCGGCTGGTAGAGGATCGCCCGCAGCGCGGCGCCGTCGCGCGCCGTGTAGTCCAGGGTCGTGCGTAACACGCCCGGCGGCAGCGGATCGACCAGAACGCTCTGCTGCGCCATCATGGCGCGCACGGTCGGCAGCGTGTCCGCCGTGATGGAGAGGCCGCCAAACTGTTCGGCCAGCGGGATTTGGGCGGGGTCGAGGGCGCGGTATGGATCGGTCATGCTTTGGCCATAGCGTGCCGCTGCCGCTGCGCGAAATGCATTCGTGTCGCGCTAAAAGCCCGGTTAACCCCGTTGCGTTACAGTCCGGCACAGTCATGCGCCTCTTCGTCGTCTCTCTCCTCGCGATCTGCGTCGCCGCCGCGACGGTGAACGCGCCCGCGCGCGCCGAAACGCCGCCTGCCTGCGCGGAAGTCGATGGCGTCTGGGACGCGCTGTTCCTGCTGCGCAAGATGCAGCGCGAGGACACGCCGGACCTGCGGGATCGCCTCGACGCACAGCTCGCGCGCCTGGACGTAGCCGCTTTGGACAGCCCCACTGTCGCCTCCACCGTCTCGGCCCTGCGCCGGAGGCTGGCAGACGGTACGGGGCCGGTCGGGCTGCTGCGCACCGCGCGGGTCAAGCACCTGTCCGCAGAGCTGCGAACCCAGTCGATCTCGCAGGGCTGCACGGTCAGACCGGTAGCGGGCGACCCGGTTGAGGCGGGCAAGGCACGGGGCGGTGGAACGACGGCCTCCGCCCCGACCGATCCGTCACTGGAAACCTCCACGCAGCGCACCAGTGCTAAGCCCGACACAGCACAGTCGCGCGCGAACCAGACGGCGCGCGGGATCACGATGACGCAAAGCGTGACCGCCTTTCTCGTCATGCTCGGACTGGTCGGCGGGGTCGCCGGATTGGTCTGGCTCCGCCGGGTGGTCCAGATACGTCGGCAACGGGAGGAGCGGAGGATGCTCTTCCGGACCGTGGCGGTTCAGGTGGGTGAGGCGGAATCGCAAATGACCCTGGTCGATCTGTCCATGAACGGGTTCAAGATCAAGCATGAGGGGTTTCTGGGCGAGGCGAAGCGCCTCTTCGTGGAGTTGGAAGGCGAATGGATGTCGGGCGAGGTGCGCTGGGCCAATCCGCAGTTCGCGGGGGTGAAGTTCGACCGACCGATCGGAGCGGAAATGCTTGCAGCAGTGATGGAAGGGGCGGAGGGCTAGGAGCCAGCCGGTAACGGGTTGCGCACACGCACTCGCTGTCACTCGGATGCTTTTCGCTAGCGAGAGCGCGCAGCTGTCAGCCGAGAGAGTTGGGCCAGGGCAGATTCGACCCCCCGTGAGCGAACGCGAACCATTCAAAAATGCGTGGGTTCGCCCAATGCCAGATATTGGCCGAACCGCCATACTCGGATCGAGACGCTTATTTGGAGCGGGCGATGGGATTCGAACCCCCGTGAGCGAATGCGAACCATCAAAAATGCGTGGGTTCGCCCAAGCCGGATGCTGGCCAAACCGCCAGATCTGAAGCGAGACGCATAATTGGAGCGGGCGATGGGATTCGAACCCACGACATTCAGCTTGGGAAGCTGACGCTCTACCCCTGAGCTACGCCCGCCGC
>JBATXP010000539.1:0-2035 GCA_049673465.1 Litorimonas sp.
GCAGAATGGTGCCGCCCGGCGGGTCGGCCGTGTCGTCCGCGATCCCGGCCCGCGCCAGCGCGGCGTCATTGGCCATCGCGCCGAAACCGTGCAGGCTTTCCAGTGCCACCGGATTGTCGGGGAAGGCCTCGCTGATTGCGCGCGCGGTCGGGTAGCCCCCGACGGCGTCATCGCCCTCATAGCTGGCAAACGCCCCTTCGTCCCATCCCTGCCCGACGATCCACTCGCCCGGCGCGGAGTCGGGACGCTGCTCCCGGATACGCGCAACGATGTCCTCGACCGTGCTCACCCCGACCAGATCGACCTTGAGCGCGTCCATGCCGAGTTCGCGCACATGGACGTGGCTATCCACCACGCCGGGCATGACGGTGCGGCCCGATAGGTCCAGTACCGTCGCGCCGGGGGCCTGGCGGCGCAGCGCGTCTTCGTCGCCCAAGGCGGCGATGCGCCCGTCCCGGATCAGCATCGCTTCCGGCGCGGGTCCGGCCTCCATGGTCAGGACCGTCGCGCCCGTGACCAGCATGGGGCCGTCCTCCGGAGCACCGGCGCACCCGCCGAGCAGCGCGGCCCCGGCCAGCAGGGCGAAACGGAAGATGCGTGCGCTCATCCGCCGCGCCTCTGGTCGGGCTCGAAGGTCTTGCGCACCTTGAGGCTCTGGATCTGGTTGCGCTCGCGGGTCAGGATCTCGAAGCGGTAGCCGTGATAGGCGAAGGTCTGGCCGGCCGTGGGAATGGTCTGGCTTTCGTGGATGACGAGGCCGGCGATGGTGACCGCCTCCTCGTCGGGCAGCTGCCAGTCCATGGCGCGGTTGAGGTCGCGGATCGCCACATTGCCGCGCACGACCGCGCCGCCTTCCTTGAGGCGGGTCACGCCCGCCAGTTCCTCGTCATACTCGTCCTGGATGTCGCCGACGATCTCCTCCAGAATGTCCTCCAGCGTGATGACCCCCATCAGCGCGCCGTATTCGTCCACGACCAGGGCGAAATGTTCGCGCTTGCTCTGGAAGGCGCGGAGCTGCTTCACGACCGAGGTGGTTTCCGGCACGAACCACGGATCGCGCAAGAGCTTCCTGACCTCGATGCCCGACACCTCGCCCGTCCTGGCCAGCGCGGCGAGCAGGTCCTTGACGTGGATGACGCCGCGCACATTGTCGCTATCCCCGCTATAGACGGGCAGGCGCGAATGGCCCGACACCATGACCTCCTTCAGCAAATCCTCGCTGGGCGTGTCGAGATCCACCATGGACAGGTTGCTTCGGTGGATCATCACGTCCTCCACCGTCAGCTCCCCGATCTCCAGCACGCCGTAGATCTGGTCGCGGGCGCGCTTGGCCACGCCGCCCTCTTGCAGGTGCAGATCGACCGCGCCCTTGATCTCGTCGGTCGCCGTCCAGGTGGTGCCGTGCGTGTCCACGCCGAAGAGGCGCAGCACGCCGTTGACGATGACCTGCACGACCAGCACGATCGGGGCCAGCAGCTTGACGATCAGCGCGATCGGCCGCGCCACGACCAGCGCCCACTTGTCGGGCTGGGAGATGGCGTAGGTCTTGGGCAGGACTTCGGCGAAGACGAGGATCAGCGCGGTCATCACGGCGGTGGCGAGGGCGAGCGCCGTGGCGCTGCCGCCGAACACGTTGGTGAACAGTGTCGTCGTCAGCACCGAGGCGAGGATGTTGACGAGGTTGTTGCCCAGCAGGATCCCGCCCAGCAGGCGCTCGCGCATGTTCATCAGGCGCTGCACGATGGTCGCGCGGCGGTCGCCGTCCTTTTCCGCGGCGTGCATCCGCACGCGGGATGCCGCCGTCAGCGCGGTCTCGGAGGAGGAAAAGAAGCTCGAACAGACCAGCAGGGCGAGGATGACCCCCATCAGGGTCAGGTTCTGGGGCTCCAGAAAGGCGCTCATGAGGCAATGTCCTTGAGATAGTCGCGCAGCGCGTCTTGCGATGCGCCGCGTTCGATGAAGCTTTGGCCGATGCCGCGCGCCAGAATCAGCGTGATGCGGCCGCCTTCGTTCTTCTTGTCCTGCCGCATATGGG
>JBATXP010000540.1:0-1540 GCA_049673465.1 Litorimonas sp.
GGCTAGAGCATACCTTTGAGCGTTTGCAACAAGATGCTCGCATGGCGTATATTCTGCTTTGCGAAACCGCCGTGTATCGCTGCGCCGTTCCCGAAGACTGGTGGCTCAGCCATCTAGAAGACTGGGACCAAAGTGAAGCTGCGCAGGCATTAGCGCTCGACGTGTTGCGAGATAGATACCTAATCGAAACGTCAGTTTTGGATAAGAAGAGCGCAAAAAAAGAAGGGCAGGTACGCTGAAGATTACCAAAATCAATCAGCCCTGTCCTTCACTATGTCTAGCTTAGAAGAACTCTTCTGCCACGTCGATGACTTTTGCCAAGCGTTTGAACCGGTTTGGCATCATCAGCTATTGAGCCACAATCTAAAGACGCGCAGGCGCAAGCGATCGCTCTGCCTAAGCGAAATCATGACGATTCTCATCGGTTTCCACCAAAGTCACTACCGAAACTTCAAAGCCTACTATATTCATCACGTCTGTAAGTACTGGAAACAGTCGTTTCCAACCCTCGTGAGCTACAACCGCTTCGTCGCATGGACGCCCTCATGCCTGTTCCCACTATGCTGCTATTTGAAGACCTGCTTTGGGCCTTGTACGGGCATCAGCTTCATTGATGCGACCAGCCTTAAGGTCTGTCACAACCGTCGTATCTGGCAGCACAAGGTTTGCAAAGACACCGCTGCTCGGGGCAAAACCTCGGTTGGCTGGTTTTATGGCTATAAGCTTCATCTGGTCGTCAGCGAAACCGGTGACTTGCTCAATATCACACTCACACCCGGCAACACGGATGACCGCAAGCCCGTTGTCGATTTACTCAGTATCCTCAGCGGCAAAGTCTTTGCTGATAGAGGATACGTCTCGAAGAAGCTTGCTAAAGAACTGCTCGAAACGTTCAACATTGAATTCTTTGCCAAACCTCGGCGCAACATGAAGAACAAGCTGATGCGATTGACTGACAAGCTGCTCACCCGCAAGCGTTCCATTGTTGAAACCGTCATTGACCAACTTAAGAATATCTCGCAGATAGAACACTCTCGGCATCGAAGCCCCGTCAACTGCTGGGTCAACATCATTTGTGGCTTAATTGCCTATTGTCACCAGCCCAAAAAGCCTAAACTCCATCTAGAGTGGGCACTACCACCCGCAGCTTAACCAGAACTGACGTTAATCGAAGAAAAGATAGAAGAGACTGAACTCCTGCTCAGACAGCATAACCTCATCCGCAGTGTAGCTTTAGCCCGGTTGAAGAAGCTGACTTTTGATAGCTAAAATCTAGGCAGTGATCAATATTGCTAGTTGGTGACCGCATTGCTGAACCAAACAGTTGATAGCAGCAAAAAGCTTGTCTAATGCTTGAATAGTATAGAAATTACGGTTTTTGGTAGCTGACAGGCATGAAATCTCTATAGAGCGGCAATTGCCCTACCGCAGTTGGCGATCGCATCGTACAAACGCCGATATTGTACACTCTACTTCAAACGCAGAGCGCAAAGGAGTTGGTCAGTTGGATAGGCAGATGCGATCGCACGCTACAAAGCAG
>JBATXP010000541.1:0-1909 GCA_049673465.1 Litorimonas sp.
ATCGTCCCCGGCATTCATTGCCGGGGTCTGTTTTCATCCTCCTTCACAAGACGAAAGCGGCTTTCGCCCGTCGTCTTGTGGGTCTGGAGGGTAGCAGACCCCGGCAATGAATGCCGGGGACGGAAGACTTAGGAGTATTGCCTCGCCCCTGCCCCTATGTCCCGCGCCGATAGTCCCGCGTCGCCTCGTCCATCCGCTCGCGTCCCGACTTGATCCGGTCCTTGGCCTTGTCCTGCGCGTCGCGCGCGCGGTCCATGCTCCGCTCCGCCTTGCGGATGTCGTCGCGCGCGTCCTCCACGTCCTTGCGCGCCTCGCGCACATGCTTGGCCAGCCGCTCCGTGCGTTTCAGGTCGGGCGAGACGCCGCCCGTATTCGCCGTCAGCATGCGGTCGGCCTCCTGAGCCTCCAGCGCGCGCTCCAGGTCGCGGTCCGCGTCGCGCAGCCGGTCGCGAGCCCTGTCGCGCGACTTGCGGGCCTTTGCGAAGCGGTCCTCCGCCTCGCGCAGGTCCTTGACGCCCTCGCGGGCACGCTTTTCGCCCGCCTCATAGTCCTCGGCCAGTTCGACCATGCGCTCGCCGACCGGATCCTTGAAGGGGTTGTCAGGCGTGCTGGCGCAGGCGGACAGGGTCGCTCCGGCGAGGAGCGAAAGCGTCAAGGTCTTGAAAGTCATGTCGGGTCTCCAGCCAAACCGGAAGGTGGCGGCTTCGCTAGATCAGCGAGGCCCTCAATTCGCTTCCGTCCGCGTCCGGCAGGGCGGCCGCGACGGCGTCCCCCGCAGCCAGTTCCGCGTCGGTGAGAGTAACGACCAGTTCCAGAATGAGGTTCCCCCGCGCCTTGCTCTTGCCCACGGCTCCCTTGCCCTTCAGGCGCATCTTCTTGCCCGTGTTGGAGCCGGGCGCGATGCGGATGTTGATCGCCCCGCTCGGCATGTCCACGCGCACCTTGCCGCCGGTCACCGCCTCCGACAGGCTGATGGGCAGGCGCAAGTGCAGGTCGTCGCCCTCGCGCCGCAGGTTCGGGTGCTCGCGCACGCTCACCTTGACCAGCGCGTCGCCCGAGGGACCACCATTGACGCCGCTTTCGCCCTTGCCGCGCACGCGCAGGGTCTGGCCGCTCTTCACCCCCGCCGGGATCTTGACCTTGGTGCCGCTGGGCAGCTGGCGTTCGCCGCCGACCAGAGATTCCGGCAAGGACATGTCGACCGTGTAGCGGACGTCCGCGCCCTTCCTTTGCACGGGTGGACGGTTCGTCCCGCCCCGCATCCCGCCCGCAAAGGGACCGGTATTCATGCCGAACAGCGACCCGAACAGGTCGGACATGTCGTCGCCGCGCATTCCGCCCGCGCGCATGCCTTCGAACCCGCCAAAGCCGGTGTCGAAGCCGCCGCCTCCCATTCCTCCCCTCTGGCCGAAGCCGCCTGCGCCCGCGAACGGGTTCTGTTGCTGACCGTTCGCGTCCACCTGTCCGCTATCGTACTGCTTGCGCAGCTCCTCGTTGGACAGCAGGTTATAGGCCGCCGTCACCTCCTTGAAACGCTCGGCGGAGGCGTCGTCGTCGGGGTTGACATCGGGATGCAGCTTCTTGGCGAGCTTGCGGTAGGCGGACCGGATTTCCTTGTCCGTCGCCGACTTCTTCACGCCGAGCAGGTCGTATGGGTTTTTCGCGGCCATATCGGCCTATTTAGTCACGCGCCCGACACATTCAACGCCGCCGGATAAAGACTTTCGCGCCCATCCGGCGACAGCTGGACGACTTCCGCGCGGTCGAACGGGGATGTCCGAAGCGATGCACTCACCGTATCGACCGTCTCCACCGACCCTCCCCGGAACAGGCGCACCCGGTAGCGCAGGGAGCCGCTATCCTCCGTCCATTCGGCGAAGGCCGGATCCCGACCCGTCCAGCGCAGGGT
>JBATXP010000542.1:0-2208 GCA_049673465.1 Litorimonas sp.
GGGCCGAGCTGTCCGTGGTGATCGACTATGGCGGGGCCAACGTCGCCAAGCCCATGCATGTCGGCCATCTGCGCAGCGCGGTCATCGGCGAGGCGATCAAGCGCCTGTTCCGCGCGCGCGGACACAGCGTGATCGGCGACGCCCATCTGGGCGATTGGGGCTTGCAGATGGGCCACCTGATCAGCGAGCTGGAGACGGAGCAGCCGAGCCTCGTCTATTTCGACGCGGAATATGAGGGCAACTATCCGGACGAACCGCCCGTCACCATGGAGGACCTCGCCCGGCTCTATCCGCAGGCGTCGAACGCCGCCAAGGCGGACGATGCGCGCATGGAGCGCTCCCGCGTCGCGACTGCCGAGCTGCAGGCGGGGCGTCCGGGCTACCGCGCGCTCCTGGATCACTTCATCGCCGTGTCCGTCGCCGCCCTGAAAGAGGGCTATGGTCGCCTCGGCGTGGCGTTCGACCTGTGGAACGGCGAGGCCTGCGTCGATCCGCTTATCCCGGACATGGTCGAAGAGCTGCGCGAAAAGGACTTGGCCGTGCACGATGACGGGGCGCTGATCGTCCACGTCGATCCCGACTATGACGAGGACAAGCGCACCGGCATCCCGCCCGTCATGCTGCTCGCCCGCTCGGGCGCGGTGCTCTACCATACGACCGATCTCGCCACGCTGGTGGACCGCAAGGCCGCGATCGACCCCGACCTGATCCTCTACGTGGTGGACCAGCGCCAGGCCATGCATTTCGAACAGGTCTTCCGCGTCGCCGCGCTGGCGGGGTGGTTCCGGCCCGAACAGATGGAACATCTGGGTTTCGGCACCATGAACGGCACGGACGGCAAGCCGTTCAAGACCCGCGACGGCGGGGTGCTTCGCCTCGAAGACCTGCTGGAGACGATGCAGGCGGCGGCCGAAAAGCGGCTGGCGGACTCCGGCATCGGCGAGGCGTTCGATGCCTCCGAACGCGCCGAGATCGCCCGCATGATCGGCCTCGCCGCGCTGAAGTTCGCCGACCTGCAGAATGCCCGCCTGACCAACTACGTCTTCGATCCCGACCGCTTCACCGCGTTCGAGGGCAAGACCGGACCCTACCTGCTCTACGCCGTCGTGCGCATCAAATCGATCCTGCGAAAAGCGCAGGAGACGGGTGCGACGTCCGGCCCCATTGCCCCGACCGACCCGTCCGAACGCGACCTCGTCCTGGCCCTGGACGACTATGCCCGCGCCATCGAACTGTCCGTCGACAAGCGCGCCCCGCACATTCTCTGCGACCATGTCTACGGCCTCGCCCAGGCCTTCTCCCGCTTCTACACCAACTGTCCGATCCTGGCGGACGAGGTGGCGGCGGAGATGCGCGCCTCGCGGCTGGCGCTTGCGGAAACGACGCTGGCGCAGCTGGAGCACGGGCTGGGGATCTTGGGCTTGGAGGTGCCGGAGCGGATGTGAGCCACGAACTCGTCTTTAGTCTAGCGGCGAGCCAATCCGTTGCGAAGGACCACGCATAGCACGGACAGGGCTGCGAGAGACCAGACCCCCAGTCCGAGCAGAGTTGCCGCCAATACCAGAACGCTGAAGGGCAGGAGAACCATGCCCGCGACGCCGTTGAGAATCCGGCGGTCCCGGATCAGCCAGAGAGCCGCGATGTAGAGCGCCAGGGGTATGCCCACGGATGCAAGGGCGACATCCCGTCCAATTTCGGCGTGATCGGCCGCCACATCGACCATCACGGCGAAGCCCGCCCCCACGGCAGCGGCGGCTCCGAACACGACGAAGTGGCCGTAGCCCCAGGTCAGGGCGTTGCCGAGTTCCGTGCCGTCGAGGTGGTCCTCGTCGCAGAAGTAGAGCCACCACATCGCGGCCATCACGACCAGCGAGGCGACGGCGATCTCGATCAGGGCCCAGTCCACGCCACTGGTGAACGCGCCCTTCAGCGCCATGAAGGTGGCGAGCAGCACCTCGCCCAGCACGATGATGGTAAGCAGGCCGTAGCGTTCGATGATGTGATGGCGGTGCCAGGGCGTGTTGGCCTTGCGCTCCGCGATGGCGGGCACGGCCAGCTCGATCAGCACGCCGAGGCCGAACAGGGCGAGGAAGGCCGTCAGGCCGAGCGGGGGAAGAAAGAGAAGCGAGACCCAGAAGAGCTGCGCGAGCGCGATGCCGGCGGCGTAGCGCGTCGCCGTCGCCCGGCGGTCCGGGTCGGCCTTGGCCG
>JBATXP010000543.1:0-1978 GCA_049673465.1 Litorimonas sp.
GCCCAGATGCGGTCCACGCCGAGGATCTCGCCCTCGCACAGGCCGACGGCGAAGCTGACCGTGTAGCTGTAGTCGCGGCGCACGGGGCCGCCACCCTTGCCGCCGCCCGCGCTTTCTTCCGTCACGATCTCTCGCACGCGGCTGGCCCAGATCACCTGTCCCGCCAGGCGAACGCGACCGAAGACGCGCGGCATGGGCGCGCCGTCGCGCGAGGTCTGGAGCTGGAAGCTGTCGAGGCGCGGACCTTCGAAGACGCGATTGTCGAGCGCGCGGGAGATCGCGCCCGTGGCGGTCGAGACGGCGAGTTGCGTCAGGGCCCGCGCGCCACCGCGCGCGAAGGCCTGGACACCCTGAACGGCGAGCGTGGTCATGGATCAATCCTCGAACGTAGGAGGGGGAAAGGAAAAGGCGTGGGCGATGCGCCGCGACCAGAAGGGACGGAGCCAGCTTTCCACCACGGCGTGGCCCCAATAGGCGTGGATCAGCTTGTCGCCGTCCTCGGACAGGATGCCGACATGCTTGCACGGCGCGCCGGGGCGCAGGCGGAACAGCAGCACGTCGCCGGGCAGCGGATCGTCCGTCGGCACGAGCCAGCGGCGGGCGGCGTCGAGCAGCGTTTCCTCGCCCGTTTCCTCCGCCCAGTCGGGCGTATAGTTGGGCGGCGTTTCCGGCTCCTCGGGCCCGTAGATGGCGCGCCACACGCCCCGGATCAGGCCGAGGCAGTCCGTCCCCGCCCCGCAGACGGAGGCCTGATGCTGGTAGGGCGTGTCGATCCAGTCATGGGCGCATTCCAGCGCCTCGCGGCGGATCTTGTCCTGCGGGGTTTCAGACATAGCGCGACCCCCCATTGCGCGACGGCGTCAGGTGGACGCCCGCCTGCAACACGTCGTCGCCCAGCAGGTAAGGGAAGCCGCGATAGTTCAGCACGTTGCCGAAGCCCTTGCAGGCCTCCAGCGTGCGGGCGCAGCTCTCGCCCGGTTGCGCCGTCAGCCCGCAACGCGCGTCGCCATATTCGGCGTCGCAGCGGCGGGAAAAGACGCGACCCGTGGAGCGGTCCAACCGGGTCGCCATGCCGAGCCAGTCCGCCTCGAATCCGCCCTCGCCGATCGTGACGGAGCCGGTCCGGCCCGTGGTGAGATGCACGCTTTGTGACGGCTCGGCCCAGTTGACGCGGTGCTCTTCCAACGTGGCCCCATCCAGCGCACCGCCCGCGATCTCGGCTTCCGTCAGGTCGAGGTCGAACACGGCCCTGAGCGCGCCGGAGTCCGCATCGAACCCGGAACGCCGTTCCGTTTCCGCTGCATCCATCGGCTTGGCGGTGAGGCCGAAGACGGAGAGCGGGCGGTCGTGATCGCCAAAGGCGAAGCGGCGTCCATCGGCCAGCTCCAGGACGAAGACGCGGCACAGCGTCGTCGTCCCGCTCTCCAGATGGGCTCGTAGGCCGGGCGACAGGCTACGCATGATCCAACACCTCGATGAGGGGCACGTCCGTGACCGACACGGCCCCGTGCGTGTCGAGCGACAGGGACAGCGCGTCCGTGTCGAAGCGGACCGGCACGTCGAACAGAAAACCCGCCGTGACGCTGGCTCCGGCTGCGGGCGGGTCGATGACGACCGTGCCGCCGTCCAACGCATGCGACACGGTCGCGCCGTTCACCGCCACGCGCACGCTGCTGTCGACGGGAAGCGCGATCGGACGGACGACCTCGCCATAGCGTTTGACCAGGGCGAAGCGGGTCGCCTTGCCGTCGCCCGTGCCGACGATCTGATCCGTCGCGGACGGCACGCGCGCGCCGGAGCTGTGATCCAGCGGATCGCGGAAGCGGAAGGCGTGGAGCTTGCCAGAGCGCGCCTCGAAGAAGTCTGCCAGCCGTCGCGCTTCCTCCGGCGAGGACACGCCCGTCACGGCATTGTAGCGGCGGCGCGAGCGGCTCTGCGCCGTGTTGCGCGTCTCCCGACCATTGGCCAGCGTGACGAC
>JBATXP010000544.1:0-6143 GCA_049673465.1 Litorimonas sp.
CAGCGACCGAGAGCGAGGCCCCTGCCGCACCGAAGTCACCGGTCACGCCGAAGCCGACTTTGGCCCCACCGATCAAGACCGCTGCCGAGGTCAAGCAGGCGAAACCGAAACCTGCTGCGCCCAAACAGCCCAAGATGACGGACGCCCAGATCGCCGCTGCGGCCAAGGAACAGGGCTTGTCCGTCGCGGAGTTCAAGATCCGTCTCGACGCCTTGCAGAAGGCCCAGGCCCAGGCCGCCGAACGCGCCGCCAAGAAGGCCGCCGAAGCGGAAGCCCGCCAGGCTCGAATGCGCGAGGAGCAGGAGCTGCTCGAAGCGCGCAAGCGTGCCGAGGAAGAGGCCGAGCTGAAACGCATCGAGGAAGAGGAAGCCGAGAAGCAGCGCCAGAAGAAGGAAGAGCAGGAGCGCCTGCAGCGCAAGAGCGTCGGCTCGCCGCTCGCCCGCGACAGCTCCACCGAAGAGGGCCTGTCGGAGATCGAAAAGGCCGGTGGACGCATCAAGAAGAAGCGCAACACCCCGCCGCCGACCCGCTCCAAGGGCGAGCAGAAGCGCCGCCGCGGCAAGCTGACCATCGTGTCGGCCCTGTCGGGCAATGACGAGCGCCAGCGCTCGCTCGCCGCCGTGAAGCGCAAGCGCGAACGCGAACGCCAGCGCCGCATGGGCGGTTCGGGCGGCCGCGAGAAGGTCCAGCGCGAGGTCACGGTTCCCGAAACCATCACCATCGCCGATCTGGCCAACCGCATGGCGGAACGCGGCGCGGACGTTGTGAAGTACCTCATGCAGCAAGGCACGATGAGCACGCTCAACGATGTCATCGACGCCGACACGGCGCAGCTGATCGTGGAGGATTTCGGTCACACGGTGAAACGCGTGTCCGAGGCCGACGTGGAAGACGACTTCCTGATCGACGACACGCCGAGCCAGGAAAAGGATCGCAAGCCGCGGGCTCCCGTCATCGCCATCATGGGCCATGTCGACCACGGCAAGACCTCGCTGCTGGACGCGCTGCGCGCGACCGACGTGGCGTCCGGCGAAGCGGGCGGCATCACCCAGCACATCGGGGCCTACCAGTTGCAGCTGAAGACCGGCGACAAGATCACCGTGCTCGACACGCCGGGCCACGCGGCCTTTGCGCAGATGCGCACGCGCGGCGCGGAAGCGGTCGATATCGTGGTGCTGGTCGTGGCGGCCGATGACGGGGTGAAGCCCCAGACGATCGAGTCGATCCGCTATGCCCGCGCAGCCGGAAAGCCGATCATCGTCGCGGTCAACAAGATCGACAAGTACGACGCCAATCCGCAGAAGGTCGAGACCGACCTGCTGCAATATGAGGTCATCACGGAGAGCATGAGCGGCGACGTCCAGGCCATTCCCGTGTCCGCCAAGGAAGGCACGGGACTGGACGCGCTGGCGGAAGCCATCACGCTCCAGGCCGAGCTGATGGAACTCAAGGCCAATCCGAAACGCAATCCGGATGGGCTGGTGATCGAATCGCGGTTCGAAAAGGGCCGGGGCGCGGTGACGACCCTGCTGGTCAAGCGCGGCACGCTCAAGCGCGGCGACATGATCGTGGCGGACGAGTATTACGGCAAGGTCAAGGCCATGATGGACGAGCGCGGCAAGCAGCTCAAATCCGCCGGACCCTCCACCGCCGTGGAGGTGATGGGGCTGGACGGCGCGCCCATGCCGGGCGAGCCTTTCGCCGTCGTGGACGGGGAGGCCAAGGCCCGCGAGATCGTGGAATACCGCCAGCGCGTGAAGCGTCAGGCCGCCGCCGCGCAACCGTCCGCGCTTGCCTCCATGGAACAGATGATGGCCAAGCTGCAGAACAAGGAAGTGTCCGAACTTCCCCTGCTGGTGAAGGCCGACGTCCAGGGCTCCGCCGAGGCCATCAAGGCGTCGCTGGAAGGGCTAAGCAATTCGGAAGTGAAGGCCAATGTGATCTACGCCGCCGCCGGAGGGATTTCCGAGTCCGACGTGCAGATGGCGCTGACGGCCGGGGCCCCGATCATCGCCTTCAACGTACGTCCCAACAAGCAGGCCAAGGATTTGGCCGAACGCGAGGGCGTGGAGATCCGCTATTATTCGATCATCTACGAGCTGATCGAATATATCGAGGGCATCCTGACGGGCATGATCAAGCCGGAGCGCCGCGAGACCTTCATCGGCTACGCGGAAATCCTCGAAGTGTTCAACATCTCCAAGCTGGGCAAGGTCGCGGGTTGCCGCGTCACGGACGGACGGGTGGAGCGTGGCTCCGGCGTGCGCCTCCTGCGCGACGATGTCGTGATCCACGAAGGCATGCTGAAGACGCTGAAGCGCTTCAAGGAGGAAGTCGAGAAGGTCCAGGCCGGCATGGAATGCGGCATGGGCTTCGAGAACTATGAGGACATCCGCAAGGGCGACCAGATCGAGTGCTTCACGGTCGAGATGATCGACCGCTCGCTGGAAGACGTCGCCCTGTCCGACATGGAAGCGGAGAATGCGAGCGAGGACGCGTAAGGCCCCACGCCCCGTGTTTTTCGATAGGGGATGAGGGCGGCCGACCGGGCCGCCCTTTTCTTTGACGGGCGCACTGACTATCTAGCCATCCATGTCCCGCAACCGTCCTCCCTCCCAACGCCAGCTCAAGGCCGGCGAAGTGATCCGCCGAGCCTTGGCGGACATCATCAATCGCGAGGATCTGCGCGATCCGGCCCTGAAAGGCGTCAGCGTGACCATCGCGGAAGTGCGCGCCGCACCGGACCTCAAGGTCGCGACCGTGTTCGCCGCCCCGCTCGGCCCCGACGCGGACGGGAAGGCCGTGATCCAGGGATTGCAGCGCTGCGCCCGCTTCCTGCGCGGCCGTCTGGGCCGGGAGCTGGAAATGAAAAGCACGCCCCGGCTGAGCTTCAAGCTCGACACCACTTTCGACACGGCGGACGACATGGCCAAGCTGCTCGCTCAGCCGGACGTGGCGCGGGATCTAGGCGAGGAAGAATAGCCGCAAAAAAGCCGCCCGGAGAGGCGGCTTTTCGCGTTCACGTCGAGCCTCAGAGGCTAGCTGATCGGCTCGCCCGTGACGGTCGGCGTGACGACGCCGTCCTGCTGCATCTTCACGAGGATCGTGTCGGGGTATTTGAACATTGCGCCCGTCATGGCGTCGACGCCCAGACCGATGAAGCCGCCGGCCACGACGTTGCCGCCCGTCGTGCCTTCCATCTTGGATTCCACCCGGCGCGACGCCGTCAGGTAGCCGTCCTTGCTGCATTCCACGTCGATGGCGGCCTTGGCGCGGCGGACTTGCGCCTTTTCCGGGGTCGTGACGCGCATGTTGACGGCACCGTCGCGGCCGCCCGTGATGTGGCATTCCGCGCCTTCGACGTCGCCCGTCGAGAACATGACGGCTTGGTTTTTCCCGTTGGCGATGGACGAGCAAGCGCCAAGACCGATGGCGGTCACTGCCATCAGGATGAGTTTGGTGTTCATGTGGTTGGTCCCAGTTTCCCTTGTTTTCGCCCCCGCGCGGGCCGCCTAGAAGCGAGTTCGGGGCAATGCAATACGGGGTTGCAGAACATCGTCCTTCAGTGGTGCGTTCGACGCCCGGTTCGTCGCGAGACATCGCGCTTCCCTTCCCGCATCCGATGCCCTAGCGGCGCATCCCATGGATCCGAACGGACGACAGAGACGCAAACGCGGAAAGCCAGTGCATGGCTGGGTCGTGCTGGACAAGCCGCTGGAAATGGGCAGCACCAAGGCGGTAGCCGTGGTGCGTCGTCTCATGAACGCGCAGAAGGCGGGTCATGCGGGCACGCTCGATCCGCTGGCGACGGGCCTCCTGCCGGTGGCGCTGGGCGAGGCGACCAAGACCGTGCCCTTCCTGATGGATGCGGCCAAGACGTACGAGTTCGACATTCGCTTCGGCACCAGCACGGAGACGCTGGACGCGGAAGGCGAGGTGACGAGCGAGAGCGACGCGCGCCCGACCCATGCGGCGATCGAGGGCGTGTTGCCGCGTTTCGTCGGAGATGTGGAGCAGGTGCCCCCTAGATATTCCGCCATCAAGATCGATGGCAGGCGCGCCTACGACCTGGCGCGCGCGGGCGAGGCGGTGGAGATGAAGACGCGCACCGTGCGGATCGACGCCGTGGCGCTGCTGGGGTTCGACGGGCAGACCGCCTCGTTTCGGGTCGACTGCGGCAAGGGAACCTATGTGCGCTCGCTGGCGCGCGACATCTGCGTCGCGCTCTCCACGGACGATTCGACGGTCGAGGGGCATGTCTCGCGCCTGCGCCGGACCCGGGTTGGGCCGTTCACCCTGGAGCGGTCATTGACGGTGGACGAACTGGAGGCATTGTGCGATAGCGGCGCCGCTTCGAAGGGGCTCCTGCCGCTCTCGACCGCGCTGGACGACATCCCGGTGCTGGCCGTGACCGAACCACAGGCAACCGCTCTGAAGCAGGGCCGCACGATCGCCGCCCCGTCCTCTCTTCCCGACACCGAATGGGTTCTGGCCGAGAGTGATGGTTTGGCGATCGCCTTGTGCCAACCGCGCGGAACGGAACTGCTTCCGAAACGCGTGTTCAACCTTTGAACCGAAATGGAGAAACCCGATGTCGATTACGCCCGAACGCAAGGCCGAGCTCGTCACCGAATATGCAACCAAACCCGGTGACACCGGCTCCCCCGAAGTCCAAGTCGCGATCCTGACGCACCGCATCAAGACCCTGACCGAGCACTTCAAGACCAATGCCAAGGACAATCATTCCCGTCGCGGCCTGCTGACCATGGTCAATAAGCGCCGCCGCCTCTTGGACTATCTGAAGGGCAAGGACGACGCCCGCTATCAGGACCTGATCAAGCGGCTGGAACTGCGCCGCTAGGCAAGCTCCCCTCTAAGACACAAAGCCGCCGGAGAGGGCTTCGGCGGCTTTCGCGCATGTAAGCGCACCCTGCACGAGCGCCGGACGAACCGGCGCAGCTGTACGCTACGAAAGACAAAGACTATGTTCGACAAACATTCCGTGACCATCGACTGGGCAGGCCGCGACCTGACCCTGGAAACCGGCCGCATCGCCCGTCAGGCCGACGGCGCCGTGCTGGCCACTTACGGCGAGACCAAACTGCTCGCCACCGCGACCTTCGCCAAGGACGCGCGCCCCGGCCAGAGCTTCTTCCCGCTGACCGTGAACTATATGGAGAAGTTCTACGCGGCCGGCAAAGTGCCCGGCGGCTACTTCAAGCGCGAAGGCCGTCCGACCGAGCGCGAGACGCTGATTTCCCGCCTGACGGACCGTCCCATCCGCCCGCTCTTCCCCAAGGGTTTCCGCAACGAAGTGCAGGTCGTGATCACCGTTCTGCAGCATGACCTCGAAAACGAGCCCGACATCGTCGGCATGGTCGCCGCCTCCGCCGCGCTCGCCCTATCCGGCGCACCGTTCAACGGCCCCATCGGCGCGGCCCGCGTCGGCCTGATCGACGGCGACTATGTGCTGAACCCGATGCTCGACGAAATGGCCGAGACCGAACTCGACCTCGTCGTCGCTGGCACGGAAGAGGCCATCATGATGGTCGAGTCCGAAGCCAAGGAACTGACCGAGGAGCAGATGCTCGGCGCGGTCATGTTCGCCCACGAAGCCTGCCAGGACGTGATCGAAGCGATCCACGACCTCGTCAAGAAGGCCGGCGCCAAGCCCGCCTACGAGTTCGTGGTGCCCGACCTCGAAGACGAGAAGAAAGAGGTCAAAAAGGTCGCCGAGAAAGGCATCAAGGCCGCGTACAAGAAAAAGGACAAGATGGAGCGCCAGAGCGCGCTGCGCGACGCCAAGTCCGACGCCCACACCAAGCTGGTGGTCAGCGACAACAACCCGCATGGCATGACCGAGGCCGTCTTCAACGACGTCTTCAAGTCGGTCGAGTCCGAGACCGTGCGTCAGAGCGTCATCAAGACCAAGAAGCGCATCGACGGTCGCAAGACCGACGAAGTTCGCCCGATCGAAGCCATGGCGGGCCTCCTGCCCCGCACGCACGGCTCGGCCCTGTTCACGCGCGGCGAAACGCAGGCCATCTGCGTCGCCACGCTCGGCACGTCCGAGGACGAGCAGTTCATGGACCAGCTGACCGGCACGATCAAAAACAAGTTCATGCTGCACTACAACTTCCCGC
>JBATXP010000545.1:0-1705 GCA_049673465.1 Litorimonas sp.
CTTCCCCCTTGCGGGGGAGGAACTTGAGGTGCGGAAAGGCGCACACTCTCCTTCTCCCCGCGGCGCGGGGGGAAGTGGGCGAGCGAAGCGAGGTCGATGGGGGGAAGCCGTCGGAAAAAGCGTATGGCTGGAGTGCGTGCAGTCGAGGTCGATGATAGGCCGCACGTTGGCGGTCTGGCAGACGTTTGACCCACGCGAAACGCATTCCACGTTTTCGGCCAGCCCCCCATCCGCCCTTCGGGCACGCCATGCCAGTCGCGCGCCGCTAGCGCGCTTTGTGGCAAACCCCGCGCCGCGGGGAGAAGGGGTCTGCGCTAGAACCCCCGAACACACACGCCCCTGTCCGCGCCCGCCCTTCAGCAGCGCGGCTCGCGATGCACCGTCTTGGCCGGAAAGGTCCCACAATTTCCCCTGCCTCACCGCTCCGTCACCGCAATTCCTCCTTGCCCTTCCGCGCCTCATTCGCGAGAGGCGGCGCGTGGGGAGTGAGACGATGGGACTTCGCGCATGCAACCAGCTTTCGACAGTCTGGCCCAGGGGTTTCCCTGGCTGATCTTCTATCTCGTCGCGGTGGCAGTGATCTTCGTGGTGGCGCTCTTCGTCTATGTGAAGCTGACGCCGCACGACGAGTTCAAGCTGGTGACCGAGGGCAATATGGCGGCGGCGGTGCATCTTTCGGCGCTGATCGTGGCGCTGTCGCTGCCGCTCGCGTCCTGCCTGATCCACAAAGTGTCGATCGCGGACGTGGCGGTGTGGGGAACGCTGTCGGTGGCGCTGCAATTGTTCCTGTTCCGCATGACCGACCTGATCTTCCGGGGCATTCCGGACCTGATCGAACGCGACGTGGTCGCGCCGGCGATGGTGCTGGGCGCGTTCAAGCTCGCCGGGTCGATCGTGCTGTCCTTCGCCATCGCCGGCTAAGCGCCGCCCGTGAAGTCGATCGTTCCGGATTGGGTGTTCTATCTGGCCATCGTCGCGGGGCTGGTCCTCTATGCCAACCGCGAGCGCGGGCCGGTCATTCCGCCCGCCGACCTGCCGGAGCTGGGACCGCTGCTGCCGTCGGAGTCACCGCGCGACGAGCGCATCCTGGTCAATATCGACGCGCCCGCCTCCGGCGTCGGGACGGCCTTCGCCAGTTCCGGCGAGGGCGACTGGATCACGGCGCGGCACGTGGTGGACAGTTGCGACGAGGTCGGCCTGCGCATCAATCCGCGCCAGCTGATCCGGATCGCCTCGGCCGAGATCTACCAGGACGCCGACCTCGCCCAGCTCAATACGGGCTGGACGCGCGAGCCGCTGGCGACCGACCTGCTCCGGCAGCGGCAGATCGGGGAGCCGGGCTATTTCATCGGCTTTCCACAGGGTCGTCCCGGAGAAGTGGTCGGATCGCTGCTGTCTCGCGGGCGGATGCAGGTGCGCGGACGATACCGCACGGAGGAAGCCGTGCTGATCTGGTCGGAAGTGGGCCGGACGCGGGGCCTGACGGGATCGCTGGGCGGATTGTCGGGCGGACCGGTGCTGGACGCGGACGGCGAGCTGATCGGGGTCGTGGCCGCGGAAACGCCCCGGCGCGGGCGCATCTACACCGTCTCGCCGCGCAACCTGCGCCGCATCGTGGGCTCGACGGACGGATCGGCGCAAACGATCGAACCGAGCGACTATGCCGTGCAGGCCGACCGTCTGCGGCGGGAGCGACGGGTGACGC
>JBATXP010000546.1:0-7712 GCA_049673465.1 Litorimonas sp.
GTCCAGCTCAACCGCAGGATCACCGCGCTCGGCACGATGGCGAACGCCCCCAGGCCCAGCGCCAGCAGAAAGGCGCTGCTGGCCGGGCCAAAGCCGGGATCGGTCTCGAAGAAGCCGGCGAAGAACCAGACCGTCGCTCCCACCGACCCGGCCAGGGCCAGCGCCGCGATCCCGGCCGCGATCCGGTCGGCGGGTCGGCCCTTGGGAGGAACGGGAATGAGGATCGGATCGCGCGCGGGCATGGACCGACGCTGGCGAAGAAGCGCGCCGGGGTCAATCGTGGGACGGCGCTCTGCTCAAGACAGTTCGTCCAGCGCCTCGTCCAGCATGTCCATGAACAGGCTCTTGGTCGGTTGCCAGTCCCCGTTCATCGAGGCCGTCGCCGCTTCCGCATAGCGTCGCCCGCCCGGTCTCGAGCGGAGCGTAACGAAGGGTGGCAAGCCGTACCGCATGGCCAGCATGTTGGCGAGCAACCGCGCCATGCGGCCATTGCCGTTGGCCAAGGGATGGATACGGACGAAGTCTGAATGGGCGAAGGCGCAGAGGGTGAGGACGGCGCGCAGGCCGTTCGCGTCCGGCAGGGGGAGCCGGTGCGCCGGTTCGGGAAGCTCGTCTGCGACCATCATCTCTTCGAAGGAAACCGTGTTGGGCGGCAGGAGGGCCGTGTCGACAGCGTCGCGCCCCGCGTTCAACCGCCCGAGATAGGTTTCCATCTCGACCGCCACGTCTTGCGGCTCGACGCCGAGATGATCGCCGATTTCGATATTGTACCAGAGTCCGGCCTCTCCCCGGAAACGACCGATCCGGCCGAGAGCCGGATCGTCGAAACCCGTCATCATGGTCGTGTGGTAGCCACGGATGCGGCCCGCGCTTATGGGGAGGGGCCAGACCGCTTCCAGCTCGATATCGTTGAGGAGCGTCCGCAGTCGCGCCCGCATCTCGGGGCTGTCACGGTCCCAGTCCATCCCTTCGGTCATGGAGTGCGGCGTCTAGGCTCGCAGGGCCTTGTCGAGGACGGCATCCAATTCGGTTTCGGGAGTCGTTCCCTCCGCCGGATCGTTCCCGGACATCTCGGCTTCGACGAAAGCCGCCTTGGCCTGGTCGAACGCCTTTTTCCGATCCGGCAGGGACCGGAGCTTGCGGGCCAGGCTTTCGAGCTGTTGCGCTTCCTTCGGGGCCGTGTCTGCGATGCGTGCCTCCACCGCCGCCGTGACGAAGGCGTTGGCGGTTCGGCCCTGGCTCTTGCTGAGCAGCGCGACCGCATCCAGCAGGTCCGCCTCGGCGCGCCATGTAAAGGTCTTGCGGGTCATTCCCGACATATGGCCGATGATGAGCGTGAAGTCAAAACGCGCAAACGACATCAAAAAAGGCCGCCCGGTCGGGGCGGCCTCGTTTGGCTTCGTTCCGTGTGCGTCGCCTAGTGCGCGACGACGGCCAGCAGGAGCAGCGCGATGATGTTGGTGATCTTGATCATCGGGTTCACGGCGGGGCCGGCCGTGTCCTTGTAGGGATCGCCGACCGTGTCGCCGGTGACCGAGGCCTTGTGGGCCTCGCTACCCTTGCCGCCATGGTTGCCGTCCTCAATATATTTCTTGGCATTGTCCCACGCGCCGCCGCCGGCGGTCATGGACAGCGCCAGGAACAGACCGGTGACGATCACGCCCATCAGCATAGCGCCGAGCGAGGCCAGCGCCATCGAGGTGCCCGCGATGAAGTAGACCGCGAAGTAGAGCACGATGGGCGACAGGATCGGCAGCAGGGACGGCTTGATCATTTCCTTGATCGCCGCCCCCGTCAGCATGTCCACGGCTCGGCCATAGTCCGGACGGGACGTGCCGGCCATGATGCCCGGATCCGCCTTGAACTGGCGGCGGACTTCCTCGACGATGGCGGTGGCCGCGCGGCCGACCGACTGCATGGCCCACGCCCCGAACAGGTAGGGCAGCAGGCCGCCGACGAACAGGCCGACGATGACGTAGGGGTTGGTCAGGCTGAAATCGACGCTGACGCCGGACAGAGGATTGCCGGGCTGGCCGCTGAAATACAGGATGTCCTGATAGTAGGCGGCGAACAGCACCAGCGCGCCGAGACCGGCGGAGCCGATGGCGTAGCCCTTGGTGACAGCCTTGGTCGTGTTGCCCACGGCGTCCAGCGCGTCGGTCGTGTTGCGCACTTCCGGGTCGAGATTGGACATCTCCGCGATGCCGCCCGCATTGTCCGTGACGGGACCGAACGCGTCGAGCGCCACGATCATCCCCGCCACGCCCAGCATGGCGGTGACCGCGATGGCGATGCCGTACAGGCCCGCCAGGCCGAAGGTGATGATGATGCCGAACACGATGATCAGCGCCGGAATGGCGGTGGCTTCCATCGACACGGCCAAGCCTGCGATCACGTTGGTGCCGTGACCGGATTCGGACGCTGCGGCGACGGACTTCACCGGACGGTACTTGGTGCCGGTATAGTATTCGGTGACCATGACGATGAGGAAGGTGATGACCAAACCCACGACGGCGCACCAGAACAGGTCCATACCGGAGAAGGACACTGCGGACCCGTCCGCCAGGACGCGCCCGACCTCGTTCACCGTGCCCATGCCATTGTCCAGCACCAGCATGGTGACGGCGTAGATGGCGGCAATGGACAGCACGCCCGTGGCGATCAGCCCCTTGTAGAGCGCGCCCATCACATTGGTGGAACCCTTGGACAGTCGCACGAAGAAGGTGCCGATGATCGACGTCACGATGCAGGCCGCGCCGATCGCCATCGGATAGAGGACGAGGTCGCCCGCCAGCGGGAACAGGATGGAGCCGAGGATCATCGTGGCCGCGATGGTCACGACATAGGTCTCGAACAGGTCGGCCGCCATGCCCGCGCAGTCGCCGACATTGTCGCCGACATTGTCCGCGATGGTGGCGGGGTTGCGTGGATCGTCTTCGGGAATGCCCGCTTCGACCTTGCCGACCAGGTCGCCGCCCACATCGGCGCCCTTGGTGAAGATCCCGCCGCCCAGACGCGCGAAGACCGAGATCAGCGACGCGCCGAGGCTCAAGCTGACCAGACCGTCGATCACGCCGCGCTCATCCGCGCCCATCGGGCCGACCAGCAGGAGGTAGTAGACCGCCAGGCCCAGCAGGGCGAGGCCCGCCACGAGCATGCCCGTGATCGCGCCCGCCTTGAAGGCGATGTTCAGCCCTGCGCCCAGCGAGGTGCGCGAGGCTTCCGTGGTGCGGACGTTGGCCTGCACGGAGACCAGCATGCCGACATAGCCGGCCAGGCCCGACAGGACCGCGCCGATGACGAAGCCGACCGGGGCGATCAGCTGCATGGAGAACAGGAAGAACAGGATGATGGTCACCACCACGCCGACGATGGCGATCGTCTTGTACTGTTTGTTGAGGTAGGCTTTCGCGCCTTCCTGGATCGCGCCGGCGATCTCGTTCATGCGTTCGTTTCCGGTAGACGCCTTCATCAGGCTGGCACGGGTCACGATCCCGTAGAGCACGGCGAGCAGCGCCGCGCCGATGATAAGATAGAGTGTCATGGATAGTGGCCCCGCCCCTTCGCGACGGGTCTCCCTCAGTGTCCCCGCCGTGCGATCCGACGGTTTGGCGTCTGAAGTTGGCCGCCCGGTGCGGGCGCTTCCCCTCGCGATGATTGAAGTTGGCCGCCTCCTCCTCCCTGGAGTGGGCGCTTCCCTTCGCGGTTCCTTCGCCTAGCGGCCCGACTGGCCGGACGCAAGGGGTCAGCCCGCGCCCCGCCCTGTTGCATTTGCGCAACAGTTTCGGCGAAACCGTCCCCACAGGCCGGTTTTTCGACTCATCCGCTAACGCCCTCGAAGGCCACACGGCGTATCTAGCCCATATCAACCATAATCCGCCGACCGAAACGGCGACCGGGAGACCTTGATGACAAAATCCACGCTGGGCCGCGCAAGCGCGCTGGCCCTCATCCTCGCCCTTTCCGCCCAGACGGGGGCGCTCGCCCAGAGCAGCGACGTGTTCCTCGACGAAGTGATCACCACGGCGACCAAGAGCGCCGACGTGGAAACCGTGCAGGACGTGGCCGTGGCCGTCACCGCGCTCAATGCCGACACGCTGGAGGCGCTCAAGGTGCGCGACCTCGAACAGCTCGCCTTCGCCGCGCCCAACGTCACGCTGGACGATATCGGCACGTCTCGCGGGACGGCCAACTTCGCCATTCGCGGCCTCGGGCTGAACAGTTCCATCCCGTCCATCGATCCGACCGTGGGCGTGTTCGTGGACGGCGTCTATCTGGGCGTGAACAACGGCGTGGTGTTCGACATCTTCGACCTGGATAGCGTCGAGGTGCTGCGCGGACCCCAAGGTCTTCTCTTCGGACGCAACACGACAGGCGGCGCGGTGCTGGTCAACACCACCAACCCGACGGACGAGCTGCGCTACCGCTTCCGCACCGCCGTGGAGTCCCCGCTGGACGGCGACCGGGGCGGCGCCAACACCTACACTATGGGCACGGTGACGGGTCCGATCATCGCCGACAAGCTCAACGGCAAGATCGCCGCCTACTATAACAATGACGACGGCTATTTCAGGAACCAATTCGACGGCTCCAACCAGGGTGAGGCGGAAACATACATTCTGCGCGGCGGGCTGGAATGGATGGTCAACCCGTCCCTGACGATCAACGCCAAGGGCGAGTACTTCGACAGCACCGGCGACGGGCCGGCCGGGCAGAACCGCGGCTTTTTCGACCGCGACACGTTCGACTTCTCGATCGACGAAACGGGCTTCTACAATCTAGAAACCCGCAGCGGCACCATCCGGGCCGACTGGGACGTGGCCTTCGGCGATGGCCAGATCACCAACATCTTCGGCTATCGCGACCTTGAAACGGACAGCCTGGGCGACATCGACGCCTCGCCCTTGTTCCTCTTCCACTCCAAGGCAGCCCTGTCACAGGAGCAGTTCTCCAACGAGTTGCGCTACAACGGCACGTTCGGCGCGGCGGATATCACGACGGGCGTCTACTGGTTCGACCAGGACGTCGCCTATGACGAAATCCGGGACCTTCCCGCAGCGCTTCCGCTGACATTCTATGGGGGCGGCCGTCAGGACCACCAGGTGCTGGGAGCCTTTGTCAATCTCGACTACGCCGTGACCGACAAGTTCATCGTCACGGCGGGCTTGCGCTACTCGGAAGAGGAGAAGGACGCGGCTGTGACCTACATCCGCCCGCGTCCGGAATGTTCGGTCGTGGGAGATAGCTGTCCCCAGGATGGCTTCAACCCGACCATCCAGGCCATCGCGGGCGCGGACGAACCGAACGGCTTCACGGACTCCGACTCCTGGTCGAACTTCACGCCCAAGGTCGGCCTGCAATATTTCATCACGGACGACTTCCAGACCTACGGCACCTACACCAAGGGCTTCCGGTCCGGCGGCTACAACTTCCGTGTCACGGACATTCCGGTCTTCCTGCAGCTCGTGGCCGGCAATGACGGCCAGTTCTCCTTCGACGAAGAGGAGGTGGACGCGTTCGAGATCGGCACGAAGTGGACATCCGACGATCGCCGCATCAACGTGAACGCCGCAGGTTTCTATACCGAAATTCAGGACATGCAGCGCGAGGTGAACGTCTCCGAACCCGGCGCGGCCGTGGTGCAGAACATCCTCAACACGGCGGACGCCTCCATCCTCGGATTCGAAATCGACGGGCGTTTTACCCTGACGGACTGGTTCACGGTGACGGGCAATCTCGGCCTGATCGACGCCGAATATGACGAGATTGGAACCGATATCTCTCTGGACGGCGAGGTCACTCAGGCCGATCTCGATCTCGCCATTCCACGCGTGCCGGAAACGACCTACGGCATCGGTGCCATCGTGGACGTCCCTGCGGGCGATCGCGGCATCGTGACCCTGCGCGGCAACTTCCAGCACCGCGACCGCTTCGCCTACACGGACAGCAACCTCGGCTGGGTGCAGGCGCTCGACCGTCTCGACGCCTCGCTCACCTATTCGATCGAGAATGATCGCGGCCAACGCATCAGCCTGTCGGCCTTCGGTCGGAATCTGCTGGACGAAGTCCAGGTCGGAAACGACACGCAGCTCCCCTTCCCGACGCCGCGGTCGACGTTCCAGGTCGTGCCCTTCGCCGACAACCCGCAACTCGGCACCTTCTCGCCCCTCAAGAAGGGCAAGGTGTTCGGGATCGAGCTCAACATCGAGGGCTGACGATCCGACCCGACGATTGCAGGAGGCCCCGCCCGCGCGGGGCCTTTTTCGTTTTGCGCCCATCACGAAGCGGAGAGGCGAGGCGGGCGGGATGAACGTTTTGTCGCGGCCCGCGTAAACAGGACATCACACCGCGCACCCCGCGTCGCAAACCGGAGCTCCCATGTCCCTTCGCCTGTCCCTCCTCGCCACCGCTCTTCTCGCCCTGCCGGTCGCCGCCCACGCCCAGGACAGCGTGACCGGCACGGCGGGCACGACCCTCTCCATCGAGGAACTCGCCACCTTCGACGGGGCTTGGGCCATGACCTTTCTGCCGGATGGCCGCGCCCTGGTGACGGAAAAAGGCGGCGACATCTGGCTGCTCAATGCCAGCGGCGCGAAGATCGCGCGCATCGGCAACGCGCCCACCGTGACCGATCGCGGCCAGGGCGGCCTGGGCGACATCATCGTCGCGCCCGATTTCGCGCAAACCGGCACGGTCTACCTCTCCTATGTGGAACGGGACGCCGACAATAACCGCCTGTCCGGCGCGGCCGTGGAGCGCGCGCGTTTGCGCCTCTCCTCCAATGGCGGCGCGCTGGAGGACCGCGAGGTGATCTGGCGGCAATTTCCCAAGGTGACCGGCAACGGCCATTACGGCCACCGCCTCGCCATCAGCCCCGACAATGCCGAAGGCGGGGGCGGCTATCTGTTCGTCACCTCGGGCGAACGCCAGAAATTCACCCCGTCCCAGAACATGGACATGAACCTCGGCAAGGTCGTGCGGCTCAACCTCGACGGCACGCCCGCGCCGGGCAATCCGTTCGCGGGCCAGGGCGGGGTCACGGACGAGATCTGGACGCTGGGCCACCGCAACCCGCTGGGCATCGACTTCGACGCGGATGGCCGCCTCTGGGTTCACGAAATGGGCCCGGCCCATGGCGACGAGCTGAACCTGATCGTGCGCTCGGAAAATTACGGCTATCCGGTGGTCAGCAATGGCGACCACTATTCCGGCAAGGCCATCCCCGACCATTCGGAGTTTCCCATCTACGAAAACCCCGCCGCCTGGTGGGAAGAGGCCATCAGCCCGGCCGGTTTCGTCATCTATGACGGCGATCTGATCGAGGAGTTCCAGGGCGACGGGTTTATCGGCGGGCTGAGCTCGCAGGCGCTGATCCGCGTCGTGTTCTCCAAGGAAAAGATCGACAATGTCGGCGGCAGCCCGTCCAAGACGGACAGGCGCGAAACCATCGCCACGGAAGCCGAACGGTTCGAATGGGGCGCGCGCATTCGGGAAGTGGAGCAAGGGCCGGACGGGGCGCTGTATGTGCTGGAGGATAATGAGGGGAGGTTGCTCCGCCTGACGGCGGGGGATTAACCTCTCCCACCGGCAAAAGGGCAACGCGCGCAGCCGCAGGCGAGCACGATGTTCTTTTGTCGCCGCCGCGACTCCAGCGGCGTGAGCGGCAGCGAAAGCCCGCTGGAGTGAGAAGGTCTGCCTCGCGGCAGACTCTT
>JBATXP010000547.1:0-3470 GCA_049673465.1 Litorimonas sp.
CGACCTGTCCGAACAGGCTCTGTCCGACCAGCTGGTGGCGCTGTCCGCATCGCTCACACGGCCGTTCGCCACGAAGGCGCTCGCGGACGCTGCGCTCGCAGGCGGCGACCTGCCGGACGGAAGCGCCGCTTATGTGCTCAACGACGAGGCCGTTCATGGCGGCCCCACCTTCTACACGGTGGCAAATGGAGCGTTCTCCGATCCGGTGCGCGCCTACGAAGCGGCGCGCGAGGGTGGTCTGGTGTTCCGACTGGAAGATTACGGGCTGCCCGTCACACCGAGCGGCGACGGCTCTTTCGATGCCGGAACCGCACTCAACAGAGTGCTGGACCTGATCGAGACGATTGGCGGGGGGACCGTTCTGTTCCGGTCCGGTCGCACCTACAGTCTGGGGCGATTTTTCATTCCTGATGGCTGCACCCTTGCCGGGGAGAGCCCGGATATTGACCAGTTCCCCACGATCAAGGTGGTGGACGACTTACCCGAAAACGCAGCGTGGGTTGCCATGCGCTCGTCCGGGGGGCTGCCGACCCAGGTCGCGCGCGATATCACGATACGCAACCTTCGCTTCGACTCGTCCGCCCGGCCCTATCACGACTGGTTGTCGCAGGCGGACGGGACCCCGATCGCCGACCCGGAAGCGGACTACGTGATGGGCACCGGCGCGCTGGCGAGCGGCATCAGCGGCGTGGACCTGACGGCGGTCGTCGCGGATGGCGCGGTGACGGGCGTCACGATCAACAATGGCGGCACGGGTTGGAACGGCCACCCCAATCATCCCTACCAGCCTGACCAGGTGGAGCTGCTATTCGAGGGCGGGGGCGGGCGGGGTGCCATCGCCACGGCAAACATCGTTGGCGGAACGCTCGGAAGCGTCACCATCGTGAACGGCGGTGAGGGCTACACCTCCGCCCCGACCGTGACGGCGCAGGGCGGTTACGCCGACATCGCCTTGCTTGCCACGCCTGAGGTGGACCGCCGCAACGCGTCCTACAACGACACTGGCGCTGGCATCGCCTTGACGCGCGTACTGCGCCCTCGCATGGAGAACTGCGTTCTAACGGGTTTCCGAGGCATCGCCGTGTCGGTCGGCGGGTGCAAGGACGGCGTGTTCGAGCGCATCCATGCCGAGGATTGCGGCAAGGAGGATGGCCCGTTCCACGTTTTCTGGGTGGGTCATGCGGGGGGGAACAACCCCGCAATATCGAACTATGCGCCTTCAGAGTGGATCACGCTGCGCGGCTGCACGACGGAAAACCTGCGTCGGTCGTTCGCCCTGTTCCGCCCGCAAGGCGGCCTTATCGAGGACTGCATCATCAACGGCGCGGGTGAAAGCGCTATCCTCCCTGGCACGCACGACTGGTTCCCGGATCGCCCGATCATCATCCGCAACAACCGCATCGGCCCGACGCGCGTCACGGACATCGCCAGCTCTGCCTTGGAGGCTTACCAACTCGACCACGGCGAGATTTACGGCAACACCATCGTCGGCTCCGCCCGTACAGCTATCGCCGGGTCCGGTAGCCGACACCTTCGCATCCACGACAACACAATGGTCGATTGCGCGTCGTCGGTTTCGACCAACGGCTCCCGCAACCCCTACGGGCCGTTCGCGGAGCGGTTCGGCTTCGGGCAAGGCACGTCGCCGATCGCGGGCCGAGACCTGCGCACGCGCGGTGACGCCTATGTGTCCACCGGAAACCTGTCCGAGGCGTCCTTGGACGTGGAGATCGCAAACAACACATTCATCGAGCGCCGGGCAAGCGGTTACCCCAAGGCCCTTATTAAAGCCCGTCGCGTCGGCCCTGCCACGCTGAAAAGCCGTGACGTGCGGATCGTCGGCAACAGCGTCGTGGACACGCCCATCGCTACGGGCGGCGACATGGTGCTCCATGCCGAGGAGACGACAGGCGTCTACGACGACGAGATGACCCTGGTGATCCGAGGCAATCACGGACATGTCAGCGAAGGCGCGGTCCACCGCAAGATCAGCATCGCACAAGGCGCGCTTGGGCAGCTCTCCGTCACCGGGTTCGGCTTCCCGCCCAAGCGGCTGGAGGTCCGGGCCAACGTTCCCGGCGCGACCACACTGCAATCCTTCATCGGGACGACCGTCTGGAGCCGCAACCAATCGGCCCCGGTGTCGCAGTCGTCCGGCCTCGCCCTGTCGGACGCGGACGGCAATCCGGAGTTCGCGTCGCGCGAAAACGAGTTCGTACAACTTTACAACGGCCCAGGGCCTGACGGCGCGGTCGGGCGGGTCAACTTCGCGGTATGGACGGTGGATGGGTTCGTTCTGCAAGTCGTGGACGCGGATGTGGCGATGGACCTCTTGGTCGTGGCCTATCCGTGACCCTTGACCTCGCCACCACCCTCGCCCTGGTCGCGGGCGTGCTGGCGTGGGGGGCGCTGCGATGGGCGAGACGGGGGCTTCGGGCGTGACAGACATTACCGAACTGTTCGGGCTGCTGACCAGCAACGGCGCGCTCGGCGTGCTGGCGGTTCTGTGTGCCGCGTTGCTATTGGCTGTACGTTACTTGTTCAAGGCGCTGCAGGCCTCCCAGGACGCACGGTTGGCCGAGGCGAAGGCCAATGCCGACGCGATCAACACGCTCCTGCGCGAGGTTCTGACATCGCAAGGCGAGGTCGCGCGCGCTCTTGATCGGTCCAACGGGCGGGCGGCCTGACCATGTGGACACCCATCAAGGCCGCCCTCCTTCGCCTGTGGAGCCCGCCTGTGCCCGACCTGCATCCTGACGCCGTCCGTGCCCGCGAAAACCTCGACCGTGCCCGGAGAGGACAGGCGGCAATCACGGCGCGCTTCCGGGCGATCAACGCCGAGTGGGACGCCGTGGCTGGCCGACCTGCCCCCGGAAAGGAAAAACCATGACGCGCATCCTCCTTTGGGCTGTGCTGGCACTCGCGTCGGTCGTGTCCGCCGCACTCGCCTCGCACTACGGCGTTCGCTACCAACTGTTCGGCTACGCCAGCACGCTCGTCGCGGGCGTCGGTCTCGCTGCGACTTGCTACTATCTCTACTGGCAGTCGCGCCATGCGGGCGGCGTGGTCCCGGCGCAGATGGCATCACTTGTGGGCTTTGCCGTGCCCTTCTCGCTGGAAGAACTCGGCTGGCTTAAATGGCGATTGACGGAGCGCGTGGTCACCGAATTCGGTGTTGAGATGACGTGGTTCGAGATGAACGCCTCCGCATGGCTGAAAGGCGTGCAGAGCGCGGGCGTGGTGGCCTTCATCTTCGCTACGGTCGCCTTCCTGAAATATCGAGACCGGGTCCACCCGGAAAACGCCGCGCTTACGGGCGCGATCCTGTGGGTCTGCCTGGCCACGGCGGTTTCCATGTTGGGCCCCGTCACGCGATGACCCGCTTCGCGCTTGCCCTGCTAGCTATCGCGCTGACGGGCTGCGCCACCACCCCCGACCGCGCGCCGGCAACCTCGCCCGAACCCCTACGC
>JBATXP010000548.1:0-20568 GCA_049673465.1 Litorimonas sp.
GCCGGACGCCGTGCGGACTTCGCCTGTCGTGGCGAGCTTGCGCGCCTGATCGAGCCGGTCGTCCTGATCCTCGATCACGGCGCCGGGGGTCGCGCGCGACACGAGGTGACCGTCGTCGGAGTAGCGCCGGTCGATGAAGCCTTCGGCGACGAAGCTGAGTCCGTGCCGCTCCGCCGCGCGTCCCATCTCGGAATTGGGACCACCAAGCAAGATGAGGTCCGCATCCACCTCCGCGATCGTGCGCGCGATCAACGTCGCCTTGCGCGGGTCCGACACGGCGTCGTTGTAGAGCTGGCCGTGCGGTTTGACATAGGCGACGCGCGCGCCCTCGTCGGCGGCGATCTCCGCCAGCCGCACGATCTGCGCGGTCAGGCTGCGTTGCAACTCCGCCTCGCCGATGTCCTGGTCCAGCACGAGGGACCGGCGACCGAAATGCTCGCGATCCGGATAGGCCGGGTGCGCGCCGATCACGACCCCGTTCGCAGTCGCCCCCCGCACGGTCGTTCGCATGGATGCGTCGTCGCCCGCATGGCCGCCGCACGCAATGTTGGCCGAGGAGATATGCGTCAGGATCGCAGCTTCGGCCGCAGCCCAGTCCGCGCTATCGGCTTCCCCGATATCCGCATTGAGATCGATCGTCTTCATCCGGCCGCGTCTAGCAGGTTTGCGGTGGGAGGGAAGAGCAAGGAAAGGGTGGACCGAAGGCACTGAGCGGACCGACTTGTACCCGCCAAGTGGCGACCCTGCCCTAGCACACCTCCCCGCAGGCCACGCCGCTGGCCCAGGCCCATTGGAAGTTATGGCCGCCTAGGTGGCCCGTCACGTCTACCACCTCGCCGATGAAGAACAGGCCCGGCACTGTCTTGGCTTCCATCGTCTTGCTCGACAGTTCCGCCGTGTCGACGCCGCCGCGCGTGACTTCGGCCTTGCGGTAGCCTTCGCTGCCCGCCGGCTTGATGCGCCATTCGCTCACCTTCAGGGCGAGGTTCATCAGCGCCGTGTCGGGCATGTCGGCGAGGCGGAGTTGCCGGACGGTGGAGGCGACGGAATCGGCCAGCCGCTTGGGCAGGCGCTCGCCGAGCCAGGCAGCGGGCGACAGGCGCGGACGCGCCGTGCGGTCCTGTTTCAGGGTCGCCAGCACGTTCTCGCCCGGCGCCATGTCCACCGTGATCGATTCGCCCGGCTCCCAATAGGAGCTGATCTGCAGGATCGCGGGTCCGGACAGGCCGCGATGGGTGAAGAGCAGCGGTTCGTCGAAGCGGTAGCGCTCGCTGGTGACGGACGCATCCACCGCCACGCCGGACAGCGCCTTCATCGACTCGCTGGTTTCGTCCGTGAAGGTGAGCGGCACGAGCGCGGGCACGGTTTCCACCATCTCCAGCCCGAACTGTTCCGCAACCTGATAGCCGAAGCGGGTCGCGCCCATCTTGGGAATGCTCTGGCCACCCGTCGCCACGACCAGGCTCTCGCAGCTCAGGGTCTGGGTCGCAGTGGAGACGGCGAAACGCGCCCCCGGCTTGGACACGCCCAGCACCACGGTGCCGAGCCGCAGCTCCACGCCCGCCGCGTCGCATTCAGCGACCAGCATGTCGATGATGGCCTGCGATCTCCCCTGACAGAAGAGTTGGCCTTGCGCTTTTTCCTCCCACGCGATCCCGTGCTTCTCAACCAAGGCGAGGAAATCGTAGGGCGTGTAGCGCGACAGGGCGGATTTGGCGAAATGGGAGTTGCGGCTGATGAAGTTCTCGGGCGTGGAATGCAGGTGGGTGAAATTGCAGCGCCCACCCCCGCTGATGCGGATTTTTTCGCCAGGGCGCTCGGCATGGTCGATCAGCACGACGCGCCGTCCCCGACGTCCGGCCACGGCCGCGCACATCAGGCCGGCCGCGCCCGCGCCGATGATGACGACATCGGGGTCGAATGTGGAAGTGGGCACGGCCATGGCTCGGCTGTTAAGGGAGCCTGATTCCCGCCGCAATCATCCTTATGGGTTGGACGGCCTCAAGAAGGGGACCGGATGCACATGAAGCCGATCTGGATGTTCGCCGTCCCGCTTGTGGTCCTGTCCGGCTGCGCGTCCGTCGACGCGGAGGTCGGCCATCTCGCCTTTGCCGCCTCGACGCCAATGCGCGACCTGAATATCGCCAACCCGCCGATCCCGAACCGGTTGCAGGCCCTGTCCCACCCTTACGGCCATGCCGGACCACCGAGCTGCGAGGGATGGCATGCCGAGGTGGCGGCGTTGCAGCGCTCCATCGTGGAAAATGAAGGCCGCCGCGTCGGTTTCCGCCGCGACAGTCGCACCACGGAAGGACGCCACGGCAATCTGCGCGATTCGGGCGTAAAATACGCCACCACCCTGCTCCTGCCGTTTCGGGGGATGGTGCGACAGGTCAGCGGCTCGGCCAAGCTGGAGCAGGAAGCGGAGCGGGCCTCGGACCGGGCGCGCTACCGGATCGGCTATCTGGTGGGACAGGCGCGGGCGGCGGGATGTCCCGGTTTCCAGCCGCGCCCACCGGTTCGCGCCCTCAGGCCAGCGCACCCTCCGGCAGCGTTCCCGCCAGGCGCATCAACTCCACGCGGTACAGCCCCGCGACGGTAATAGAATCCGTGATACGGCCCGCCGCGATGGCGTCGACCGCGTCCGACAGAGCCACGAAGTGGCGAGTGATGTCCTCCGTCCCTTCCAGGTCCGGCTCGCCGTGCGTCAGCCCCGTGGCGAGGAAGACCTGACCCCATTCATCGGTCAAGGAGTTGGAGGTATGGATGTCGAACAGATGGGTTATCGTGTCGGCCTCGATGCCCGCCTCTTCCTTGAGCTCGCGCCGGGCGGCCGTTTCGATGTCCTCATCGGGCGGGACGCCGCCTTCGGGCAGTTCCCAACTATACCGGTCCAGCGCGTAGCGGGTCTGCCCGACCAGCCACACGCCCGGCACGCCGTCGCGCACTTCGAAGGGGACGACGCCGCAGGCGCGGTTGTGGAAGTGGGTGACGTAGTAGGTGTAGTCCTTGCCGTCCGGACCGATCACCTCGTGACTGTCGAGACGGCTCCACGGATTGTCGTGCAGCACCTGCGAGGACTTGGTCACCCAGGGGTTGGGCGGATCGGGCGGGAAAAGGCTCATGAAACCACCCTAGCAGACCCCTGGCAGTGAGGAAGGGATTCGAACCCTCGATACGGGGATACCGTATACACGCGTTCCAGGCGTGCGCCTTCAACCACTCGGCCACCTCACTCCAGATGGATCCGCTAGATATGTCGGCCCGGACAGAACAAGTCTCTCCAAGGCGCGCGCCTCTTAATCGTAGATCGGCCAAAAGCAAAGCTTTTGGCTGTGGGCGCCTTCAGCCACTCGGCCACCTCACTCCAGATGGGCCCGCTCGGCAGGGCGCGCCTATAACGGCGGCGCGAAGCGGGGGCAAGCGGGGATGGGCAGCGAAAATGCCGTGACTGGCGCGGGCAACCGAATAGAGACGCGCCATGTTCCGATACGAAACCATCGACGGCCCAAATATGGGCGCGTTCGTCTTCGCCGACCACGCCTCCAACGCGGTGCCCGACTGGATCGGCGATCTGGGCCTGTCGAATGAGGACCTGTCCCGCCACATCGCCTACGACATCGGCAGCGAGACGGTGGCCCGGACGCTGTGCGCGGTGCTGGACTGCGCGGGGCTGATCTGCGGCTTCTCCCGGCTGGTGATCGACGCCAATCGCGACCCGGAGGCTCCGGGCCTCATTCCGACCGAGAGCGACGGCACGCCCATACCGGGCAACGCCGCCCTGACCCTGCCGCAACGGGAGGAACGGATCGAGCGCCTCTACACGCCCTACCACGCCAAGCTGGGCGAAAAGCTGGACCTGCGGCCCGGCTGCCTGGCGATCAGCGTCCATAGCTTCACGCCGCAACTGCGCGGAAAGCCGAAGCGGACGACCGATATCGGCTTGCTGGTCAAGGACGACAGCGAAAGCGCCGTCTCCTTCATCACGCGCATGACGGCCGTCGCCCCGGACCTGCAAGTGGACGTCAACCAGCCCTATTCGGCCTACGATCTGAATTTCACGGTCGATCACAATGTCGTGCCGAGGGGTCTGCCTCATCTTGCGATCGAGGTGCGGCAGGACCACATCGGCACGGATGACGACGCCGAGCGTATGGCTCATATCCTCGCTCGCGCGATTGAACCGCTTCTTCAGGAGATCCCCGATGCTCGCCACGACCGCTGAACACTTCACCAATGGCCGCAACATGTTCGGCGACTATCCCGAAGGCTTCGAGCCGGTCATGTTCGGCATGGGCTGCTTCTGGGGCGCGGAGCGCATCCTGTGGAAACTGGACGGCGTCCACGTCACCAGCGTCGGCTATGCGGGCGGTCAATCGGCGGACCCGGACTACAAGCAGGTCTGCTCCGGCCGCACGGGCCATGCTGAAGTCGTGCATGTCGTCTACGATCCGAAGACGATTTCGTTCGAGGAACTGCTGAAAGTGTTCTTCGAAAACCACGATCCCACGCAGGGCAACCGCCAGGGCAACGATGTCGGCTCGCAATATCGCAGCACCGTCTACACCTATACGGACGCACAGATGGATTCGGCCCGGGCCGCCAAGGCACGCTACGAAGAGGCCTATGGCCGTCCCGTCACGACCGAGATCGCGGAGGCCCCGACATACTTCCCGGCCGAGGACTACCACCAGCAATATCTGGCCAAGAACCCGCAAGGCTACTGCAATCACGGTCCGACCGGCGTCAGCTGCCCGATCCCGCAGCGCGTGAACGTCCCGGCGGAATAGACGCTTCGACGCGCCCGACCGCTAGGTCTGAGTGTCGATGACCTTCGCGTCTTTTCGCATCGCCGTGTAGCCGTCGCGCCGCCAGGTGGACAGCTCGCGGCGGGGTTTGCGAAACTTCTCGGAGCGGATGAAGCCGCCCTCGTTGAACTCCACCATGGTGATGGCGATTTCCTCCTCGTCCACCGTGATGTGGTTGAAGGCGGGATTGTTGTCGCGGCGGCGCGTGGAGAGCGTGCCGGAAGAGACCGACAGGAGCTGGCTGCCGCCCGGTTCGCGTTCAACCACGAAGGGCACGTGGATGTGGCCCGATAGCACCACATCGCAATTGCCATCGGCGAGCCGTTTGAGCCCTTCCGGGCCGTTATCCGTTTCCTTCTGGAGCGGGGCCTCCGGGGGATAGATGAAGGGGTGGTGGACGTTGAGGAACTTCAGCTTCCGCCAGTCCGCCTCGTTGAACTCCGCGATCAGGGCGTCGAGCTCGTCGAGGTTCACGACCCCGACCGACCAGTCGAGCTTCATCTGCACGCCTCTGGCCGTGTTCATGGACAGGATCACCACGTTCTCATCCTCGTACCGACCCGCATCGAGCGGGTCGATATAGTCGGCGTAGCGATCGAACGGTTTCACGATCCGGTCGATGACGCCGAACATGGGCGTGTCGTGATTGCCCGCCGTGATGATCTTGGGTCCAGCCAGACCGTCGATCCATTGGGCCGCCGCCTCGAACTCCTCCTTGGAGCCCGACTGGGTCACGTCGCCGGAGATGACGGAGACGTCGGGGCGCAGCTCCTCGATCGTAGCGTCCAGCTTGGCGAGCGCGTCCGTGTCCTCGACCCCGAAATGGATGTCGGCGAAGTGAAGTATCGAGGTCATGCGGCGGCCTTGTCGGACTTGGAGGCGGGCGTTCCAGCCGTTGCGGAGGCGAAGCTCATGGCGGGCCAGGGGGCCATGACGAGCCCGCGATGCTTGTCCAGATGCACCGTCACCTCGCCATCGAATGTATGCGGTTCCCCGTCCAGCAGGGCTTCCATCGGGCGGTCGGCGCGCAGGCGGAAGCTGTCGGTGCGAACGCTTTCCACCGCTTCGCTCTGCTTGAGATTGCCCAGCATGGCCGCCAGGCCGAGCGACAGGGTCGTACCGCCCGTCACCGTGTCGAACAGGGTCAGGTCGAGCGCGTCCGGGTCCAGCGCCTCGCCGTCCATGAACGGGCAGGTGATGTTGATGAGTTCCAGCGGACGACCATCATAATCGCCGTCCTCCAGCGCGAAATGGAGGGGCGGAGCCTCGGCCGTCTCGTTCAGCGCGCCGACCGCGCCCTTGACGGCCTGCACAACATTGCCGTCGCGCAGCTCTTCGCGCGCTTCGCTCATCTTGGTGGGCTTGCCGAACATCGCCCCCACGAGGAAGGGATGCTCCGTGCCGTCCGCTTCCCGGACGACACCCGCCGTCATGGGGCGGGGCTGCGCGGCGGCGAGGCCGCGCATCAGGCAGTCCTGCCAGACGTCCGAGCCGTAGAGCCCCTGCATCAGCATGTTCATTGTCCCGCCCGGCAGGGCGATGAAGGGAACCTCCTGTTCGCGCGCGATGGAGGCGACCGCCGCCGCCGTGCCATCCCCGCCATAGGCGATGAGCAGGTCGCCCTGGGCGGCGCGCATTGCGTCCATCATCGTCTTCATGTCGCTCGACTCGCCGACGAAGATGTCGGGACGGCCATAGCCGTAGCGTTCAAAAATGGAGGTCAAAGCCCCGGAAATGTCGCCAGAGGACGAAGACGACAGGTTGGTCAGGACGACGGGTCGTCGGGGGGCGTTTCGGAAAGTCAAAGCAGCGGGCTCGCAAGTCGCAATATGTTCTCCTTCCAACGGAGAATGGACCCGCGCCGTTCCCAGCTTTCCGGGTCCAGCATCTCGGAATCCTCTATATAGGTCTCGACCAGGGCGCCTACCTCCTCCGCGAAGCCGGAATCGTAGATCGCCAAGGTCATTTCCAGGTTGAGGTAGAAGCTGCGCATATCGACATTGGCCGTGCCGATCAGCGTCATCTGGTCGTCCACCTGCACCAGCTTGGTGTGCAGCATCCCGCCGACATAGCGGTGAATCTCGATCCCGGCCTTGATGAGGCTGTCGAACGTGCTTTCGCCCGCATGGCGGGCCATGATCGAGTCGACCCGCTTGGGCACGATCAGGCGGACGTTGACGCCCCGGTGCGCGGCATTGGTCAGGGCGAGCTGGATCGTCTCGTCCGGAACGAAATAGGGCGTGACCAGCGTGACGGAGTTGCGCGCCCCGAAGATGGATGCCGCCATGAGTTCGTGGATGACGGAACGCGCCATTTCCGGGCCCGACGGCACCAGCTGCATGGCGACGCCGTTCTTGAACTTCGGCACCTCGTCACCGTCATCGGCCAGCTCGGCTAGATCTTCCGTCGTGTAGTCGAGCCCCTGGCTGTCGAAGATGTAGTCCGTGTTGAAGACGGTGGAGAGCGAGGACACGATGTGGCCTTCCAGGCGGAGCATCACGTCCACCCACTCGCCATAGCCCTGCCCTTCCTTGAACTTGACGGGATCGGTCAGGTTGAAGCTGCCCGTATAGCCGATCTCCTGGTCGATCACGATCAGCTTGCGGTGGTTGCGCAGGTCCGTGCGCTTGGAGAACGCCTTGACCGGGTTGACCGACAGGGAATGGACCACGTCGACGCCCGCCTCGACCAGCCGTTCGTCCCAGGGGGAGCGGAAAAAGGGCCGCCCGCCGAAATCGTCCACCATCAGGCGGACGTCCACGCCGCGCCCGGCCGCGCGCTCCAGCGCTTCCAGCACGCCGACGATCAGCCCTTCCGGCTCCACGATGTAGAATTCGAAATAGGCGCTCTCCTGCGCCGCATCGACGTCGCGGATGATCGCCTCGATCAGGGGCGGCGCTTCGCTGTAGAGCTTGTACCAGTTCCCGCCGGCCGGGAAGAAGCCGGTCTGGATCGATGCCATCCAGGACAGGTCCTGGAGATATTCCGCCACGGGCAGGTCTTCGCGCGGGATGCGGAACTTCCCGACGCCGAAATCCTGCTGGTAGTATTGCCGGATGGCCCAGCCCGTCTTGAAACGCTTGCGCCCCAGCGACTGGCTACCGAACAGAAAGTAGAGGATAGGCCCGGCGAGGGGCAGGACGGACAGGACGATGATCCAGGACAGGGTGGTGGACACGTTGAGCCGCCGCCGGATGATGAGCAGCGACAGGGCAATCGTCACAACGATGTGCAGAAGGGTCAGCAGGGGGCTGGTCGGCAGCAATTGTCTTTCCCCCGGTCCGGTTTCGCCTTAGCGACGCATTCTGGAACGGCTGACGGGTTGGCGGGTTCCGCACTGGCACGGAACGAAGGAAATCTGGCTCATGAGCTCCCGCACCCTGTCCGTGCTGTCCTACAACATCCAGGCGGGCATCGGGACGCAACGCGCCCACCATTACCTTACCCGCGCCCACCATCAGATCATCAGCACCAAGGCCAAGAAGACGCGCCTTCGGTCCATCGGCAAGTTCGTCGCGGGCTTCGATGTCGTCTGCCTGCAGGAGGTCGATCCGGGCGGGCGGCGAGCGGGCTTCACCAATCAGGGCGACATCCTGCGCGAGGCGAGCCGGCATCCGCACCATGTCTTTCAGGAAAACCGGGCGATCCGGGCGATTTCCCGCCATGGCAACGCCATATTGTCGCGCGTTCCCATTAAGACGTGCGAAGACCTGAAACTGCCGGGACGGATCGGCGGGCGCGGCGCGCTGGTGGTCGAGCTGGACGTGGAGCCCGCGACCGTGGTGGCCTGCGTGCATCTTTCGCTCGGCCCGGAGGACCAGACGGAACAGCTGGAATTTCTGGCCGATCACCTCAACTTGCCGCGCTATGGCCGGGCGCGCACCATCGTCTGCGGGGATCTGAACTGCCCGGCGCAATCCAACCCGCTGTCACGCTTCAAGGAGATGACGGGTCTGCGCACGCTGACATCCGCCCCGCACAAGACCTATCCGAGCTGGCAACCACGGCTTGGTCTCGATCATATTCTGACGGATGACGGGGCGACCGATCACGGCATTACCGTGGAGGATGCGAACTTCTCGGACCACCTGCCCGTGTCGGCGGAGTTTCGCGCGTCGAAACTCAGGCGCGGTCAGTCCAAGATTTCGTAGTCGATCGGCTTGTAGCTGAAATTGTTGCTCTGCCCGGCGGAGCAGGCGGTCATCGCGACGATCAGGTCCATCTGCGCCTCGAATTCCGTCACGTCGCCCGCCCGGCTCTTGGGCGGCAGCACCTTGATCTCGCCCGTTGCGCCGTCGACATCCACATACATGAAGACGTTGAAGGCGATCGGCACGCGGTCCGGCGAAATGCCGTAGGGCGCCAGCGCGGCTTCCAGATTGCCCTGACAGCCCGGCAGGTCGGGATGGTCGTCATAGAGCAGTCGGAACGTGTCGCGCGAACACGGCGTCAGGGTGAAGTCATGACGCCCCACATCGTCGCGCCCGATCTTCAACATCGGATTGGAGCGATTGGAATAGAGCAGATCGCCGGTGGTCAGAAACATTCGCGAGGCGTAGTCGATGGACCGGCCGGAGGAGATGTATTCCTCCCGATCGTTCGCGTTGTAGGCGACGAGGTCGGAGACCTGCTGCCCGTCCGGGTCGATCACGCGCAGGGTCTGGCCGCGCTTGAGTTCGAACGCCGTGCCGCTCTTGGGCGCGATTCGCTGAACGCTCATTCGGCGGCCTCGTGCCAGCGGGTCGGCTCCGGCGGCAGCTCGACCGGTTCGCGCACGGAAAACGGGCAGACCCAGTCCTCGCCGACCTTGCGACCGCTATATTGGGCGGCTTCCGACCCTTGTCCGAAATCGGCCAGCATGGGGTTGATGCCGCCTGCCAGTTCCGTGTCGCGCTTGCGGATGATGGTCTTCATGCGGTCATAGCGGCCATCTTCGCGCAGGGCCGCGAACTGGGCATTGGAGTTGAAGACCAGCGCGGCATGCTCGAACCGTCGGGCGGGACGGGACGCACCCGGATGCAGGCCGATCACGAAGAAGCTCTCCCCGGCGATGGACAGCGAGAAATTGTCCGTTTCGGGATCGTCGGACGTGTCGTCCGACCAGCGCTGCCCCATCTGGGTGTCGATATAGTGCAGACCGTTGAGCCGCGCCCAGAGCGCGTGCTCGAAACCCAGCTCGCTCAACTCCGGCGTATCCGGGAAGATCGCGGCGAAGGATTGCACCACGGCGGCGCCCGGCGTCAGGGTCTTGGCGAAATCCGACAGGGCCAGCCACAGGGCGAGGTCCTCGGAGTTGGACCGGAGGCTGCCGAAGGTGCGAACTTCGAGAGCGTCGCGGACCAGCGCGGCCTTGGCCCCCACGCAGGGAAACGCCTCGTCCATGACGAAGCCTTCGAAGCGTTCGTCCGACGTCGTCTTGGCGTGCGGGCAAGCCATGCTCTATCCTCTTCATCGTCGTCCCCAGCCAGCCAAAAGCGTTACGCATCCGAAACGGAACCGGGGCTGGAATAGGCTAACGGGTGCCCCGGCGATTACGTTCCATCCAGCGCCCAAGGCGTTGCGTCTGGGCGGCTTGCAGCGAAAAACTTGCTTGAAACCGTGTCGTTTGTTCCATCGACACGGAGAGTAAAACGAAACGGGCCCGGCTTTCGCCAGGCCCGAAGGGTGGGGTCCGCAAGGGAACGGGGAAGGCCGTGACGGACACCCATATCAACGCCGGTCGCCACTTTCGACTTCGTTGATAGGCTCTCCCTAAAGGAGATAGGACGGGGCCGCGATAACCCCAGATAGACGAATCCACGGTCATACGCGGGCAGATGGTTGTAAAATGTTAGTCTTTTACTTGCCAGATTTGATAGTAGTTATCCAATGAGGTCATGTCGGTTAACATTAGTTAAGTGAGGTTTTCATGCTCCGTGCTATGGAAGGGACGAAGACAGACCACTTATTCGGTTTTGCCAATGAACAAGATACTCCTCTTCCCGGGACGGGCATGACGGCAACGCCATGTGGGTGGAAGGGTCAGTAACGGATCGCCATGCCAACCACGCGTAAAAGCCTTGCCAACGCCCTGATGGAGCCTGCCTCCTTCCGCAAGCTCGCGGCCCTGTCCGACATCTCCCGCGACGATCTGCAGGCCCTGTCCTCCATCCCCTACAATGATGTCACGGTGGCTCGAAACCGTGTCATGATCGAGCCGGTCAGCGACCCGCTCAAATGTTTCATTCTCGCCACGGGCTGGGCCTACTCCTTCTCTGTGATGCCCAACGGCCGCCGCCAGGTTTTCCAGATCTACCAGGAAGGCGACGTGATCGGGTTCGAGGATTTGATGTTCAAGCGCAACGTCTTCGCGGTCAACGCCATCACCAATTGCCGCCTCGCCAATGTCGCGACGGACCAGATGCGGTCCTTCTTGGCGCGCAATGTCCGCCTGTCCTCCTACCTCTACGCCATGAGCAATTTGAACCAGGTGGTGCTGATGGACCGGATGCAGTCCATCGCCCGGCTGGAGCCCAAGCCCCGCATGGCCCACTTCCTGCTGGAGCTGATGAGCCGCACCCGCGTCACGTCGGAGTTCCACAATGGCCGACGGGGCACCTCCATGGTATTCAACCTGCCCATGCGGCAAGGCCTAGTCGCCGATTGCGTCGGAATGAGCGCCGTCCATGTGTCGCGCACCCTATCGTGGTTCGTGGAGGAAAAGCTGATTTCCCGCCCTGCCCGGCACATCTTCGAGGTGCATGACGAAGACCGCCTGCTGGAGATGAGCGGTTACCGGAATCGCTACGAAAGCATCGCGCGCATGGGCTGATCGCCCGTTTCGCCTCTTCGGATCGGGGGTCCCATGCTTGGACAACCCAGTTTAAGGTGCGACAATCTATAACCGCAGTTAACATCCGTGAATTAACGTGATTTAATGACACGGCTATCCATTTGCGTCACACGGGATGAAACAAACGCAGTCGGACGGGGCTGGTTTGGGGACCCTGTCATTCTATGCATCCGTTTATAAAAAAGATATCCCAGTTCGCCGACGTCAACGAGGCCGAAGCGGACATGCTCCTCACCCTCTTCTCTCACGAGCGGACGGTCGAGGAAGGCGAGACCGTGTTCGAAGAGGGGACCGAGCAGTCCACCTTCTTCGTCGTGCTCGAAGGGTGGTTCTACTCCTATGCGATCCTGCCGGACGGCTCCCGCCAAATCCACGATGTCTACCACGCCGGCGACGTGATCGGGCTGGATCATATGTCCTGGTCCGTGTCCACCACGTCCGTCGCGGCCGAATCGAACGGACGCCTGGCCGTCGCGCCGCTCTTGCCCGCGCGCCGGATGATGTTCCGAAATCCCCATCTCTCCGCCATCTTCTACAGCCTGCACATGCTGACCAACGTGCAGCTGCTCGACCGCATCACTGCCGTCGCCCGGCTCGGCGCCTATGAAAGCCTCGCCTATTTCATGTCCGACGCGATCGCGCGCCGGAAGGTGATGCAGGCGGACTATCCGTCGGAGCTCTACCTGCCCCTGTCGCAGAAGTTCATCGCGGACTGCCTCGGCCTGTCGGCGGTCCATGTGTCGCGACAGTTCAACAAGCTGATCGAGAACAAGCTGTTGCGGCGGCTGTCCCGCTCCTCTATCCAGATCCTCGACGAAGACCGTCTTCGCAAGATCGGTGACTATAATGATCGTTACGCCAATCTCGACCGCGCCCGCTTCGAGCGCGAGCTGAGTCGTGCGCTCGAAGACCGAAGTCGCCCCGCTCAGTAGGCCGTTCGGGTCATGACCCGACCCCGCGACATCATCCTGGATTCCGCCCCGCCCGATCTGAGCGTGGACATGTCCGGCTTCTTCAAGGCGACCTCGATCTCCTTCGTCGTGGCAGACCCGACCCTGCCCGACACGCCCATCGTCTACGTCAACCGCGCATTCGAGCTGACGACCGGATACTCCCACCGCTTCGTGGTCGGTCGGAACTGCCGTTTCCTCCAGGGCCCGGACACGGATCCGGAAGCCGTGCGCAACATCGCGATCGCCCTGTCGCGCGGAGAAGGCGTTCGCCAGAAGATCCTGAACTACCGCGCGGACGGATCGACCTTCGTCAACGACCTGGTCATCACCCCGATCCGCAACGCCGACGACAGCGTCGCCTACTTCGTCGGCGTGCAGCGGGAGATCGACCCGCAAGAGGAGGAGGAGGCGGAGGACGAGTTGCGCCTGCGCACCATCGACATCGTGCGCCAGCAAGTGCAGCTGCATCTGTCCGTCGTGATGGAGATGTCGCGTCTCTATGCGGAAGGCTCCGATTCGGAAGAGGGGCCGGTGGACTTCGTCAGCCTGCTCCGCCGCCTGGAAATCCTCGACCTTCTCTACGAGAACATCAACGAAAACTCGTTACGCGACGACCTGCTGGATGCGGGTGCCTATCTGAGCCAGATCGCGGCCAAGCTCGTGTCCAAGCGCCCCCAGGCCGGGGTCCGGGTCAACATCTCGACCGAACCGGCCGTCGTGCCGTTGGACGTGGCCGTCAAACTGGGCGTCGTGCTGGCGGAATTGCTGGAGTCGTCGCTGGAGAAATCGTTCGACGGGCTGGATTCGGGGCTGCTGGAAGTCAGCCTGCATCAGGAAGAGGACGATCTCGTCCTGACCGTGTTCGACGACGGTCACGCGGACCCGAGCGCCAAGGAATGGCTATCGTCGGGCGAGCTGAAGATGAAGGTGATCTACCGCTTGCTGGAAGATATCGGCGCGGACATTTCCGCGCCCGCCACCGAAGAGGGGCGCGAGATCAACGTCCGTGTGCCGCTGCGTAGGACTCCGAAACGCTAGGCTCGGCTTTCGCGCCGGATGGGGCGCGGACCGTTTCCGGGCTCATGCCGCAAATCTCGGACAGCGCCTCCAGATCGTGCAGCACGATGCGGTTGCGGCCGTAATCGATCAGACCTTCCTTGCGGAACGCACTCATCAGCTTGGAGATCGACACGTTGGTCAGGCCGAGCATGTTGCCGATCTCTTCCTGGGTCATGGGCAGGCGGATGGTCTTGCCGGTGACGGATTCGCCGGTCTGCTGCGCCACGTCGAAAATCCGGATCATGGCGAAGGCGAGCCGTCCGCGCGCCGGAAGCTGGCCGAGCGCGGCCAGATGGCGCTGAGCGCGTTGCGTCTGATGGGAAAGCTCTTCGGACAGCCACTGGGACAGCTCGGGGCTCTTGCTGCAGACGTCCTGCAGTTTTTCGGCGTCGAAGCGATAGGCCAATACGTCCTGCAGGGCGATGGCGGCGTAGTCGTCGTCACCCAGCTCGTCCAAGTGATCCAGACCGGCGAAACTGCCGGGGCCGAGAATGTCGAGGATCTGCGTGTCGTCCGTGTCGATCGACAGGCGCGACACCGCCCAACCTTCCGAGATCAGGAAGACCGAGCTGACGGGTTGCCCGCTGGCGATGATCGAGCGACCGCGACCGATCGGATTGCGCTGTCGTTCGGTCAGGTGAAAAGCGTCGACCAGACTTTGAGGAAGCCGGGAAAGGGCGGGGTCGTGGTGCATGGAGGCGAATGTGGAGGTCATGGTGCTGCGCTCGATGGCGGAACCAAAGGATATCGGCCCCTTTAAATCAGTTTGTCTCGACTATCGAAACGTCGGGACGGAACTTTTCGTTCCAACCCTACCATGAAACGCATCCTATGTTAATGCCGCGACCGGATTGAATCGGCAATCTTGACGCGGATCATGCAATCGAACGCGCCTACTTCTGCTCGGACTTGAAACGATTGCCTTCGGGCAGGGTCTGGTCTCCGGCCCCGCCGCTGTCGGTCCCGGCATCGTCGTTGAGCGCCGGCGAACTCGTCAACTCCGCCTCGTTGGCCTCGATCTTGACCTTTTCGCGGTCGGCGGCTTGTTTGGGATCGGTCATTGCGTCTGTCCTCCTGCTGAAGAGTTTTCCCTGAAATGGGTCCTGCCTCACCAACGGCGCGCCGCCTTCCGTGGTTCCCGCGACAGGCCCCTACATTTGACGCCGATCACATTTGTCCGGTTTCCCGGCCCCCGCCCGACCATGCGAGGGAACTCGCGCGACGCCCCCGCCGTTGCGTTCGAGAGACTATAGCGACCCACCCACCGGACGCCTTTCCATGATCCAGACCGCATGACCCTGACCTCCACCTCCTCCGACGCGCCCGCCTGCGGCAGCGACTCGTCCGAATCCGGCAGTGTGAGCTGCCTCGTGGACAAGCTCTCCCACTATGTCGATCTTGCTCCGGACGAGGTCAGCGCGCTGGACCGTCTGCATACGAAGTCGCGGTCGTTCCAGAAGGACGAGATCGTGTTCTCCACGGCGGACAAGAACCAGGACCTCTATATCGTTCAGCAAGGCTGGCTCTACAACTTCATCGATACGCCGGACGGGCGACGGCAGATCGTGAACATCTACCATCCTGGCGACGTGATCGGCTTTCCCGACATCGCCCTGCCCGAGCGCACGACCAGCCTGTTCGCAGTAGAGGACGGCGCGCTCTGTCCCTTCCCAAAGGAGGGGCTGGGCCCCGTGTTCGAGGAGTGTCCGCGCCTGGCGGCCCTGCTCCTGACCATCGCCTTACGGGAGGAGACGATCCTGATCGACCGGTTGCGCATCTTCTCGCGCATGAGCGCCCGCGCCCGTGTGGCCTATCTGTTCCTCGAACTGCACGCGCGACTGAGCGTCGGCTCCAGCACGCCGACGACCGGCATGTACATGCCGCTGAACCAGCAGGAGATCGGGGACTCGGTCGGACTGACCAATGTCAGCGTGTCGAGGGCGGTGACGGCAATGGAACGCGAAGGTCTGCTCGAAACGTCCTCGCGCCATGTCGAACTGCTCGACCGCGACGCGCTCGTGGAACTCTGCGATTTCAAGGACCGCTATGCGGATATGCAGACGCAATGGTTCCCAGTCTCGACGGGCTAGACTCTAGGGCAGAAAGGAGAGTTGAGCATCCGATCCGCCCTGGCGCGCGGCGTTGGCCTGTCCGGCGATGGACGCGGACAGGACCGGCGCGGATCCGCCGCCCGACTTGCGCCAGCTATACACTTTGGCGAGCGCCGATCCGGGCGGACAGTACCAACGCTTGACGGACGCGTCCCAACGCGCGCCCAGGCGCTTCGCCATCTCGCGGTCCTTGTAGGCCACGTTGATATAGCGCTTGGTCATGGGTTTCGGTTGGCGTTCCATATGAGGAACATAGGAAGAACACAGCTAATCTCAAGGAATATATTCTTAACACAGACTAACCGACCAAACCGTCAGAAATAGCCTGAGATTTAAACAGTTCAAATATGCGTGGGCATTGCGACAGTTTTGTTGTATGTTCCACACGAGCCGAAAAGGAATTTCCTTGACCTACGAGCGACAACCCTCCCGGAGTTCGCGCAAAACCGTCCTCATCGTCGAGGACGAACCGCTGATCGCCTACGATCTCGTCTCGGAGATCGAGTCCGAGGACCATGTGGTCGTCGGTCAGTGCAACACGGCCGTGGAAGCCATCTCGCTTTGTGACCAGCTTCGCCCGGATGTCGTCGTCATGGATATCGGATTGCTCGGCGACCGCACCGGCCTTGACGCCGCACGGACCATCCGCGAGAGCTTCGACATCGGGTCCATCTTCGTATCCGCTACGCTCGACAGGGTCCGGCCCGACGACTGGGACGGCATCCGTCCCATCGACCGCATCCGAAAGCCCTACCGCGATCAGGCATTGGCGAAAGCGATCTCCTCGGTCCCCTAGCCGCGCCTGCGACAATTGCTTTCGTTAAACGGCTTGTATTTTTAACTTGCGCTAATAGTAACCCGTCTGACCTGCCACATCCCGGCGAGGTTCGAGATACGCGATGGATCATCTGAAGCTCCAGTTCCAGGCCATGCTGCCCCCCGCCCTGCGCCATCGCCCGTGGGTCCATGCCGTGTCGCTGCAGATGGACCGGCTGGACCCCCAGGAAGATCTGTTGCGCGCCGACGGCTCCACCACCCGCATCTACTTCGTGGTCAAGGGCTGGCTGCAAGGCAGTACCGCCCTGTCGGGCAAGGCCCGCCCCATCGCCAACCTGCACATGCGCGGCGACGTGATCGGCCTGTCCTGGATCGATCATCCCAACCATATCGAGGATGTCGGCGCGGTAACGCCGACCGAGCTGATCAGCATGCCCGCAACCGACCTGCGCACGCAGATGAACAGCGACCCGTATTTGCGCGATTATGTGCGCAGCGAACTGGTTCGCGAGCTGATGAACCTGCGCATGATGAACGCGGTGATCGGACATATGAAGGCCCCGGACCGGCTGGCATATTTCCTTCTGGTCGTCCTGCTGCGCAGCCGTCGAACGCTGCGGTCCGGCACCCGCACCCTGCCCCTCCCCCTGACCCAGAGCCAGATCGGACGCATCCTCGGACTGACCAACGTGTCCGTGAACCGAGCCTTCCGCACGCTGGAGACCGACGAGCTGGTGCAAGCGGGCCGCCAATCCGTGACCTATCTGGACGAGGACGCGCTCGCCCGACGCTTTGAACTCGACCGTCGGGTCGACCTGACGCGGCAGCTGATCGGGCCGAGCCTCTACGCGACGGCTGCGGAATAGGTTCGGGCAGCGCCGATCGCCGCGCGGCCGCAAACCGGACAAAAGGAAGCTGGAGTTAAGCATCGCGCGACTCGCAGAAACCCGCTAACGTTCACCCGTGTTTCGTTTTCTTCTGCTTTAAAACGGAAAAACCGAATAGACGAAATCGTGGCAAAGGATCTCTCGGCGTGGCGAACGGTGTCGACAAACAGGCGGAGAAGGAGCAGCTCGAGCGGCGGCGTCTCGCGCGCCTGATCGACGCCTTGCCGGCCTTTTCCGGTTTCGCCTCCTCGGACGGTCACCTGACCCAGACGCGCCCCGACACGGAAGAAACCTTTATCTGGGCGCTGCCGGCCTTCGCCTATTCCCACGATTCCGTCACACAGATCGTCGATCTGTGCGAGCGGGCCGCGACCGGGCAGCGCGTCCAGGTCGAGCGGCGCTATCTCAAGGACAGCACCGCCCCCGTCGACACGTTCGCGCGCGGTCTGCTGACCCTCACGCCGATCGAAGAGGAAACCGGGCGAATCGACGAGATCGCCATCAGCCTCGTCGATTGCGACGATAACGGCCTTCCGGCCCGCGATCCCCGGACCAAGACGCGGCTCTCCACCGCCAACACGCGCATAGAGACCATGTTGAGCCTCGCCCAGACGGTGATCGAGGTCACGCAAGAAAGTCCGGTCGCGGGAGGCCGACGGTCGCGCATCCAGCGCGACAGGCTCTCCGCACGATTGGACGCGCTGGCCTCCGTCATCGACCTGGTCAGCAATCCCGACAGGGACGAAGTGGACATCGCGACCTTGGTCAAGCTCGCGCTCCGATCCCTGCCGAGTGCGGAGCGACGCGAACGGGTCCGCCTGTCCCTCTCGCAAGGCGCCGTGCCCATGGACATGGTCCCGCTGGTCGCGCTGCTGCTGTCGGAACTGGTCGACAATGCCCGCGATCATGGATCGCTGAGCGATCCGGACCGGGCGGGACGGCTTTTTATCGAATCCGAGATCGCGGACGGCCCTATGGGGCAGCATCTGAAACTGCACTGGATCGAGGATGGCGGCCCGCCGGTCCCGGCCGTTCTGTCGCCGCGATTCGGCCTCACCCTCGCGGACAAGCTGTTCCCGCAGGTCACGGGCGGCACGGTGCAGATGCTCAACACGGAAGAGGGGCTGAGCTGGAGCTTCGAACTCCCGCTCGCCGAACCGCAGTCCGGTCACGGGCTGTCGCCCGACCTGGGCTTCCAGCCTTGAGCGGCCCGACGATCGTCAGACCGAGCGTGTTTCAGTCGCCAGTTCGGCGCACGCGCCTCCTGCTTGCCAGCCTGCCGCTTTTCGCGGGCCTGTTGAGCGAGTCCGGCGAGGTGCTGGAATGCAATTTCGGCCCACTCGGCACTCCGATCGACGGGCGCACGGACTGGATCGGACGCTCCTTCGAGACCGGGCCGTGGTGGAACTATTCGGAAGAATCGCGGGCCGACATCCTCATCATGCTGGGCCGGGCGCAACGCGGGGAAAAGGTTTCCAAGGAACGGCTCTACCGCAGCGCCGACGGGGAGATGGGAGTGATGCTCCTCACCCTCACCCCGCTCTTCGCCCCCTACGGTCAGCCCGACGCCATTCTGGTCACGGCCGTGGACGTGACGGAGCGGCGGCGCGAGAGCGAAACGGCGGAGCACATCGCCCACGATCTGGCGCACCGCCTGCGCAACAGCTTCACCGTGATGCGCACTCTTGCCACCCATACCGACGCCGAGGAGACGGGCCGGACCCTTTCGGACCGCTTGAACCGGGTCCGCGAAGGTCACTCTCTATCCTACCGCTATCTCTTCTTCGGGGTACCGATCCAGGACGTGGTAGAGGCGAGTGTTCACGACCCGGCCAAGCTGGCGAGCTACCGGTTCGATCCGGTCAGCGTCCCGTCGGACCATGTGGAAACGCTGATGCTGGCGCTAGGCGAGCTATCGCGCCGGGACGTGCAGGCCGACCTCGTGGCGCTGAAACAGGGCGACGACCGAATGCGGCTGACCTGGACGGAACCCACGCCCCGCGAGACGGCCGAGATGCCGACCGGCCTATCCCTTGCCCTGCTGACCGCCGTGCCGGAACAGAAGACCGGGGGAACCGTGGCCATGGTCAACGGCCCCGACGGCTTTTCCTGGACGTTCGACTTCCCCTTCATCCATCCCGATCTCGACGACGCTGGGACCGGTTAGAAGTTCGGCAGTGCCGGGCTCGCGGGTTTGTTCGCGATCTGGCTGGCTTGCGGCCAGGCGCAATAGTCCGCGGCGTAGTAGGCGCCGGGCCGGAAGTTGCCGGACAGGCCGGGGCCGCCGAACGGCATGGAACTGGCCGCGCCTGTGGTGGGCTTGTTCCAGTTGACGATGCCGGCGCGCAGGCGCAGACGCACATGGTCCCATAGAGCCGCATCGTCGCTGACCAGTCCCGCCGCCAGGCCGAAGCGTGTGGCGTTGGCGCGCTCGATCTGGGTCTCGACTCCGTCCACGCGGTACACTTGGAGGAAGGGGGCGAAGATCTCCTCGTCAGGGGCATCGACCCCGGTCACGTCCATCAGGCCGGGCCGCAGGAATGCGCCATCGCGTTCCAAAGCCACGAGCGATCGCCCGCCCCGCTCGCGCAGATCGGCCTCGAACTCGACCGCCGCCACGGCTGCGCCCTCGGACACGACGGAGCCGATGAACACGTCCGCGTCCGGCGCGCCGATGCGCATATCCGCGATCCGGGCCTGGATTCGCTCCAGCACCGCATCGCCGAACGCGCCGGTCGGCAGGATCAGGCGTCGCGCGCAGGAGCAGCGTTGGCCCGCGCTGATGAAGGCGGACACGGTCGCGATGTCGGCAGCTGCCTCCACGTCGGCCGCATCGTGAACGATCAGCGGATTGTTTCCGCCCATCTCCAGCGCCAGGATCACGTTGGGCCGCCCGGCGAAATGGCGGTGGAAAAAGGTCCCGGTCTGCGCGCTGCCCGTGAAGAGCAGGCCATCAATGTCCGCGTCCAGCAGCGCCGCGCCCGTGTCGCGTCCGCCCTGCACCACGTTCAGCACGCCGTCCGGCAGACCCGCCGCCTCGCCCAGCTCCGAGAAAAGGTCGCCAACGCCCGGGGCCAGTTCGCTCGGCTTGAACACCACCGTGTTGCCCGCCAGCAGGGCGGGCACGATGTGGCCGTTGGG
>JBATXP010000549.1:0-5667 GCA_049673465.1 Litorimonas sp.
CATGACGCCGTTGGCCGCATAGACGCCCGCGCCGATAATGGGGCTGTCCCCGACGCGGCCCGGTATCTTGCTGTCATAGCCGCCCGTGGAGGTCCCGGCCGCGAGATCCCCGCAGCGGTCCAGCACCGCCGCGCCGACCGTGCCGTGCTCCTTCGGCTCGGCGGCCTTTTCGATGGCTCGCGTGAAATAGGCCTCCGGCTCCACCGTTTCCGCGCCCAGCCCGACCACTGCCGCCTCGCCCCGGTCGCCGACCATCATGACGTGGCGCGTCCGTTCCATCACCAGGCGCGCGCCCCGGATCGGGTTCTTCAAGGTCAGCTGCGAGGCCACCGCGCCCGCATCCAGCGTGCGCCCGTCCATGATCGACGCGTCCGTTTCCACGAAGCCGCCCGCATTTGTGATGGCCGCGCGGCCCGCATTGAACAGGCCGCTATCCTCCATGGCGACGATGGCGGCCTCCACCACGTCCAGAGCGGAAGCCCCTCCCCTCAGCGCGTCCCGCTGCTCCCCCAGCATCGTCTCGATGAAGGCCAGCCGTTCGGGCCGCGCTTCGCCGGAAGACGTACCGCCATGGACGATGAGGGCGAACTCGGACTGCGCGTCGCAGGCGGGCGCGTCCTGCGCGAGGGCCGGCGCGGCGGTCAGGAGCAAGATGGCGGCGAGGGAAAGCAGACGGGTCATGCCGCCGGAGTGGACGCCGCGTCCTACAAGGTCAAGATCGCGGCGATCCAGCCCACTTGGGCGGGTGGACACTTTAACGGTTCGCAAACCCCGTCGGTCAGCCTTCCCGAAAAGATAGGCGGTTACGCATAGGCATGGATGGGTCTCGACTACGAAAAATCATCGCGACGGGGCTGCCAGCCCTGCGGCGACGGCCCTTCGCCCGCTCGGAACGCGGAGCCACGGCCATCGAATACGCCCTGCTCGTCAGCCTGCTCGCGGTCGGGATCATGGTCGGCTTGAACACGTTTTCCGACCAGAACCGGGAGACGCTCGCCTGCGCGGGCGACGTGATCAGCGACGGGTCCGCCGCCGCGGGCTGCGCCGCGGACCGTTCGGGCGGGTAGGGAGAGCTTTGGGGTTAGCTCCCGCTAAGCCATCTCCGCCAGTTTCGCCGCCTGGTCTTCCGCGATCAGGGCGCCGATGACCTCGTCCAGCGCGTCGCCCGCCACGATCTTGTCGAGATTGTAGAGGGTCAGGTTGATGCGGTGGTCGGTCACGCGGCCTTGCGGATAGTTGTAGGTGCGGATGCGCTCGCTACGGTCGCCGGAGCCGACCTGCCCGGCGCGTTCTTCCGCGCGGTCCGCTTCCTGCCTGGCCTTTTCGATGTCGTAGAGTTTCATCTTCAGCAGGCGCTCCGCATTGGCGCGGTTCTGGTGCTGGGACTTCGCGTCGCACAGCACGACCACGCCGGTCGGCACGTGGGTCATGCGCACGGCCGAATCCGTCTTGTTGACGTGCTGCCCGCCCGCGCCGGAGGCGCGCATCGTGTCGACGCGCACGTCGTTCATGTTGAAGCCGATATCGATGTCTTCCACCTCGGGCAGCACGGCCACGGTCGCCGCGCTGGTGTGGATGCGGCCTTGCGTTTCCGTGACGGGCACGCGCTGCACGCGGTGGACGCCGCTCTCGAACTTCATGCGGCCATAGACGCCCGTGCCGGAGACGGAGGCGCTGATCTCCTTGAAGCCGCCCATGTCGGCCTCGGTCTCGCTCTCCACCTCCACGCGCCATCCCTGCAGGCTGGCATAGCGCTGATACATGGCGAACAGGTCGCCGGCGAAGATCGCCGCTTCGTCCCCGCCGGTCCCGGCGCGAATTTCCAGCACGATGGAGGCCTGGTCGTCCTTGTCCTTGGGCAGGAGCAGCAGCGAGACCTCGCGCTCCAGCTCGGGCAGCGAGTCCTTGAGAACCTGCAGCTCGTCCTTGGCCATCGCGCCCATTTCGGGGTCAGCCGCCATCTCCTCCAGGTCCGCCATTTCCGCGCGCACCTCCTGCAGGCGGCGCACCCCTTCGGCGACGGGCTTCAGCTCGGCATAGTCCTTGCCCAGTTGCACGATCTCGTCGCCATCCGTGGTCGCGCCCATGCGCGCCTCGATCTGTGCGAACCGGTCCACGACCTGGCGGAGTTTTTCGTCTGGGATGTGCATAGGAGCGACGCTATAAATGAAACCCCTACCGTTGCCACAGCGATTTCACCGCTCCCGGAGCCGAAGGCGCAGGGGGCCGTAGGTGAAACTCGCTAACCGTCCGAAGGACGCGAGCGGCACGACTAGTTTTACAATCGTCCCCGGCATTCATTGCCGGGGCCTGCTCGAAGCAGCAATCACACGACGAGAAGATCGGTCTGCCCTCTGCTTGTGAGGCATGAGGATATCAGACCCCGGAAATGAATGCCGGGGACGGTCACATCTTCAATATTCCGCGCTCACCCCCAGAAACAGCGTCCTCGGCCGCCCCGGAAAGTAGCGCTCGTTCCCGAAGGCGAAATCCGCGCGGTCGGCGTATTTTTCGTCGAACAGATTATCCACGCGGCCGAACAGGCGGAAGGTTTCCGACAGCGCATAGCTCCCCCGCGCTACGAACACGTCGTGCCCCGGATAGCTTCGCGTGTTGGCCTCGTTGGTGAAGTAGCGCCCCACATGCCGCCATTCGATCTGCGCGCCCAGCCGGTCCCAGTCGGCGATCAGCCGCATCGTCCCTAGTGTGTTCGGCGCGCTATCCACGTCGAGCCCGTCGCGGATGCCGCTGGCGGGATCGTCGAAGGCGTAGGTCTGGCTCGAGACCGCCCATTCGCCCGACGCCGTGAGCCAGTCGGTGAGCGGCGCGGCGAAGGAAAACTCCACGCCCGTATGCCGCGTCTTGCCGTCCGTCACGTTGAAGCCGGCGGCGTTGCGGAAGAAGAAATTGTCCTTCCACATCGTGTAGGCCGCGACTTCAAATCGCGCCGGTCCGGTGCCGAAGCGCACGCCGCCTTCCAGGCTGTCCAGCGTTTCCACGTCCGCTTCGCCCGGTTCCTGGTTCTGCACGACGGCGTAGAGGTCGGTCGTCTGCGGGGCGCGGGAGCCGCGGGCGGCGCGGGCGAAGAGGGTCACGCCCGGCGCGGCGTCGTAGGTGAGGCCGAGCTTGGGCGTCAGGGTGAAGAAATCGTCCGTGCGGTCGGGCGCGCGCACGAAGCGCCCGCTGCGTCCCGGCGCGGCCCGCGTGTCGTAGTCGTAGCGCGTATATTCGCCCCGTGCGCCCAGATCGACCGTCAGCCGGTCCAACTCGAACGATTTCTGCGCATAGGCGGCCAGCACGGTCGCCCCGACCTCATAGTCGAAATGCAGGCCCTGCACGAAGGAGAAGCGTGACGGGTTGTCCTGAAATTCGTAGAGAAAACCGTCTGTGACTTCCGCGTCCACGCCGACCGACCAGTCCGATCCGATCAGCGCGGTCTGCAATCCGAAGCTGGTGTGGCCGTTCTTTTCCAGCGCCTGGCCGGGCACGAAGTGGCGCAGGAAGCGAAGCTCCGCCCGGCGCGCATAGGGGGTCAGGACGAGGGTGTTGTCGCCCAGATCGCGGGCGAGCTTGACCTGCGCGCGGTAGTTCCGCCCATCGCGAAAGGCTTCGGGAAAGGCATTGGTAAAGCGCAGATCGTCGTCCAGATAGGCGTCGTCGCCTTGCAGGAATCCGGCCGTTTCCTGATTGAGATTGTTGATCGCCGCGACCGCGTCCACGTCCCACGCGCCGACCCGGTTCGCGAACCGCAGCTCCACCTTCTGCTGGTCGAAGCCGGACTCGTCGCGGAACCCACTGTCGTGGGCCAGGCTGAGCGAGGCGCGAAAGGACTCCGTCACGTCGTGCCCGACCGAGATGCGACCATAGCCTTCCGTGCTGCCGATGAGGGTCGCGCGGCTGCCACTGCCGGGCGCGGGCGTCACCACATTGACCAGTCCGTGCACCGCGTTGGAGCCGTATTCCGCAGGCCCTGGCCCTTTGACCACCTCGACTTGGCGCGCGAACTCGGTGCCCGCCTCGAACAGGCCGTTGACGTTGGCGAAGCCGGCCGCGCGCAGGGGCACGCCGTTTTCCAGGAACAGGAAGCTCCCCGCCCCCGCCCCGCCCGTCAGCACGGGCGAGCGGATGGCGGTCAGGTGTTCCTGCCCGGAGCCGCGGTGAATGTTGACGCCCGCCACGGCATTGAGCGCCTCGGCTGGGTGAACCAGCAGCCGCGTCTCGACCTCCGGCACAATGTCGATGGATTCGGGCTGATCGGCCACGCGGCGAAGCTGGTCCGTGACCAGGACTTCGTCTTCCACCCGCTCCACCAGACGCAGGAGCGTATCCCCGTCCGGGGCTTCCAATACGTCCGACGCCTCCTGACCGAAGGCGTTGGACGCGAGAGCGGACGCGGCGAGCGCGCTTCCCGCCAATAGACAGTGTCGAAACATGAAGCCCTAGCTCAGCACATCGGCGATGCGGCCGACGAAGCCGACCATCTCGTCCGGTTGGAAATCGTCGAACGCCATGCCGGCGAACAGGTTGGACGCGCCCAGCAGGATGCGCGCTTCGGCCCGCGCCTGGGCCGCGTCGGACGGATTGTCCGGCAGGATGGCGACGAGCCGGTCCAGCAGCCCGTCCTGATAGGCGAGGTAGAGCGGCCGGATGGCGGGGTCGAACGACACGCCCCATTTCAGGAAAGTCTTGGTCTCGGACGGCCGCTCCTCCACCAGCATTCGAAAGGCGGCGGCGAGTTGCAGGATGCGGTGGCGGCGACCCTCGCAGCGTTCGGGCACGCGCTCGAACATCTCGTCCACGCAGGCCTCGATCCGCTCCAGCACGGCGGCGACCAGCGCGTCGCGGGTGGGGAAGTAGTTGAACACGGTCGGGGTCGACACGCCCGCCCGCTTGGCGATATCCCCATGGCCCGCGCGCTCCAGCCCCATCCGCGCGAACACGTCCACGGCCGTGTCGAGCAATTGCGCGCGCCGCGCTTCGGGCGACAGGCGCTTGCGGGAGGGAGGAGACGGATCGGGACCACGCATCGCGCCGGGCCTTGGCGGGAACGGGCGGGGAAGGCAAGGGCACGCCGCGTTCAGCGAACATCCCTTTGGATGTTCGCAGCGGCGTGCCGGGCCGCAATGCGGTCCGGATCGCGCGCCCCGCGCGACATCCCGCTATCGTGCGGTGGGCCGCCTGCGGGCGGTCACATGCTTGTCCCCCTCCACCGAAACGCGCGGTCGCTTCGCTCCCTCCATCGCGTTTCGGTGGAGGGGGACACCCAACATCAGCCGCGCGAAGCGCGCCCGTCCACGGACGGTGCGGTCACAATCTTCCTCCTGTCTTTCTCCATCCGCTCATCCCCGCGAACGCGGGGATCCAGTCCTTGCCATGACCTCGACGTGGATGAAGAAGCCGGGCCAGCCGAGGGGTCGGCGAGCCACTGGATTCCCGCGTTCGCGGGAATGAGCGGAGAAAAGATGCTACTCCGCCGCCGCCAGCAACTCCGCATTCCCCCCGCTTGCCGTCGTGTCGATGCACACATGCTCTTCGCGCACCAGCATGAGCGCATCGTCGCTGACGATCAGCGGCAGGATCGGGCCGTCGCGGTCCGACAGGGCGATGCGGGCCGCGCGCTGGTCGGCCTCCGATCCCCAGTGCAGGACGGCGGCGAAACCGGTGAGC
>JBATXP010000550.1:0-6806 GCA_049673465.1 Litorimonas sp.
GGCCTTGGGTCGGCGCGCTGGTCGGGCTCGCGGTCGTCGCTGCGCTCGCGGCCGGGCCCATGAACCTGCGCTCCGGCTTCCAGCGCATGGTCGCGGCCCTATTTCTCGGGCTCGCCCTGTCCGGACCTCAGCTGGTGAGCGAGGACCGGACACCCCTGCCCGACACGGCCGTGCTATTGGTCGACGGATCGGAATCCATGACGCTGGAGACCCGCAACGACGTCGCTGCCGCGGCCGAGGACGCTCTGCGCGAGGCGATCGCAGTTGACGGCCCCATTGATATCGTGTCGGTCACCATCCCGCCCGACGCGGACGGAACGCGGCTGGTGCGCGCCCTCAACGATGCGCTGGCTTCCGTGCCCTCCGGGCGGCTGGCCGGAGTCATCGCCCTGACGGATGGGCAGGTCCATGACGTGACGGAAGCGACCTCGGAAGTTATGCCGGAGGGCGTGCCGTTCCACGCCCTCGTCATTGGCGATCCGGACGCGCGCGACCGGCGCATCTCCGCGGTCACGGCTCCGAAGTTCGGCGTGGTCGGCGAAACGGCTGGGTTCGACCTGCGGGTTGACGATCCCGGGTTCGAGGGCGAACGCGCCACCATCGAGGTCCGCCTGAACGGCGAGCGCAAGGCCCGCTTTCCCATCACCATCGGGCAGACCGTCAATATTCCGCTGGAAATCGAGCGGCGTGGCCGCAATACGGTGGAGATGGTCGTCGCCGCGGCAGACGGTGGGGAGTTGACGCTTAACAACAATCTGTTCGTCGCCGAAATCTCCGGCATTCGCGACCGGATGCGCGTCCTGCTCATCACGGGTGAGCCGCACATTGGCGGGCGGGCCTGGCGCAATCTGTTGAAGTCAGATCCATCCATCGATCTCGTCCAGTTCACCATCCTGACGCAACCACGCGTCAAGTCGCCGAACGCGCGCGAGGACGAGCTGTCGTTGATCCAGTTCCCGCGCCGCCAGCTCTTCGAGGAGAGGCTGGACGATTTCGACCTGATCATCTTCGACCAGTATACGCGCCGCGACATTCCGACGCCGCGCGGGATCGCGCAACCGACCATTCCGCCGCGCTACTTCTCCAACATCGCCCGCTACGTCGAGGATGGGGGCGCATTGCTGCTTGCGACTGGTCCCGCCTTTCCGACCGACGACAGCCTGTTCCTGACGCCGCTCGCCAGCGTCCTGCCGACCCGTCCGACCGGGCAGATGATGGAAGAGGCCTTCCGGCCCGAACTCAACGACAAGGGTCGCCTGCACCCCATTACGCGATCGTTTGCGGGGCGCGACGACCAAAGCTGGGGGCCGTGGTACCGCGCCATCGAGAACGACCCCATCAGCGGGAACGTGCTGATGGAAGGTCCGGACGGCACGCCGCTCTTCGTCATCGACCGCATCGCCGACGGTCGCGTCGCCATGCTGATGAGCGATCAGGCCTGGCTCTGGGCCAAGGGCCATGAGGGCGGCGGGCCTTACCGGGAGATGTTCCGGCGGACGGCGCATTGGCTGTTGGGCGAACCGGATCTGGACGCCGAAGTCCTGACGGCGCGGGCCGAGAATGGACAGCTCGTGGTGGAGCGGCGAACGTTGGACGTCGCGCCCGCGACGGCGCAGCTGGTCCGCCCCGACGGCACGGCGCTGACCATCGAGATGAACGAGGTCGAACCCGGCTACTATACCGGCACGGCTGCGCTGGGCGGCCTCGGTGCCTATCGGCTCTCCCACGGCGACCTCTCGACCATCGCGGCCGTCGGGATGCTGAACCCGGTGGAGTTCGCCGAACTGCTGCCAACGCTCGACCGCCTTTCGCCGCTGGCCGAGGAAACGGGCGGTCTGGCCCGCGCGATCGGCCTGTCCGCCGACGACCTGCCCGCGATCCGGCGAGTCCGTTCCGGCGACCTGTCGGGGCGGGACTGGATGGGCCTGCGCGACAACGATGCCTACACGGTGACGCGGTCCAGCCGCCGTCCGCTAGCTCCGCCTTTGGTCTTCTTCCTGGCTTTCTTCGTCGCGCTCGCCTGGGGCTGGTGGCGCGAGGCGCGCTGATTAATCCGGCATTCAGGCCGATTTGCTATCCGTCGGCCAAACTGGGGAAATGGAATGCGCACCTTACTCATCGCGGCTGCCGCCGCTTTCGCCCTGTCGGGCTGCATGACGGTCGCGAAAACGACCGGCAAGGCCGCCGCCCTGCCGTTCAAGGCGACCTACCACACTGGCAAGATGGCCGGAAAAGGCGTCCTCGGCACCGCAAAGCTCGCGGGTCGCAGTGCGGTGGCGACCGGCAAGGGCGTCTACTATGTCGGCACCGTCCCGGTGAAGATTACGGACAGCGCACTCGACACGTCCGCCAAGGTGCTGACCGTGACGACGCAGGCCGTCGACCTGACGGGCAAGGTGGTGACCACATCGCGCGACATCAACGCCGCACGCCTGGACCTGGAGCTCGACAATATTCGCCGCGCCAAGAACATCGTATCCGTCGTCATCGACGCCTGATCGGCATGCATCGGACCCACCTCATGGGTCCGTGATTTGTCGTTCCGCCTCTGCGTTGCTATATTGGGTCAAAGACATGGAGACCGATATGCGCCGCACGACCCTTGCCCTCGCCACGACCGCCCTCCTCCTCGCCCCCCTATCGGCGTCCGCCAAATCGCGTGGGTTCGACTCCACCGTGGCGGCTCCGGTCCAGACGCCCGTTTCCATCGAAGTGGTCCTGTCCGAGGATCTGGCGCACCGCGCCGACAATCTTCCCCGCGACATCGCCAAGCGTGGCGGGGGTATCCGCTCTCGCTCCGGCTTCTCGGGCAATGGCTTCTATGGCCAACGCGACCTCGACCGGCTTCTGGAAGAAGTCCGTGAGGAACTGACCGAAGACTTTGCCAAGCGCGGCATCGCCATAAGTGAAGACGCTCCGACCGTTCTTAAAGTCACGCTCGAAGACGTTAAGAACAACCGCCCGACCTTCGAGCAGTTGAGCCGCGAACCTGGCCTCAGCTTCCAGAGTTTCGGCATTGGCGGCGCGGAACTCAGCGCGGAAGTTCTTGGAGCCGATGGGCAGTCGGAAGGCTCGCTCCGCTATCGCTGGTTCGAAACCTTCCAGGACCCTGGCTTCCTTCGAGCCAACGGAACCTGGACGGACGCGAACCGCGCCATTTCGAGGTTCTCCCGCCACGCGGCCAAGGAGCTAAGCCCGACGTCCTAAGGCACGCCGATATATTTGTGTGACTGCACACTCAGCCGCCATTGCGGATTGGCGAGGCAGTATTGGAACGCCGCGTCGGTGTTTTCCGACCGCATCGGATCGTCCAACGGTTGCAGGAAGAAGTGCTCGAAATCGAACGAGGCGAATGTTTCGGGAGCGTTGGCCGCCTGCGGGTAGACAAGCTTCAGTTCCTGACCCGATGTCTGCCGTAGAGGGGCGTCGGCCTTTGGACTGACGCAGATCCAGTCGATCCCGTCCGGCGCGGCGATCGTGCCGTTGGTCTCCACCGCAATGCAGAACCCCCTCGCCTTCAAGGCAGCGATCAACGGGGCATCCAGCTGCAGGAGCGGCTCGCCGCCCGTGCAGACGACCCACCGATCCTGTCGGCCCTTGGGCCAGGCCGCCAGCACGGCGTCCGCCAGGCCATCTGCGTCGAACTTCCCGCCGCCTGGCCCATCCGTCCCGACGAAGTCCGTATCGCAGAAGGAGCAGACCGCTTTCGCGCGGTCCTGCTCCCGACCGCTCCACAGGTTGCAGCCCGCGAAACGCAGGAAGACGGCGACGCGCCCGGCCTGCCCGCCCTCGCCCTGAACGGTGAGATAGAGTTCCTTGACCGAATAGGTCATGCGCGCGTGTACTCCGCCCAACCCTTTGCGCGGAGTTCGCAGGCCGGACAGGTCCCGCAACCATATCCCCAGGCGTGGAGCGCGTCGCGCTCGCCCACATAGCAGGTGTGCGTGTCCGTCCGGATCAGCTCGACCAGGGGCTTCCCGCCCAGCGCTTCCGCCAGCGACCAGGCTCCGGCCTTGGACCGGTGCATGAGCGGCGTATTCAGCACGAACGGCCGGTCAAGCCCGAGCGAGATCGCCCGCATCTGCGCATCCAGCGTTTCCGCGCGGCAGTCTGGATAGCCGGAGAAGTCGGCCTCGCACATGCCCGCGACCAGGTCGGAAAAGCCGCGCCGCCAGCCAATGGCCGCCGCGTAGGTCAGAAAGACGAGGTTCCGGCCCGGAACGAATGTGTTGGGCAGGCCCGAAGCGAGCGTGTCGATCTCGCGGTCGCGGGTCAGCGCGGTCTCGCTGATCGCCCCGAAGCCGGCGAGATCGACCACATGGTCCTCGCCGAGGCGGTCTGCCCACGCCGGGAAGTCGTTGCGGACCTGGTCCAGAAAGCGCTTGCGGACCTGCATCTCCACGTCGTGGCGCTGGCCGTAGCCGAAACCGATGGTCTCGACCCGGTCGTAGCGGGTCAGCGCCCAGGCGAGTACCGTCGCGCTGTCCTGGCCGCCCGAAAACAGGACGCCCGCCTTTGTCGGTTGATCCGGCATGACCGGCACATAGGCGCGGATCGTGCGCGGCTCAACCGGTCTGGCCCGGCACGTGCATCGGGTCACCCATGTTGCGCCGTTTGAAGACCGTTCCCAGGAAATACCGTTTCGCGGCGGGACTCTGGATCGCCGTCGAACTGCTCGCCATTCCGGCAGCCGCCACGGTCGCCCTGTCGACCGGCATGTCGGGCGGACCGGAGATCGTCGCAGAGCGCGTCAATCAGGACCAGCCTGGAACGGCCATCTATGTGGTCACCCATTCCGAAGCGTTCAGCGTGGCTGTCAGCGGCACGAACGGCGCCGTGTTGGTGGACAGCCAAGGCACGACCGAGCCGCTTGGCCAAGCCCGGCGGACGAGCCAGTGCAGCCGCGTCGAGGCGGCGCAGATGCGAATTGTGGGCGCGGTCGAAGCGCCAGAGGAAGGGTTCGGCATCACCATCGTGACCGTGACCTACGATCCGGACACGAATCCAGACCTTCTTATCGGCGCGAAGATCATGGCTCCGGTCGGTGAGAGTTGCTCGGCGACCAGCGCCTAGTTGATCGCCTCTAGGAAGGCTTCGCCGAACCGTTCGAACTTGGTCTCGCCGACCCCGGAAACGTCCAGCATCTGCGCCCGGCTTACGGGTCGCTTCTGCGCCATGTCGATCAGGGTGGCGTCGGAGAAGATGATGTAGGCCGGCTTGCCGAGATCGCGCGCCATGTCGCGACGAAGCATCTTCAGCTTGGCCAGCAACTCCTGATCCGCATCGTCCAGCAGTTCCGGCGCGGGCTTGCGCTTGCGACTCCGCTCCTTCTTGGCGCGAGGCGCTTTGGGTTCCGTCATGAGAAACTGACCGTTCCCATCGACCAAGTCGCGACTCGCCGGGGTCGTCACCAACCGACCGTAGCGCGACATGTCCACGCGCAGATAGCCCGTCGCGATGGCCTGCCGAACGAGGGATTTGAAATAGGTGTCGCCCCAGCGTTCGCCCGTGCCGTGGCTGGGCAAGCGGTCATGGCCGAACTGCCGAATTTTCTCCGTGTCCGCCCCGCGCGCGACAGCGATGACGTGGTTGGACCCGAAGCGCTCCCCCGTCTCCTGAACCGCCTTGATGAGCGCGATAGCCGCGTCGGTCGCATCAATGCGGTCGGGCGGGTTCTCGCACACGTCGCAGGACCCGCAGGGCGGTGCGTCCTCGCCGAAATAGGCCATCAACACCTGGCGTCGACAGCTCGACGCCTCGCAATAGCCGAGCAGTGCGTCGAGCCGCTTGTGCTCGCGCAGCTGATGCTCCGGATCCGTATCCTCCTGGGTGATGAACTGGCGGCGCAGGCGGATGTCGTCGAGACCGTAGAGCAAGACCGTATCGGCCGGATTGCCGTCCCGGCCCGCGCGGCCGATCTCCTGATAATAGGCCTCCGGAGAGCTCGGCAGGTTGGTGTGGAAGACGAAGCGAATGTCCGGCTTGTCGATGCCCATGCCAAAGGCGATGGTCGCCACCATGACGATGCCGTCCTCGGCGATGAAGCGCTCCTGGTTTTCGAACCGCGCTTCCGGGCTCATGCCGGCATGGTAGGGCAAGGCGTTGTAGCCCGCCGCGACCAATGCCGCCGCGTGCTCTTCCGTGTTCTTGCGCGACAGGGCGTAGACGATGCCGGATTCGCCGCGCCGGTCCTGCATGAAATCCAACAGTTGTCGCGTGCGGTCGGTCTTGGGACGAACGGTCAGCGACAGGTTGGGCCGGTCGAAGCCCTGCACGATGGTCTTGCCGCGCCCGGAAAAGAGCTGCCCGGCAATGTCGGCGCGCGTGCCCTCGTCAGCGGTGGCGGTGAAGGCGGCTACGCGCGCCTCCGGGAAGATCGACTTGAGTTCCGATAGCTGGGCGTATTCGGGCCTGAAGGCCGGTCCCCACTTGGACACGCAGTGTGCTTCGTCCACGACGAAGAGCGGCGGGTTGAGCGAGCGCATCGCCGCCATCATCCGGTCGGTCATCAACCGCTCCGGCGACAGATAGAGCAAGCTGGCCTCGCCCTGGGCCACGCGCCGCCACTCCTCGACGTTGCGGGTGCGGTCTTGGCCCGAATGGATGCAGGACACGGCCACGCCGTTGGCGCGAAGCGCCGCGACCTGGTTATCCATCAGCGCCACCAGCGGGCTGACGACGATGGTCGTGCCGTCCAGCATCAGGCTCGGCACCTGATAGCAGAGCGACTTGCCCGCCCCTGTCGGCATGACGGCCAGCACGCTTTCGCCCGCCAGGATGGTGTCGATCACCTCCTCCTGTCCGGG